>NZ_JACHIS010000001.1:6004965-6306207 GCF_014203365.1 Actinoalloteichus hymeniacidonis
ACCGAGCACTCCAAGCAGCACAACCACCACCAGGCGGCGAACCACATCTTTCGGCAACTCCTATCGCAGCCTGATGACCTGGGGGAACAGATGGACAAGTTGTTGTATCGAGTCGAAGAAGCGGCGGCGATCTTGAGCATTGGCCGTACTCGAACGTTCGGGCTGATCAATTCGGGTGAGCTTCGGTCGGTGCGGATCGGCGGCAGTCGTCGGGTTCCCCGTGCTGCGTTGGCCGAGTTCCTGCATTCCTTGGAATCCGAGCAGGCGGAGGCGGCGTGATGGAAGAGCAACGCACGCGGAAGCCGAATGGGCGATCATCCATCTATCTCGGTGCGGATAAGTTGTGGCACGGCTGGGTCACGGTCGGCGTGAAGCAAGACGGCTCGCTCGACCGTAGGCACGTCAAGAGGAAGACAGAGAAGAGCGCAACTCAGGCGGTGCAGGCGCTGGAGAAACAGCGTGATGCCGGAAAGTCGCGGAAAGCCGGTCGTTCGCCCACGGTTCAAGACTGGATGACGGTCTACCTCGACACGATCGCCGTGCAGAAGGTGGCGCCTCGCACCTACGACGATTACTGGTCGAAGACGCGCAACTGGATCATTCCTCTCCTCGGCCAACATCGCCTTGATCGGCTGGAGGCGGAGCACCTGGACGCGATGTACGGGAGCATGTTCCGGGCGAAGTTGGCACCGTCGCACGTCCTCAAGGTGCATCGCATCCTTTCTCGGGCGCTGAAGATCGCAGTTCGACGCGGGAAGGTCGCCCGCAACGTGGCCGAGTTGATCGACCCACCGACGGCAGAACGGGTGGAGCAACAACATCTGAGCCGTGGCGAATCGCGCAATGTTCTCGCCGCCTGTGCGGGTAGACGGAACGGCGCTCGATGGTCTGTTGGGCTGGCGTGTGGCCTACGGCAGGGTGAGGTGTTGGGGCTGCGGTGGCAGTACGTCGATCTGGAGACCGGCGACGTGCGGATCTGGTGGCAGGCACAGCGCAACACCTGGCGGCACGGCTGTACGGACGCGCACGCTTGTGGATCGGCCTTCCACAAGAAGTCGTGCAAGCGGAAGTGCGCCACGCACAAGGGCAAGTGCCCCCGGCCCTGTCCGCCTGGCTGCGTGAGTCACGCTCGACACTGCCCCGATCGGCATGGCGGCGGTGTGGTGTTCCGGAAGCCAAAGGGCACGGGACGGCGGACGATCACACTGCCCGGTCCGTTGGTCGCCCTGTTACGGCGACAACGCACCCGGCAACAGACGGAACGACAGACAGCAGGCTCAACGTGGGAGGACTGGGACCTCGTCTTCTGCCAGCCGAACGGCCGACCGATCGATCATCGGAAGGATTGGGAGGAGTGGGGCGAGCTGCTGCGGGCGGCAGGCGTTCGCTACGTCCGCCCGCACGATGCCCGGCACACGGCAGGGACGCTGTTAGCGGAACAGGGCGTGCACGTCCGTACGATCCAAGCGATTCTCGGTCACTCCGACGTGCGCACCACCGAGGGCTACACGCACGTCAGTAGCCAGATGACCCGGGACGCGGCCGAGCTGATGGGCTCCGCCCTCTGGGCCGAGTAGCAAACGCAAATGCAACCCAAACTGCAACCCTGCACGACACAGGCCCTTCCCGAATACCGGGAAGGGCCTGGTCACTGCTGGAGCCGCCTAAGGGAATCGAACCCTTGACCTACGCATTACGAGTGCGTTGCTCTGGCCGACTGAGCTAAGGCGGCGAAGCACTGACAGTGTAGCTGGCCGCGAGCACCCGGCTGTCACGGGCCTCGTCCATGCGGATCAACCGAGTCGGAGCGTGGTGACCATGGCCTCGACGGCGATCCTCGGCTTCACGTTGCGCGTCAGTGCGGTGCGGCAGGCCAGCACCGATTCCAGTCTGCGCAGAGTCGACTCCGGCGTCCAGGATGCGGCGGCCTGTCGGATGTCTGCGGCGCGGTCCGGATGGTTCAGTGTGGTCGTCGCACCGCTAGCGGCGACGAGCACATCCCGATAGAAGCCTGCCAGGTCGATGAGTGCCTGATCGAGGGAATCGCGCTGCATCCGGGTGGCCCGGGACTTCTGACGCTTCTCCAACTCGCGGATCGCGGCATTGGCGCCACGGCCTGCCGCTGCCGTTCCCTTGCCGGTACCGCCGCCGCCCATCGCGGTCCGCAGTTCTTCCTTCTCGTTCTCGTTACGGGCCTCGTTGGCGGCGCCTGCCTCGGACTCCGCCGCCTTCACCAGCTCGTCCGCACAGCGGAAGACATCAGAGGCCTGTCGCAGGCCGAGCGGGATCGACAGCACCGATTCGCGGCGGGCGCGTGCATCGGAGTCGGTGGCCAGGCGGCGAGCCCGGTCGAGATGGCCACCGCCGACCGAGGCCGCCCAGGCTGCGGTCTGCGCATCGACGCCGTCGTGATGGCGCAGCATTCGCTCCACTGCGGCAGGCGGTGGCGTTCGAAGATGCACGCTGCGGCACCGGGAACGAATGGTCACCGACACGTCTTCCGGGTGATCCGACGGCGCACACAACAGGAACACCGTGCGGGCCGCAGGCTCTTCCACCGCCTTGAGCAACGCGTTGGCAGCGCCCTCGGTCAACCGATCCGCATCGGCGACCACGACCACCTGCCAGCGGCCGCCGGTCGGCCGGCGGGCAGCGGTCTGCACCAGACCGCGCATCTCCGCGACCGAGATCGACAGGCCCTCGGGGGCCACCAAGCGAAGATCGGCATGGGTTCCGGCCGCAACTGTTCGGCAGCCCGCGCATTCCCCACAACCGGGCGGGTCTCCCCCACCGATGCATTGCAGGGCCGCCGCGAAGGCCCGGGCCACCGTTGCGCAACCCGAACCGGGCGGGCCGCTGAAAAGCCAGGCGTGGGTCATGGCGCCGGGTTGCGTCTCACGCCCGGCCACCTGGTCCGCAGCCGCCCTGGCTGCCGAGACCAGTTCGATCGCGACCTCGGGCTGCCCGATCAGCTCGGCCCACACCCCGGAATCGGGTGCGTTCGCGATCTCATCCTCGGTCAGCACCGACACACCCCGTCCTCCGCTGCGTAAACGTCCGCGACCCTACTCGCCGAGCCTACGGCGGGCCCGCCTCGAACCGGCCCCGACCAGCCCATTATCCGGGGCGGCCCGACAACGACGTGCGCTGCGCCTCGGATGGTGGTCCGAGGCCGCCGGAGTGTCCGCCTCAGTCGACGATCGGACCGGTGGTCACATTCGCCACGTCGTATTCGGGGACCCGGCCGATGCGGCGCTTGGCCCGCAGCAGCGGCAGCAATGCCTCCCGAACCCGAGCCGCAATCTCCTCTTCCGATCCATCGGCCTCGACGACCACATACCGCTCCGGGTTGGCGGCGGCCATCTCGGCGAGCAGGTTCTTCACCCGCCACTGGTGATCCGCACCCAACTGTTCGGTGGGGCTGCTCGTGCCGAGCTGCGCCGGGTCGCGATCGAGCAACACCGTGAGATCCGCCCGCAACTTGCCGGTGGCCCAATCCGCCAGGCCCTCGAGGTCGCGTTGCTCGAGCCCGCCGGACGCGCCGAAGTGCGCGAGCGGGCTGTCCACATAGCGTTCCATCACCACCACCGCACCGGAGTCCAGTGCGGGACGGATCACCTGCTCGACGACATCGCTGCGAACAGCGGCCGCGACCAGGGCATGGGCGCGCGAACCGGTGAGCTCCACCGAACCGAGCATCCGGCCGAGGCGACCCTCGTCCAGGGCCGGGTCGTTGGCCAGGACCACGTTGTTGTCGAACGACCGGAGCCAGTGGGTGAGGTGTCGAGTCTGTGTTGCGGTGTCGATCGCCGCATCGGCCTCGATGGTGATCAACAGTCCGCCGCCGCTGTGTCGACCGCCGCTGCGGAAGGCCGCACGCAGATCGGCCATGATCGGTTGATCCAGTCGATCGTCCATCTGCCGATAGGCCAGTACGCCGAGCAGAACCGCGACGAGGCTGGCGCCGAACAGGATCGGCCGAGTCGCATCGACCTGGACCTCGGTCCCGAAGAACTCGAAGGTCCGCTGTCCGACGATGCCGATCAGCACCGGGACGAAGGTCAACGAGGCGAACATGACGATGCGCAACAGCGATTGGACGACGGCCACCGTCCGGCCGCGGATCTCGTCCTCGACCTGAGTTCCGACGATGGTCAAGCCGGTGAGGAAGGCAACGCCCGCCGACGCTCCGACGAGTGGGATCACCGCGAGCGCGATGCCGAGGTGCGGCGCGATGGCCACCGGGATCAGGGCCAGCCCGGCACAGACGATGGCGCTGCCGAACAACCGATTGTGCGGAACCCGTTGCGCCAGCTTCGGCGAGACGGCCATCCCCAGGGCCAATCCGATGAACACCGCGCTGAACAGCATCCCGTAACCGGCATCGCCCGCCGAGAGGCTCTGCGAATAGAGCTTCGACGTCCCGACCACGGCACCCGCCGCGGCCATCGCGCCGACGATGCCGATCACCAGACCTCGGATCAGTGGCGTGGTGCCGATGAACTGAATGCCGTCTCGCAGCATCCGGAACAGGCCGGGCTTCGACGCGGGTTGTGCCGCGACGCTGCCCGGCTCCGCGCGCGTGACCTCGGGCTCGGGTGCGGGCTCCGGCTTGCGGCCGGGCCTGCCGGAGATCTCGGGGATCCGGGTGGCGACGACGAGAGCAGAGGTGAGGAAGGCCAAGCCGTTGATGAACAGGGCCGTGTAGACGGTGGTGGTCGGGTCCAACGAGAGGTTGAACAGCGTGCCCACCGAGGAGAGCAGGGTGAAGACGCCGGTCGCGGTGATCACCGAGACGCCGTAGGTCATCGCCAGGCTCAGCTGGTTCGCGGTCTCGACCTGATCCGAACGGCGCAGCAGGTTCGGGATCGAGGACTCCTTGGCGGGAATCCAGAACAGCGAGCAGAGCTCGATCAGGAAGATCGCGACGAACAGCCACCACAACTCGCCGACGATCGGGATGGACAGCATGATGGCCGCGCGCAGGACATCGCAGGTGACCATCACCTTGCGACGGTCGAACCGGTCCGCGAGCGCACCGGCCAGCGGAGCCAGCAACATCGCGGGCAGCAGCTTCATCGCCACCACACCGCCGAAGGCGAAGCTCTGGGCCGTATAGCTCTCGGTGAGGTGAGTCGCCAGGGCGGTCTGCGCCAACAGGGCGAGCCAGTCGCCCATGCTGCAGATCGCCGAGACTATCCACAGTCTGCGGAAAGCAGGAATCGCGAGCACACCGCGCACCCGACGAACTGTGGATGCACCGGCAATCGAGGACTGCGGTACGCCGTCGGCCGAGGCCTCCGTCGAGTTCCCGCTGATCCTGACCACCTCCAAGTTTTCCGCATCTGCGCCATAGAACGCGGCAAGCCTAGCCGGATTAGTTGATCTTGCTAATCGTTCGCTCTCATTTGGGTCGCCGCGCCACGGACGTGCGAGCAACCTGACACACAGTATCCGTCGGCGCCCGCGAATTCCCCGAGAACCCGCCGTACCTCACAGAAGTCTGATATGCATCCCGAGGGCAGCCCCGATCACCGACGCGGAGGGTAAGCAGAGTTTGCCCTGTCGTCGGTTCGACGTCTGTTCCAAGACATCGGGAAGAAATTGTCTTACGCCCGAGAACAGTCGTTCGTTCGCTGATCGAAAATTGCGCTACCGGCGCATTCGTCGGAGTGATCTCAACCCCCGAACAGCATCAACATCACCACGCCAATGATGATCACCATCGCGAGCAGGCAGAGTAGAAGCCAACCGATCGGTTCGCGAGCCTGCTCCGGCATCAGCTGCGACATCCGGCTGAGGAACTGCTCGTTCGACTGGCTCATCCGAGCCTCGATGTGTCGATGCCGAGGGATGGGCCGCTGCCGCACGGCAGGCGGGCCCGCCCGCTTGGGGACCGCCACGGCAGCGGTCGGCGCCGAGATGGGTTCGGGCACGAAGGCGACAGCCGGAACCACAGGCACCAGGACGGCAGTCCGCTTCGGGCGGTCTTCGGCAACGGTGGCATGTCCAGGACAGAGGGCATCCGGGTACCACCTCGGCGACGGAAGGGATTGAGTGCCGTCCACACCGGACAGGGCGTCGAAACTCATCGCAATCGGCTCCTGGCTCGGCTGCCGCACTGGCGCTACGCCACCACGCTACGCGGACTCGCCGGAGAAGACGATCAACGCAGCTCCGGCCGGTGTGACCCGGCCGGAGCTCACCCGGAGTTCCTCGTCGAACCCTTCGTCGGCGCCTTCGTCGTGGGCTTCTTCGTGGACTTGGTCGCAGCGGGCTTGGCCGCAGTCGACTTCGTGGCGGTGGACTTGCTCGCCGTCTTCGCCGGGGCCTTGCGCTTCGGCTTCTTCGTCGTACCGACCTTCGCTCGCCGCTCGGCCAGCAGTTCACTCGCGCGCTCGTCGGTCACGGTCTCCACCGAGTCACCCTTGCGAAGCGAGGCGTTGGTCTCTCCATCGGTCACGTACGGGCCGAAGCGACCGTCCTTGATCACCATCGGCTTCTCGCTCGCCGGATCGTTGCCCAGCTCCCGCAGCGGCGGAGCAGCGGTGGCCGACCGACCCCGCTTCTTCGGCTGTGCGTAGATCTTCAGGGCCTCGTCCAAGGTGACCGTGAACAGTTGCTCCTCGGTCTCCAACGACCGGGAGTCGGTCCCCCGCTTCAGATACGGGCCGTATCGCCCGTTCTGCGCGGTGATCTCATCACCGGACTCGGGGTCCTTGCCCACCAGCCTCGGCAGCGAGAGCAGCTTGAGCGCCTCCGCCAACGACACCGTCTCCAGTGACATCGTCTTGAGCAGTGACCCGGTCCGGGGCTTGCCCTTGGCGTCCTCGGGCAGCAGCTCGGTCACATAAGGCCCGTATCGGCCGTCCTTGGCGACGATCTCGTGGCCGCTGGTGGGATCGGTGCCCAGCGACCGGCCCTCCATCGGGGTGGCGAACAGCTTCTCGGCGAGTTCCTGCGTCAACTCGTCGGGCGGCAGCGCATCCGGCAGGTTCGCCCGCTGCTGCTCGACGTTCTCGCCGTCGGTCGCGGTGGTGCGCTCCAGGTACGGGCCATAGCGCCCGACCCGGACGACCACGGTCCGGCCTTCGAGATCGGCGAACATCGGGATTGAGTTGACCTCGCGCGCGTCAATCTGCTCGACGCTGGAGCCCACCAGTTTCTTCAGCCCGCCGGCTCGGCCGATCGAGTCCTCCGGGCCGATGTCGCCGCCGAAGTAGAAGCCGGACAGCCAGCTGGTGCGGTCCTGTCGTCCCGCCGCGATGCCGTCGAGCTCGTCTTCCAGGGCTGCGGTGAAGTCGTAGTCGACCAGCCTGCCGAAATGCCGCTCCAACAGCGTGACGACGGCGAAGGCGACCCAGGACGGCACCAGCGCCGAGCCCTTCTTCCACACGTAGCCCCGGTCCTGCACCGTGCTGATGATCGACGCGTAGGTGGACGGCCTGCCGATACCGAGCTCTTCGAGCGTCTTGACCAGGCTGGCCTCGGTGTACCTCGGCGGCGGGTTGGTGCTGTGTCCCTCCGGCGTCAGCTCGCCAGCGGTCACCCGCTGGTCGACGGTCAGGACCGGCAACCTGCGCTCCGCGTCGTCGGCCTCGCCGCCCGCCTCGGAGTCAACCGATTCGACATAGGCCTTGAGGAAGCCCGCGAAGGTGATCGTGCGGCCAGAGGAGGCGAAGGTGCACTCCTCGCCAGTGGCTGCGGAACCCACGATCCGCACGCTCATGGTGGTGCCCTTGGCATCGGCCATCTGCGAGGCGATGGTGCGCTGCCAGATCAACTCGTACAGCCGGAACTCGTCCGTCTCCAGCTCCGAGGCCACCGCGCCGGGCGTCCGGAAGACCTCGCCCGCCGGGCGGATGGCCTCGTGCGCCTCCTGGGCGTTCTTGACCTTCCGGGTGTACTGCCGGGGCTTCGGCGACACGTACTGCGCGCCATACAACTCGGTGGCCTGCGAGATCGCCGCCGAGATCGCCGTATCCGACAGGGTGGTGGAGTCGGTACGCATATAGGTGATGTAGCCGTTCTCGTAGAGGCGCTGCGCCGTGCGCATCGTCCGCTCTGCCGAGAACCGCAGCTTGCGGCCCGCCTCCTGCTGCAACGTGGAGGTCATGAACGGGGCATAGGGCTTGCGGGTGTAAGGCTTCTCGTCGACCGCCGCGACCCGCAACGGGGCATCGGCCAGCCCGGAGGCCAACGCGCGGGCGGCCGTCTCATCGAGCACTCGGATGTCCTGGGAGCGCACCACTCCATCGGGACCGAAGTCACGACCGGTGGCGACCCGTTCGCCATCGACGGCGACCAGCCGCGACGCGAAGGTGCGCGGCGTGACCGACTCGCCGCCGTCCAGGATCGCCGCGACATCCCAGTACGAGGCCGAGACGAACCGGAGTCGTTCCCGCTCCCGCTCCACCACGACCCTGGTGGCCACCGACTGCACCCGGCCCGCGGACAGTTTCGGCATCACCTTCTTCCACAGCACCGGGCTGACCTCGTAGCCGTAGAGGCGGTCGAGGATGCGGCGGGTCTCCTGCGCGTCGACCAGGTACTGGTCGAGATCGCGGGGATTCTCCGCCGCCGCCCGGATGGCGGACTCGGTGATCTCGTGGAAGACCATTCGCCGGACCGGGACCTTCGGCTTCAACGCCTGCAAGAGGTGCCAGGCGATCGCCTCGCCCTCGCGGTCGCCATCCGTCGCGAGATAGAGCTCGTCGACGTCCTTCAGAGCGTCCTTGAGTTCACTGACCGTGGACTTCTTGTCCGGCGTGACGATGTAGAGCGGTTCGAAGTCGTTGTCGACGTCGACGCCGAGCCGCGCCCATGACTGCCCCTTGTACTTCGTGGGGACATCGGCAGCGCCACGCGGCAGGTCGCGGATGTGACCTCGCGAGGATTCGACGACGAAACCGCCACCGAGATAGGAGGAGATCTTGCGCGCCTTCGCAGGCGACTCGACGATCACCAGCCGACGACCCCCGGAGCCGTCGGCGCCACCCTTCCTCGCCTGTGTCGACCCTGCCACGCTCTCCCGCTCTCTCCCCAGACGGCCGATCCGTGCGACCCGCCTACCGTGCTCGTTCTCAAGCCTCGGACTCGCCAGTGTGCACCGACAAGCACTCTCACCGCTGCCCAGGGTGACGTACCGGTACCGGT
This sequence comes from Actinoalloteichus hymeniacidonis, assembly GCF_014203365.1. NCBI lineage: Bacteria > Bacillati > Actinomycetota > Actinomycetes > Pseudonocardiales > Pseudonocardiaceae > Actinoalloteichus > Actinoalloteichus hymeniacidonis. The sequence continues at coordinate 6,014,122 of NZ_JACHIS010000001.1, forward strand.
TCGGCACTGCTTCGGATGTTCAACGGGCGTGAGGTACAGCATGTTCCAGCGCTACTGTCGGTGACTCCTCACCCCCGCCACCGAAGGTAGTCGCACACGCGGAGTGATTCACCTTCTCATGGGGACGGCCAGCAACGCAGCACCTCATCCGCATCGCCCACTCCGGTGGGTGCGGCGCCGACGAGCTCGGCCAGCCGTGCTATCCGCCGCCTTCCGGTGACGCGCAGTGCCGGACCGCCTGCCCGCGCACCGAGCGCCGCTGCGGGCAGTCCGCTGCGGGCGAGCGCCTCGGCGATGGGACCGTGTGTGTCCGGCGCCCGTGGATCGAGGCCGAGCAGGAACCCGCTGCCGTCCATCCGGCCTGCCGCCGCCGCCCAGATCCGCAAGGCCGGGCCGTGTAGCTCCAGACCCGCGGGCACCGATTTCATCGCACCCCGCAACCAGCGGGCGGCCAAGGCGGCGAGGTCGGTTCGGAAAGCCGTGCGCAACAGCGGATAGCCCTCGTCGGACCTGGCCAGTTCCACATCGACGCCTCGGGCCAGACAGAGGTTGCGCAACTCCCGCACCCGCCACGCATCCTCGGTGATCACCGAGATCCGCGCCGCCGTGCCGTGGCCGAAGCCGACGGCTTGACCTTGCGCGCACAAGAGACCACCGAGGTCGTCGACCCGGGGCGGCCGAGCTTCCGAAGAGAAGAAGGACAACTGGGCCTGCGCCACGCCGACAGGGTAGAACAGCCGTTCGAGATTGAGAACCCGCAGCACCCGGTTGGTCACGTTAGGTGTTCACATCCGTACCGCAGGCAACGAAGGCGGCCCGCCCCGAGCGAACTCGAAGCGGGCCGTCCAGGCGTGGGCGTCGATCAGGTTGTCTTCCCGTCAGGACGCGACGCCGCTGGTGGGAACCGCCTGCTGCGGCTCGCTCTCCTCCTCGTCGCCGATCATGGTCGAGCGGCGCTTGGACAGCACCACGGCGACGACGATGATTCCGGTGGCGACCACCGCGATGGACGCGCGAATGACCGGAGAGGCGTCCGGACCGACCGAGAAGGTCACGATCGCGGGCGCGATGAGCACCGCGACCAGGTTCATCACCTTCAACAGCGGGTTGATGGCCGGACCTGCGGTGTCCTTGAAGGGATCACCGACCGTGTCACCGATGACGGTCGCCTCATGGGCGCCGGAACCCTTGCCGCCGTGATGCCCGTCCTCGACGAGTTTCTTGGCGTTGTCCCAGGAACCGCCCGCGTTCGCGAGGAAGACGGCCATCAACGTACCGGCGCCGATCGCACCGGCCAGGTAGCCCGCCAGCGGTCCGACGCCCAGTCCGAAACCGACGGCGATGGGGGCCAGGATCGCCAACAAGCCGGGGGTGGCCAGCTCGCGCAGCGAATCCTTGGTGCAGATGTCGACCACACGCCCGTACTGGGGTCGCGTGGTGCCCGCCATGATCCCCGGGTCGCTCCTGAACTGCTTGCGCACCTCGTAGACGACCGCACCCGCCGCCCTCGACACGGCGTTGACGGCAAGGCCGGAGAACATGAACACCACGGCGGCGCCCACGATCAAACCGACCAATGTGCCGGGTCCGTATACGAGGAACTGGTTCATATCGACGGCCTCGCCCAACGACCGCATCGTGTTGGCGATGGCGTCGGTGTAGGACCCGAACAAGGCGGTCGCCGCCAAGACGGCTGTCGCGATCGCGATGCCCTTGGTGATCGCCTTCGTGGTGTTGCCGACCGCGTCGAGGTCGGTCAGGATCCGAGCGCCCTCGGGCTCCAATTCGCCCGACATCTCGGCGATGCCCTGCGCGTTGTCGCTGACCGGCCCGAACGTGTCCATCGCGACGATGACGCCGACCGTGGTAAGCAGACCGCAGCCCGCCAACGCCACCGCGAACAGCGAGACCGCGATCGAGCCCGACAGCAAGAACGCGCCGTAGACGGCACCACCGATGACCAGCGCCGTGTACACCGCCGACTCGAAACCGACCGAGATACCCGACAGGATCACCGTCGCCGCGCCGGTGAGCGAACTCTTGCCGACGTCCTTGACCGGTCGGTGCTCGGTGCCGGTGAAGTAGCCGGTGAGCCAGAGGATCACGCCCGCCAGGACGATGCCGATGATGACGGCGACGGCGGCGATGACCGCCGGGCTGCCCTCGACGCCGGACTGGCCGCCGCCCAACTCCGCGAAGGTGCCGGGCAGGTAGACGAACGCCGCGATGGTGCAGAGCACGGCGGAGATCCCCGCAGAAATGTAGAATGCCCTGTTGATCGCGCGGAGTCCGTTCTCACCTTGCTTGGCGCTGGTGATGTAGACGCCGATGATCGCGGTGACCACCCCGATCGCCGGAACGATCAGCGGGAAGAGCAGACCCGAGACGCCGAAGGCCGCGCTACCCAGAATCAGCGACGCCACGAGCATCACGGCGTAGGACTCGAACAGGTCGGCCGCCATGCCTGCGCAGTCGCCGACGTTGTCGCCCACGTTGTCGGCGATGGTCGCCGCGTTGCGCGGGTCATCCTCTGGAATGTTCTGTTCGACCTTGCCCACCAGGTCGGCGCCCACATCGGCCGCCTTGGTGAAGATCCCGCCGCCGACTCGCATGAACATGGCGAGCAAAGCCGCACCGAAGCCGAAACCCTCCAATACCTTCGGTGCCTGCCCCGCGTAGACCATGACGACCAGCGCCGCACCGAAGAGACCCAGACCGATGGTGGCCATGCCCACCACGCCACCGGTGCGGAAGGCGATTCTGGTGGCGATCTCCCGGCCGCCCGGCTGTCCCGCAGCGGCAGCCACTCGGACGTTCGCCCTGGTGGACAGCCACATGCCGAGATAGCCGATTCCGGCGGAGAATGCCGCGCCGACGAGGAAGAACAGGGATCGACCGATCCGTTCCCCCGCATCCTCGGCAGGGAGTGCGAAGAGAAGCACGAACACGATAACGACGAAGACACCGAGCGTGCGGAACTGCCGGTTGAGGTAGGCCGACGCGCCCTCTTGCACTGCTCGGGCGATGTCCTGCATCTTCGGGCTGCCCTGGCCTGCGGCCAGCACCTCCCGTAGTAGGACATATCCGACGAGCAGGGCAGCCAGAGCGACCACGGCGACCACGGCGACCACGCCGTAGTCCCCCCCGGAGAGCTCGAGGCCCTGCGCCCAGTTGACCTGGGCGAGGTTGAGCCGGGACATCCGTCCTCCTGGTTGGTTTGCTGCTGTTGTTCCGAGCCGCCACGGGGACGACCACGTCCCTCCCGTGCGGTGGTCGGCCACCCACTGACAGTGCTCGGTCCCGAGATCCGGTCACAAGCGCGATTCGACTGACTACGCACGGGAAGGCGGGCAGTCTATTCCCGGGCAGCGTGTCCGAACTCACGGTGTGGCGTGCAGCTCACTTCGGATACGATCACGAGATCGATCAAGCTCCGGTCAGCCCGAAATCGGTTGCTCTCAGCACTGTGCGAGGGTTGCTATATGACGGAGGGTGATCGCGGCCGCGCCTTACTGGATCGGGTTACCGAGGGGATCCCGAGTCAGGATTTGCCGCTGACCCATATCGCGGAACTGCCGGATCGCCCCGAACACACGGCCAGCTGGCCGAGTTGGGTTCCGCCCGCCCTCACCGACGCGCTGGGCCGCAGTGGTGTCCCCCGGCCGTGGATCCATCAACATGCTGCGGCCGAAGCCGCGTGGGCAGGCGACAACGTCGTGGTAGCCACCGGAACGGCGTCCGGGAAATCCCTGGCCTATCAGTTGCCCGTGGTGTCCCGACTGCTCGAGGACACCAAGGCGACCGCGCTCTACCTCGCGCCGACCAAGGCCCTCGGCTCCGACCAACTTCGCGCGGTACGGGCGCTGGGCTTCGATGAGATCGCCGCCGCCCGCTACGACGGCGACACCGCACAGGTCGAACGGGACTGGGCACGGGCGCATGCACGCTGGTTGTTCACCAACCCCGACATGCTGCACCGAGGGGTCCTTCCGCAGCATGAACGCTGGGCGCGGATGTTCCGGCGACTCCGCTACATCGTGGTGGACGAGTGCCACGCGTATCGCGGCCTGTTCGGCTCACACGTCTCGCTACTGCTCCGGCGGTTGCGGCGGGTGGCCCGTCACTACGGCGCCGACCCGGTGTTTATCCTGGCCTCGGCCACCGTGGCCGAACCGGAGCTCTTCGCCGCCCGGCTCACCGGCACGGACTGCGTCGCGGTGACGACGGACGGGTCTCCGCGCGGCGGGCGGACCGTCGCACTATGGGAACCGCCGCTGCTCACCGAGATCACCGGCGAGCACGGGGCTCCCATCCGCCGCTCGGCGGGAACCGAGGCCGCCGGGATACTGGCCGACCTGGTTCTGCAGGGTGCCCGGACGCTCGCGTTCGTCCGGTCCAGACGCGGAGCCGAGACCACCGCGTTGCAGGCCCGGCGAATCGTCGCCGAGGTGGACCCGACCGCCGCAGGACGAATCGCCGCCTATCGGGCCGGATATCTGGCCGAGGACCGCCGCGAGCTGGAACGATCGTTGTCCGCTGGCGAACTCCTGGGAGTCGCCACCACCAACGCGCTCGAACTGGGCATCGACATCAGCGGACTCGATGCGGTGGTGATCGCGGGCTATCCGGGAACGCTGGCCTCGTTCTGGCAGCAGGCGGGCCGTGCGGGCAGGCAGGGCAACGGCGCGCTGGTCGTCTACGTCGCCAGGGACGATCCGATGGACACCTACCTCGTCCACCATCCAGCAGCGCTGCTGAGCAGGCCGGTGGAGGCGGCGGTCGTCGACCCGGCGAATCCGTATGTCGCTCGGCCACAACTCGCCTGTGCGGCGGCCGAACTGCCGCTGACCGACGACTGCCCCACCGAGCTGGTGGGCGCCAGCGGCCCAGAGATCGTGGCAGGTCTGGTGTCCGATGGGCTGCTCCGACGCCGACGTACCGGCTGGTATTGGACGGACCGGCGTCGGCCGCACCATGAGGTGGACATCCGAGGGGCGGGCGGCGAGCAGGTGGTGGTGGTCGAGGGTGACACCGCCCGACTGCTGGGCACCGTTGACCCGATCGCGGCCTGTCACACCGTGCATCCCGGTGCGGTCTACCTGCACCAAGGCGAGTCGTTCGTGGTGGACGAACTCAACCTCGCCGACGGCGTCGCCCTGGTACACGCCGAGGATCCGGATTGGACGACCTCCGCACGCGAGACGGTCGACATCACGGTGGTGCGAGAACTGGATCGCCACGCGTATCCGGGCGGGGTGACCGCCTGTCTCGGCGAGGTCGATGTTGTCTCGCAGGTGGTCGGTTACCTCCGACGAAGCCCCAGCGGCCAGGTGTTGGACCAGGTTGCGCTGGACCTACCCGAGCACCGGCTACGTACCCGGGCCGTCTGGTACTCGATCCGCGATGACCTCTTGCACGGCAACGCGCCGGGGGGCGCCCGACTGGATCAGGCGCGCACTCCCGGCGCGTTGCACGCAGCCGAGCACGCGGCGATCGGCCTCCTGCCGTTGTTCGCCACTTGCGACCGCTGGGACATCGGCGGCGTATCGACCGCCTTCCACGAACACACCGGTGAAGCAACGGTGCTCGTGTACGACGGACACCCGGGTGGAGCCGGGTTCGCCGATCGCGGGTTCGCCGCGCTGATCCCATGGCTGGCCGCCACGCGGGAGGCGATCTCAGCCTGTGCGTGCCCGGCCGGTTGCCCGTCCTGCGTTCAGTCGCCCAAGTGTGGAAACGGCAACGAACCGCTGGACAAGGCCGGCTCTCTCTTGGTTCTCGATGCGGTGCTCTCGGTCATGGGCGGGTCGGATAGAGCAGCTATCGCGGAAGGTGCGATCGTCGAACACTCGATCACCGAGCAGATCGTCGATCCGCTGGTGAGCAGACCGAACCCCGTGGCTCAGCGGTCGGCGCCGACCAAGCCGTCCTGATCCTCGAGTACGGGGTCGAGCCCGAGGGCGACCTCGGCGACGATCGCCTGCACCTCGTCGGAGGGCAGCAGGTTCCAGTCACACGTCTCGGGCTTCACTCGCCAGTGGACGACGCCGTGGGTCAGCGGCGACGGCGCCAACGGAACCCAGCTGTCCGCTGCGTGCAGGAGGATGCCCTCGCGCTCCGCGAGTTCGCTGTGCATCGGTGCGCCGGACTCGACGAGGAACAACCAGCGGCCGTCGGGGGTCGCCAGAGTCGGCACCAGCCTGCCCGTCCGACGAAGCGCCCCGGCCACCGCCCGGCCGAGTTCTGCGTCGACCTCGATCACGTCGATGCCGAGGCCGGTGGCGAGCAGCAGGCTGTAGGGCCTGGCAGCCCACCAGGACATGTTGTCGGTCAGCGTCGCGGGAAGCTGCGCACGCCAGTCCTCGCGCACCGGAACCGGTCCGTGCTCGGCGTGGCCGGTGCGGCCGACCCACTGGTTGCCTGCAGGCAGGGAGTCGTCCAGGTACGTGCCGGGGAAGACCGGCCAAGCCCGCCCTGCCAGCCCGATCGCCTCCGCACGCAGCTCGATCCGAAAGGCATCTCGCCAACTAGCCGACCAGTCCATCTCTCGCACCTTCCGTGGTGTTGTTGTCCGCACCATGCCCTGCCCACTACTCAACGACACAAGATGTGCTCAACAGAATGGCTCGTCGGTGACTGGTATGCAGTACACGGCGAACGCATTACGGCGATCAGGCGCCCCGAATGGGCCCGCTTATCCCGAAAAGGATCGCTGCCGAGGTAAGGCGGACGAACGAACCGCTTATCGCTGACCGACGACCATTCATCGCGTTCGACGGCCCGGCCACCTACGTTGCGCTACTCATTCGATGACGTCCGTCTCGACGCCTGATGTTCGGGGCGTCGACGAATGTCATCGCCAACCCGCGCGTGCGCTTGCCGTGACGATACCGGTGTACGGCAACGGCCCGGTCACATCACAACGCACCTCGATGACGGCATCGACGCCCGTCGTTCGGCACTGCGTCAGTTGGACGGCCATCCGATCGGTGATCCGCCGAGCGCGAGCACAGGCGGCTGTTTCACCGGCAGCCCAATGCCCCGCCGCCGCGAGGGCGGCCAGATCGGCGGCGCCCTCGGCCCGATGCCGGGTGAGGACCGTCGCGCCGAGCTGAACACCGAAGAGGATCGTCGCGAACATCGCCGCCAACATGGTGATGGCCAGTGGAGTGGCGACCCCGCGATCGTCCTCATCCTCGGTCTCCTCGACCCGCTCCGGTGGTATCGGGGTCATCGGCATTCACCTCTTCGGCCGGGCCGGCCGTCGTCTCGCTGTTCAGTGCGGCCGCGCCGGTGGGGTTCGTCGTGCGATCCGAGGCCGTCACACCGTTGCCGTTGCGAGCGTCGGCTCCGGTGTCCTCGACTGCTCCATTGCCGCTGTCTGTTCCGTCGGCCCCGCTCGCTCCAGTGCCCCCGCCCGCTCCGCTGTCCTCGGCGGCTCCGCTGCCCTCGTCTGCACCCGCTCCGCCGCCGTTGTTCTCAGCGTTGACCGGTTTTCCGGCATCGAATGGCTCGTCACTCGGGCCGCCCTCGTGGGAATCGGGGGACGGTCCGGCGGCGTCGGCCGGACCCGCATCCGCGAGCCCTGGCTCGGCCATCGCCCAGGCGGTGCTGCTCAACCGGATACCGGGCAGCATGGACAGTGGTACGGCCACCGTCACGGTTAATTCGGCACCGGCGACCGACAGGTCCATGTCGGCCCCCGTCCCAGCGATACGCCGCACCGCCTCGGCGGCCGAATCGTCGGCGCCCCGGGCGTACAGCCGAGCCGCCTCGGTTGCGGCGTCCAGACAGCGGATCTGCGTGGTGACCGCCAGCCCCGAACCCAGGCCGAGCATCAACACGGCCAGGAGCGAACAGATCGCGAAGGCAGCCTCGATGGTCACACCACCCTGATCGTCGGCATCGATCAGGGCCGATCTGTACGCTGCGGAACGCAAGGTGTGGAGACCGACCATCAGAAATCCACCGTCAGGGCACGTTGAATCATCTCGGTCAGTGCGGACAGCACGCCGTCGCCCGTCAACACGGTGTAGAGCAGCGCACCGAGTGCGGCCGCAGCAACGGTACCGATCGCATATTCGGCTGTACTCATTCCCGCATCGGAGTCGACCAACAGCCGGAGTCGTCGTACTGCGGGTTTCAGCTGTGCTCGTTCTCGATGTCGACCACCTGCCGACGGACCGGGCTCGCCGATCCAATGCGAGGCATGCCAGGAAGGCAGTGGTTCCGATTTCCGCGACGTCAGTCTGCGGGCCGAGGCGAAAACCTCGGACATTGCCGCCGAGAATCCTCGAACGGACATCGCGTTATCTCCATTCAACTCAGCATGTGCTCGAGAGACGGGTTGGCTTCGTTCTCGGCGACGGGATTCGTGATCTGTCACCATGTTTCGAGCAACTCGGTGCCCAAGCCCACAACCGTGGGAAGAACGCCTAGGCAGAGGAAAGCCGGCAGGAAACACAGGCCCAATGGACCGGTGACCAAGACCCCCGCGCGTTGCGTTCGCGCTTCCAATGCGTCGGCGGCCCCGGTGCGCGCGGACTCGGCGAGCTGCGTGGCCACCCCGACCAGCGCGCTGCCCGATTGCGCGCTATGCCGAACCGCCCGTGCCAGTTGCCTGGTGGGTGGGTGATCGATCGCTGCCTGCCAGGCCGTGTCCGCGTCCTCGCCTGCGCCGAGTAGGTCGGCCACGCGACGTAGGACGCCCTGTGTCGGACCGGTCAGTTCCTCGGCAGCGATCCGGAGTGCGGCCGGAACCGTCGCGCCTGCGCGCAGGGCGGCGGCCAGCACGTCCCAGCCCGCAGCGAGATCCGCGGGTTCCGGTGTAGCACGCGTCGAGTCGAGGTCGGTGCGCTTTCCGAACCACCACATCGCCGCCGAACTCGACACACCGGCCGCCAGCCCCGCAGGCAGACTGATCGACACCGCCACGGCACCGCCGACCAGGAAGGCCGCCAGCGCAGACAATCGCCATTCGCCACGAACTGGTGGTGGCTGCGGATCGCGAGACAGGCAGGCAAGCCTGCTTCGGATCCCGGCGGTGCCCGGAGCGACGAGCAATGCCGCAGCGAGCAGCAAAGACGCGATCACCATGGCGCGGAGCCACCTGCCTCGGTGATCCGTCCGATCCACCACAGTCCCAGGCAGTCGAGTCCGATGCCCACTAGGAGGAGGACGCCACCGAGGCCACCATCGAGCAGGGTCTGAAGTGGTGCCGCGCCCACACCCGCACCCAGTGCGATGCCCAGCAACGGCAGGACCGACAGCACGAGTCCGGTTGCCCGAGGACCCGCCATTCTGGCGTGCAGGCCCTTGGCGAACTTCGCCCGAAACTCGAGGTCCCTTCGGAGCGCATCCAGAACCTCGGCCAACGGCATCCCGTGTTGCTCGGCCGCCGTCCATCCTCGGCTGAGCCGGGCGATGGCCTTGGCAGACGCGGGTTGTTCGGCTGCCGCACTCCTTAACCTGGCAGGCACATCTCCGCCCAAGCGGGACGTGCTCGCCACCGAGTTCAACACCGTCGCCACCGACGGTTCGGCGTCACGAGCCGTGCTGGTGGCGGCCGAGGACGGCGATGCGCCCGCCCGCAGTTGAGCGCTCATCATCCCCAGTGCGTCCGCCCAGCTCTGGATCTCGTCGACGCCGCGTCGCCAACGCCTGCGTGCCAGGACCCGACTCCAGCAGGTCATAGCCACGACCGCTCCCGTCAGCGCTCCCGCCAGCGAGGCGAGCAACCAGCCCGTACCGGCGCCGAGGGAGGCTGCGACCAGCAAACTCGGACCCGGCAGCCTTCGGAGCGAGCTGCGGGGCGCCGCCACCGGCCAGATCGACCGCAGTCGCCAACGCGCGGGGCTACTCGGCCACATCAGCAGGGCCGCGCCCCAAGAGAACAGGAACAGGCTCACCATGGCGGCTGAACTCCTCTCGTGTGCAGGAGCCGGTACAGCGCGGCGCGACCGGGAGCGGCCTCGCCGTCGCGGCGCCACGCATCGACCACCCGGACGTGTTCACCGTCGCGCTCGAGCAATCCGATGGATTCGAGCCGTCTGGAGCCTGCGGGTCCGCGCGCCATGTGCAGCACGACCTGTACCGCAGCCGAGAGTTGGCTGTGTAGTGCCGTGCGGTCGAGCCCACCCAACGCGGCCAATGCCTCCATCCGGGCGGGTACCTCGGCGGGCGAGTTGGCGTGAAGCGTCCCCGCGCCGCCATCGTGGCCGGTGTTGAATGCCGCGAGAAGGTCGCAGATCTCGGACCCACGGACCTCGCCGACGACCAGGCGATCGGGACGCATCCGCAATGCCTGCCGGACGAGGTCGCGCAAGGTGACGGCGCCCGCGCCCTCAACATTCGGTGGCCGCGCCAGCAGGGAGACGAAATGCGGGTGGAGTGGTCGTAGTTCGCCCGCATCCTCGACACAAACGATGCGTTCGGCATCGGGGACCGCACCCAACAACGCGGCCAGCAGGGTGCTCTTCCCGGAGCCGGTGCCACCCACCACCAGGAACGCGAGCCGCGCTGCGATCACCGCCCGCAGCAGTCCCTCCACCTCGGCTGCGAAGGTGCCCATCGCGCCGAGCGTGGCCAAGTCGTGCACGGCGGGCCGGAGGACTCGCAGGGACAGGCAGGTGCCGCAGGCCGCGACCGGCGGGATGACGGCGTGCAGCCGGACGTCGCCGATTCCCAGGTTCGTCGGCAACCAGGCATCGACGAAGGGCTGGGCGTCATCGAGTCGACGACCGGCGGCTACGGCGAGCCGGTGCGCCAAGCGCCGCAGCGCAGCCTCGTCGGCGAACCGGATCGACGACCGGCTCAGTCCCGCGCCGCGATCGACCCATACCTCCGTTGGTCCCGTCACCAGGACGTCGGTCACGTCGGGTTGTCTCAGCAGCCCTTCCAACGGTCCCGCGCCAACCAGTTCGTCCCGAAGCAGCCGCAACGCGTAGAGGACCTCGGTGTCGCCGAGCATCCCGCTCGCCTCGCTGCGCACCGCCTCCGCCACGATCGTGGGAGTGATGACGGTGTCCAGCTCGGCGAGCCGTCGACGAACCCGATCGACAAGCTCGGTATCGATCCGGTTCGGCTGATCCGTTCCGGATGGCGCCGTGTATTGAGCACCGGTAGACGCACGATCGTCGGTGCCGAAGTGGCGCAGCGATCCGGAGTGCGCTTCGAGGTCGCCGCGTGATGGCTGCCGAGTCGGCACGGCCACGGCGGGCGCCGTCATGACGAACTCCTCAGGTCGTTTCGTCGAGCGAGGTCGAGTACGGCGGCCGCGGCCTTGGCCAGTGGCCCATCCGATCGGACCCGGAGACCGCCGTGTTCGAGGGCTGCCGACAACCCCGGTTCCGGTCGCATCGCGGCGGCGATCGGTACGCCGAGCGCGCGATGGACATCAGCGGTGGTGAGGCCGCCCGGCGCGGGCCCTCGGACGACCAGTTGCAGCGGCGGATCGTGAATCCGGAGTCTGGCCAGGAGTGCGGCGCCCGCCGCGCAGGCCCGCACCTCGGCCGGTATCACCATGACGAGCAGGTCCACCTTGGACAGGGTGGCCACCGCGTGGTCGGGCAAGGACCGTGGCAGGTCGCAGACCACGGTGTCGCCCGCCCGATGAGCGGTCGTGACAACCGTGTGGACCGCTTCCGAGGTGGGCTCGCTGCGCCGATCACGGTCGCAGGAAAGGATCGTCACGGTGCCGTTGCCGACGTCTTGACCGGGCAATGCGGCTCGTAGTGTCGCGGCGGCCAGGCGTCCGCCGACCGCGCCGAGACCCGACCAGCGCAGCCCCGACCGTTCCTCGGCGCCGAGCACCAGGTCGAGACCACCGCCGAGCGGATCGCCATCGATCAGCAGGACTCGTTCGGCTCGCTCCGCCGACACCTTCGCCAGAGCGGCCGCGAAGACGGACGCCCCCGCACCGCCCCTGGCGCCAAGCACGGCCAAGACCATGCCTCGGCCCTCTGGTCGCTCGGCGGCATCGGCGAGAGCCTCGACGAGCCGGTCTTCGTCGCGGGGCAGGAGCAGGACCGCGTCGACGCCGAGTGCGACTGCAGCTCGCCACACGTCCTCGCCGGGCGGGCTCGTGCAGACGACCAGCACACCGGCGCGACGCGATAGCCCGGCAACGGCGACATTGTGGAGCTCGACTGCGTCCAACACGATCAGCGTGGCGCTCCGCCATGAGGCTCGGGCGGCCACGACGTCGGCCGGTCGTTCGACTTCGCATTCCGCTGCAGCGGCCATTCGCAACAGCTCGTCCACCAACTCGGCGTCGTGCGCCAACATCAGCACTCGTTCCGTACTCATCTCTCGAACCCCGGTCTCGTCGGCTTCTCGGCGCCGCAACGGATCGGCGACGCCGGTGAGAACCACGGTGACCGGCTTCGGCGCGAATCGCTAAGCATCAAGATCCACATGTGGACAGCCGAGGGCGTTGTGGACAAACCAGAGATCCCAACGAAGAAACACCAGGTCAACACAGGTCAACCCGATTTCGCGCGACCGCGAAGCGCGCGGCGCGGTCGCCGATTTAAGACCGGAGGACCGCTACAGAGGGAACTCATTGGGATGAACCGAAGCTCGGTTACGAGGACGCAGGCGCCCGGTAACCGCAGGCACCGTCCGACGGCTGCCGCTACGAATCGAGGGAATCGCCCACCCCGGAAATGGGGCGGCCCCCGCCGGGGGGAGGGGCGGGGGCCGCGCGAAGTTCAGCTCCGGGGGGTTGAGCTGAACCCGTCCGGCTTGGCCGGACAGCTATTACTGTACTTCTCACGGCCACTTTCGTGTGACTCCATCACGAACTCATCGCGGCTTCCCTCAGCTCACCGAAACCGCCTCGAAGCAGAGCGTCGAGCAAGGGCGCCGGGTGGCGTCCACCGCGCTCCGGCGGAGCCCGAGTGCCCCCCGGAGGCCGCTTATGCTGACGATGTGACGGCTCAGAACACGGTCGATCGGCGTGATGCTCCAACACGGGTCGCAGCCTTCTTCGACCTGGACAAAACGGTGATCGCGAAGTCGAACACCCTCGCCTTCAGCAGACCGTTCTTCCAGCAGGGGCTGATCAACAGGCGGGCGGTGCTGAAGTCCACCTATGCCCAGTTCCTGATGCTGGCGGGCGCGGACGAGGACCAGCTGGATCGGATGCGGGCGCACATCACCTCGCTGTGTGCGGGCTGGGACGCCGCCCAGGTTCGCGCGATCGTGGAGGAGACGCTGCACGATGTCGTCGATCCGCTGGTCTACAAGGAGGCGACGCAGCTGATCGCCAACCATCGAGATCAGGGACACGAGGTCGTGCTGGTGTCCGCCTCCGGCGAGGAGGTCGTCGAGCCGATCGCCAGGATGCTCGATGTCTCGATCTTCGCGGGCACCCGGATGGCCATCGCGGACGGCCTCTACACCGGTGAGCTGGACTTCTACTGTCATGGCGAGCAGAAGGCCGCCGCGCTGACCGCACTCGCGGAGCGCAACGGCTACCGGCTGGAGGACTCGCACGCGTATTCGGATTCGATCAACGATCTGCCCTTCCTGGAGGCGGTCGGCCACCCGACAGCCGTGAATCCCGACCGCGCGCTGCGCAAGGAGATCGTGCAACGCGGCTGGCCGATGCTGACGTTCGATCACACAACGTCACTGCGCGGCCGGATCCCCACTCCATCGAGCACGACCGTCACGGCGGCAGCGGCAGTCGGGCTCAGCGCGGTCGCCGCCGCAGGAGTGGCCTGGTACGGCAGGCGCCGATTCCGGCAACGGCGCAATCGTTAGTCACCTTCGCCCGCCTACCCGAGCGGTACCGCAAAGCGCGGAATCCCACCAGTCGTCCGCATCGAACGCCAGCGCCCTTTCGAGTGATTAGACCACCTTTTACCGGCACCTTTATTGCGGAGGGTGCCTGAACCGGTGCACCCGATCGAGCACCTTGCTGTGACCGGCGACACGGACTACAAAGGGTGGTGCGGACCTTCATACGGCCAGGGACGACGCGGAAGAGAAGCGGCGTTCCCCCTGTTAGAAGCTCCGTATGCGAATACCAGGACACCCACGCTCAGCACGCCGCGGAGGCTTTCGTCGACCAGGGACTGCGCCAGGACGCTGGACGCCTAGCCCCGAAAGTACGACATTTGTTGCACGCTTGGTAACCAGGATATTCGCATCGGCCGAGGGCGCCCTCTTCACAAGAAGCGGGCGCCTTCGCCCATGTTCGGCACCGGGCCGTCGAACGACCGCCGCCAACACAACGCAGCAGATTTCGCACTCTGGGTCAACATACGTGTACTGATCGTTGACCCTTCGTGTGACTCGTGGGTACTTTGCAGAGACTTCCGGTAAGTCGTCGGGTGGTCCCATCCCCACTCGGATGGGCAGGCCGGACTGCCGAGGGAGACCGTGATGCCGAAGCTTCGCAGAGTTCATCTGCTCGCCGCCGCCGCGATCACCACCGCTGTGGTGATCGGCTCAAGCACTCTCGGGCCCACCAGACCCGGCGTCGAGGAAGATCAGCCGGAGGAGCAACCCGCGGCCACCCAATCGGACGAAGACCAGATGAACGCCTGGATCGACGAGACGCTCGGCGGAATGAGTCTGGAGGAGAAGGTCGGCCAGATCTTCGTCACCTACGCCCACGGGCCGACCGCCGACGGCGCGCATCCCGACAACGTCACCGAGTTCGGTGTCGAGACGCCCGCAGAGGTCGTGCAGCGTTACCACCTCGGTGGCGTGGTCTATTTCAACTGGTCCGACAGCTTCGAGAACCCGGTTCAAGTCGCCGAGCTGTCCAATGGTCTTCAGGAGGCCGCGCTCTCCTCCGGTGCCGAGATACCGCTGGTGATCTCCACCGACCAGGAACAGGGCGTTGTCACCCGCTTCGGTGAACCCGCCACACAGTTCCCCGGCAATATGGCGCTGGGCGCAGGCCGCAGTGCCGACGACGCGCGCGAGGCCGCCGCGATCACCGGTCAGGAACTCCGGGCGGTCGGCATCAATCAGGACTACGCCCCGGTGGCCGATGTGAACGTCGACCCGGCCAACCCGGTGATCGGTGTTCGGTCCTTCTCCCAGGACCCGGCACTGGTCTCTCAACTGGTCACGGCGCAGGTAGAGGGTTATCAGGACTCGGCGGGTCGGGAGCAGACGGTCTCCTCGGCCATCAAGCATTTTCCCGGGCATGGCGATACGAACCAGGACAGTCACGAATCGTTGCCGACCATCGACCACACCCTCGAGGAATGGCGCGAGCTCGACGCCCCGCCGTTCGCCGCCGCGATCGAGGCGGGCGCCGACGTCGTGATGACCGGCCACCTCTTGACCCCCGAGCTCGACGACTCGGGGATGCCCGCGACGCTCTCGCCGGACATCCTGACCGGCCTGCTGCGAGGGGAGCTTGGTTTCGAGGGCGTCATCAGCACCGACTCGCTGCAGATGGAGGGCGTCCGGGAACAGCACGACGACGCCCGCATCCCGGTGCTCGCGCTGCAGGCGGGCGTCGACCAGCTGTTGATGCCGCAGGATCTCGGTGTCGCCGTCGAAGCGGTCATCGAGGCCGTGCACTCCGGTGAGCTCACCGAGGAACGCATCGAGGAGAGCGTCCGTCGGGTCCTGAAGCTGAAGTGGAATCGCGGAATCATCAGCACCCCGCTTGTGGACGTCGCCCGGGTCGATGAGTTGGTCGGCAACGACGAGCATCTGGCGACGGCACAGTCGATCACCGACCGCACGACGGTCGCGCTGCGCAACGACTCGGACCTCCTTCCGATGGAGACCCCCGAATCGGTGCTGGTCACCGGCCCCGATGCCAGCGCGTTGTCCGCTCTGGCGGGCTCACTGGCCGAACGCGGAGTCGAGGTCCAACAGCTGCCGACGACGACCTCGCCGAGTGAGACCGAGATCGAGGAGGCGGTCGACAGCGCCGCCGATCACGACCTGGCCATCGCGCTGACCAATGCGGCCTGGAACGAGAGCAAGTCCGGCCAGCTCGATCTGGTGCGCAGCCTGGCCGAGTCCGAGGTTCCGCTCGTCGCGGTCGCCACCCGCGATCCCTATGACGCCGCCTACGTCGACGAGGCGACCACCTGGTTGGCCACGCATTCGATCGGCAGGCAGGCGATGGAGTCGCTAACCAAGGTCGTGCTCGGCGAGATCGCGCCCGTCGGCGAATTGGCCGTGACCGTGCCGGATCCCGAGAACCCCGACACCGATCGTTATCCGTTCGGACACGGCTTGACCTGGTCGGTTCCGGAATGAGTCGAGGCGATCGCGGATCAATCGGAACGACTTCACTGGCCAGACGCGGCTTCCTGACTGCGGCAGCGCTCGCGGGGTCGGCCATCGCCGTCGGTCCGGCCTCGGCGACGGCGAGTGTCCCTCGGCCGCAGACGTCGAGCCGACAGGGTGGTGGTGTCCGGGTCGGCGCGCAGGTGAGCGCGGAGGCGGGCTGGCGGGAGCTGGCCGGGCATCGGGTCGGCATCCTGACGAATCCGACCGGGGTGCTGCCGGAGTTGACCCACGTGGTCGACGCGGTGGTAGCCGACGGCTCAGTGGACCTGGTCGCAGCGTTCGGCCCGGAGCACGGTTTCCGGGGGACCGCCCAGGCCGGCGGTTCCGAGGGTGATTACACCGACCCGCGAACCGGCGTGCCGGTGTACGACATCTACGGCAGCACCGCCGACGAGATCGCCGCGATGTATCGACAGGCTGGCGTTGACCTGGTGGTCTTCGACATCGCCGATGTGGGTGCGCGTTTCTACACCTACATCTGGGCGATGTACACGGCGATGCACGCCGCCGCGATCGCGGACATCGGATTCCTGGTGCTGGATCGGCCCAATCCGCTCGGCGGCGCTTCGGCTGGTCCGCAACTCGATCCGGCCTTCTCCTCCGGGGTGGGTCGCAAGCCGATCGTCGCCCAACACGGCATGACGGTCGGTGAGCTGGCCCGGCTATTCGACGCCGAGTTCCTGCCCGAGGATGCGGGTCGTGGGGTAGCCGAGCTGCAGATCGTGCAGACGCAGGGCTGGGAACGCAGCCAGCTCTTCGGGGCTACCGGCCTGCCCTGGGTCCCGCCGAGCCCCAACGTCCCCACCGCCGACACGGCACACGTCTATCCCGGTACCTGTCTCTTCGAAGGCACGGTCTTCTCGGAGGGCCGGGGCACCACCCGACCGTTCGAGACGATCGGCGCTCCCGGCGTGGACTGGCGCTGGGCCGAACGTCTCAACGAGGCGGCGCTGCCGGGCGTGCGTTTTCGGGAGACGTACTTCGTCCCGTCCTTCGGCAAGCACGAGGGTGCGGACTGCGGCGGTGTGCAACTGCACGTGACCTCCACGGCGGATTTCGAACCGCTGCGCACCGGACTATGGATGCTGGCCACCGCCCGTGAGCTGTATCCGGAGCAATGGGGTTGGCGTCCCGACCATTTCATCGATCTCCTTGCCGGGTCGGATCGGCTCCGCACCATGCTCGACGCGGGCGCGAGTCCGCAGGAGATCAACGATTCCTGGACTCCCGAACTCGAGGCGTTCCGTGTCCGCCGCGAGCCCTACCTCCTGTATCGATGAGGTGTTCATGCGCGTCCTACCCGCGGTCCTGGTATCGGCGGCAGTACTGGCCACGGGGGTCGTTCCGGCGGCCATCGCCGAGCCGACGAACCTGTCGATGACCTGGCAGACGACACCGAGCTGCGACGGGCTCCGGCCGGGCACGCCTTCGGAGGCCGGGCTCGATGCGGAGCCGATCGAGGAAGCGCTGCGCACGGTGCGCGGGTTCACCGAGGCATCCGGGTCACAGCGCCCGCTGTATCCGGGTGCCGTGGTCACTCTGGCGCATCAGGGAATCGTGACGACCAGCGAGGCGACCGGGCATGCGCTGCGCTATGCGGACGGCGAGGGCACCGAGTTGCCCGCAGACGAACAGGTCCCTACCAGCACCGATACGATCTTCGACCTGGCTTCGCTGTCGAAACTCTTCACGTCGATCGTGGCGATGCAGCAGGTGGAGGAGGGCCGGATCCGACTCGATCGGCCGGTCGCGGAGTATCTTCCCGAGTTCGCCGCCAACGGCAAGGAATCCGTCACCGTTCGCCAATTGCTGACTCACACGTCGGGTCTGCCACCGTTTCTGTTGCTGTGGCGGGATTGGCCGGATGTGCCGAGTCGGATTCACGCCAGTCTGACCGCGGACTTGCAGGCAGAACCCGGCAGCGCCTACATCTACTCGGATCTGAACATGATCGCGCTCGCCGAACTACTGGAACGGGTCACCGGCCGGTCGTTGCCGGAGCTGGTGCGAACGGGGATCACCGGGCCGCTGGGGATGGCCGACACCGGATATCTGCCCGGACCGGAACTACTGCCGAGGGTCGCGGCCACCGAGTTCCAGACCGAGCCCGCCCGAGGCATGGTGCGCGGCGAAGTGCACGACGAGAATGCGTGGTCGCTCGGCGGGGTCGCAGGCCATGCGGGAATCTTCGGCACGGCGCACGACCTGGCGATACTCGGCCAGACGATCCTGAACCAGGGCTGTTACGACGGTAGGCGAATCCTGCGGTCCGCCACCGTGCGTCAGATGCTGACCAACCAGAATCCCGACTTCCCGGAAAACCCGAGGGGGCTGGGCTTCGAGCTGAATCAATCGTTCTACATGGGCGAGTTGGCGGGGCCGGCCACGGCAGGCCATACCGGGTACACCGGCACCTCGCTGGTGATCGACCCGGCGAGCGGCTCCATCGCCGTGTTGTTGACCAACCGCGTTCATCCGTCCCGCGATTGGGGTTCGCCCAATCCCGCCAGGGTCGCGGTGGCCGATGGTCTCGCGGACGCGATTCGGCCTCGATCGACCTAACGCATCACGAACGACGATGGGGACCACCGCGTTCGGTGGTCCCCATCCTTGTTCGTTCCACCGCAGTCGAAATCGACGGTCGATCAGCCGCGCGGCGCCACCAGCGAGCACAGTTCCGCGACGTGGGCCCCGAGCCGCTTCTTGTCCGAGGGCGCCAGGGTGAACCATCGCCTGCCATCCGAACCGATCTTCTGCTGCAGGAAGAATCGGCCGGTCACGTTGTCCATGAAGTCGACCCGGTACTCGGACTTGCGCACCCGTCCGCTGAGCGGATCGAAGCTGCGCGCGGTGAACTCACCGGCCCGCTTGCGCTCGGCCGAGAGCACCTCGGCGAGGAACTCGGCATCGACTCCACGCAGCCCCACGCTCTCGAACGCGTTGCGCAGTTGCTCCGGTGACCTGGCCCCACTGCCCGCCGCCTGCTCGATCTGTTCGGCGGGATGGCTGATCGAGTGACCCCGTCCAGCCGGGTGTTCGGGCAGCAGGCCGACGGCCGCGAAGGCGAGTCCGGTTGGCCGGGTCGGTTCCAGGGCCAGCGAGAGCTCGGTCCTCGGTTTGCTTGGCGGGGCCTCCACCTTGGCCAATACGGCGAAATCACCATTGGCTGCGGCGACAGCATCGAGACTGGTCTCACGGTCGAGCATCATCGTCGCCCACACCGCGAGCGCCGGTCGGGCCAGCGTGTGGAAGGTCTCGTCGAGGAAACGATCCAACTCGCCGTGCACCACCAGCCCCTGCGACTCCAGGTCCCGCCACGTTCGCTGGTGCAGCATCCGCCGCTCGTCCTCGGTCTCACCGAAGCCGATCGGTTTGAGTACCGAGGGCAGCTTCAGGTTCAACCGAGTACAGATCGTGTCGACCGCCAAGGCGGGCAACACGATCCGACCATGATTCGGCACTTACTACCTACCCTCGCTCGCCAAGGACCGGCGGAGCGACGAGCTGCCCGTCGCCGAACACGTCGTCGGCCTCGACGAGGTAGTCGGCGCGCTTGTGCTCCTTGTCGTCCTCGCCTTCGGCGTTACGGCCTCGGGCTCCGCCGCCACCCATGCCGCCACCGGCACCACCGGCGCCGCCGGGAGCGCCAGGACCACCGAGACCGCCAGCGCCACCGGGTCCACCGGGACCACCGACGCCGCCGGGTCCACCGGCACCGCCCATGCCACCGGCACCGCCGCCGGGGCCGAAACCGCCACCTCCGAACCCACCACCGGGACCACCGAAGCCGCCGCCGAAGCCGGGACCGAAGCCGCCGCCAGCGCCAGGTCCGTACCCGGGGCCACCGAAGCCGGGGCCGCCGGCGCCTGGGCCACCGAAGCCGGGACCACCCGCGCCGGGACCGCCGAAGCCGGGACCACCAGGTCCGGGAATGCTCGGGCCGCCCGGGGTCGGGCCATTGAAGTCAGGGGAGATTCCCGGTGCCGGCCCAGGGGACGGCAGCGGGCCGGATCCGCCGCCACCGGGCAACGGGGTCGAGGGCGTCCCGGGCGGCGTCCAGACGCCGCCACCGGTGCCACCACCGGTTCCGCCGCCACCGGTGCCACCACCGATTCCACCACCGCCGGTGCTGCCACCTCCCGGAGCGTATGAGCCTCCGGACGGGCCGGAGTAGCCGCCCGAAGGCGGGCTGTAAGAGCCCCCTCCCCCGGGCACAGACGAGGTTCCCGGATTGCTCGATCCCGTAGACAGGGAGAAGTTGGCGCCCTCCGGCTGCTCGAAACCGGGAACCGCCATCAGGTTCTGGTTGGTGTTGGTCTGATAGCCCTGCATGACCTGCCGGGCTTCCTCGTTCTCCGCCTCGTAGGCGTCCATCCGATCGCTGTGACCGGTCCAGCCCGATGGCAGGACGTTCTCGATGAACCCGCTCTTGGACGGTTCGTCCCGGCCCTCGGGGACGCTGGTCATCGCGTTGAGGCGATAGTCCAGCTGGGTGTCCACGGAACCCGCGATGCCCTCGGCCTGGCTCTGTGCCTGCGTCGCGTAGCTCGCCAGCGGGTTCACCGCCGCCACCGAAGCGTCGGCCGCCGCACCGGTGTGGGCGGCCTGCGCCTTCTGCAACGCCGTCTCGACGTAGCTGCCGACATCGGCGTACCGGCTGCCCAGGTCGCGCCAGTCGCTCGCGATCTGCTGCAGTCCACGGCCATCGACACCCGACATGACCTCGGAGTGGATGGTCTTGGCGTCCTTGCCCTCCCAGGAGAGGCAGGTTGTCTGTAGGTTGAGCTCGCTCATCTCACCCTTCCCCCGTCAATTCGCATCGGGCAGCGTCGGCACGACGGCCGTCGCAACGTCGATGACTCCCGCGCAGGCGTCTTCATCAGAGCCGCTGCGGGTGTAGTTGAAGTCGATGTACTGCGTGTCCGAGATTCCGACGAACAGCGCGCAGGTGACGGACGGCTCGATCTCGTTCGCCCGCACCGCCGGGTAACCGGCGATCTCCATCGGTTCCCAGTCGCTGAACTGTGCTTCCTGGCTGTAGACGTCGTCGATCCCCTGGCCGCCATACCAACCGGCCAGGCTCACTCGGTTGCCCTCGTCGCCGGAGAACGCACACCGGCCCGCGCTTGCCGCGCTGTCCTCGTTGGGCTCACCAGCCGGGTCGAGGCCGTAGCTTGCCGCCACCTCGGGGGTGAGCAACGCGCAGATGTCGGTGCTCTCGATGTCCTTCGGGTTCTCGATGGCCGACTGCGACGAGTCGGAATCGTCGGGAGCCTCCGGCTGTCCGGTCTCCGATGTGGACTGGGTGGTGTCCGTGTTCGCGGTGTCGTCAGGGCTCGCCGCGCCGTCCTGTTCCGAGGAGCAGGAAGCGACCAGCAGTGCAGCCGCGAGCGCCACGCCTGCCATCGTCAACGAACGTGTGGAGGTCATTCGATTCCATCCCATGTGTCGAGGATCGACCTCGGTCAGCCTGCTGCGCCAGGCGGCAGGTGCGGGCTGTTCTCGTAGTACTCGCGCTGACGCCGCTCGCTCGGGGTCTCGCTCGCGGTGAACTGCGCGGCGTCGATGTTGCCCAGACCAAGCTGGTTCGCGTCCTCGACGTTGTGGTACTCCGCCAGCATCGCCTCGAAGCTCTCGATGGCGGCCTCGACGGCTTCGAGGTACGCCGCGTTCGCCGTGGCCAGCGAACCGGGATCCGGGCCGCCCGCGACCGAGGCCAACTGCACACCCGCATTGCTGCTCACGCCGTCGGATCCCGCGTTGGCCACCTCGCCGGCCAGGTCACGGGCCATTTCCTGCAGCTCGATGATCTGGTCACGCGCCTCTTTGAGGTCTGCGATGGCCTGCGGCAGCCGCTCCGGGTCAAGCTCGAACTTCCCGCTCATGACGCGTCCTCCAGAAACGCGGTACCAATGATCGATCTCAACGCCACGCCCCCCAGGGCTTTTAGTTGTCAGGTTTGATGAACGCAACCTAGGACGCGATCGCGTTCCCGTCGGTTCCCACTCGCACAGAGGAGTTTCGGCTCGGATGCTACACCCGAGTGCGGACTCTGACGGGTGAAAACTAACGAACCCCTTCACGCCACGTGAACCCACGCCAGGACACCGCACGCAGCCCGACCCAAGGCGACGGAGCGGCACGCCGACTCCGGAACGACGCCCCGCCCCTCGATCACCCCGCGCAGTCGATCACCACTGACGCCGAAGCCCCTGCATACGACTGCATAACCAAATGGAAACGGCTGTTAACGGGGTAACGCGGGGGCTCGATAGCCAAGGCGTCGACAGCCGCACGATTTGCGGGCGACCTGGGGATGTTAAGAATTCACTCGTTTCACGGTAACTGACAGGTGACGACATGGATACACGCGTTGACCTGCGCAACCTGCTGTTAGTAAGTTTCCCACCGTGACTAAGCGTTATGCCGAGGGCGCGGCAGCAGAGGGCAGCCCATTGGTCCGCATCAGATCGCTCCTCCCTGGCCTCGCTCGAGCCGAACAGCGAGTCGCCCAGGTCGTGCTGGACAACCCAGCAGGCGTGACGCACAACAGCATCACCGAGGTCGCGGAAGCCGCAGGCACCAGCGAGACGACCGTGACCAGGTTCTGCAAGGCCATCGGAGTGCGCGGTTACCCCGAACTCCGATTGGCGCTGGCCGCGGAGAACGCCAGGACGGCGAGCCACGACGAACAGCAGCTCGGCGGCGAGATCGGCCCGGACGACAGCCTGCGCGATGTGATCGACAAGGTGTCCTATGCCGACACCAGGGCGGTCAAGGAGACCGCTGAGCAGATCGACGTCGCCACGCTGCAAGCCGTGGTGGACGCCGTCTCCCGAGCGCGACGAGTGGACGTCTACGGCGTCGGCGCAAGCGCGTTCGTCGCACTGGACCTGCAACAGAAGCTGCACCGCATCGGCCGCACCTGCTTCGCCTGGAGCGACAAGCACATCGCATTGACCTCGGCGGCGGTGCTCGGCACGGACGATGTGGCGATCGGCATCTCGCACACCGGATCGACCATCGACGTCGTCGACTCCTTACACGTCGCCAGGGCACGCGGCGCGAAGACGGTCGCGGTCACGAACTACCCGAGATCTCCGATCACCGAGGCCGCCGACCACGTACTGACCACGGCGGCCCGCGAAACGACATTCCGCTCCGGTGCGATGTCCAGCCGGATCGCCCAGCTGACCATGATCGATTACCTGTTCATCGGGGTGGCCCAGCAGCACTACGACAGCGCGCAGGAGGCCCTGGAGGTGACCTACGCCGCGGTCGTGGGTCAACGCCTGGGTGCTCGACCCGATGGCAGGCGCCGACCGAGGGACGGTAACCGATGAGGACACGAGCGCACCTGAGCTGCATCCGAGTGGACTCCCCCACCGAAGCACGCAATCCGAACACCATGGACATCGACCGGGTGTCCTCGCTGGAGGTTCTCCGGCTGATCAACGACGAGGACCGGTTGGTTCCCGACGCGGTCGCCGAGGTGCTCCCCCAGCTGGCCGATGCGGTGGATCTCGCGGTGCAGGCACTGCGTGCGGGTGGTCGGGTGCATTACGTCGGCGCAGGGACGTCCGGTCGGCTCGCGGTACTCGACGCGGCGGAGCTGATCCCGACGTACAACATGCCTGCGGGCTGGTTCGTCGCGCACCAGGCAGGCGGAGCGTCCGCCTTCGTCCACGCGGTCGAAGGTGCCGAGGACGATGCCGATGCGGGCGCCACCCAGATTCGTGGGCAGGTCGGCGAGAACGACTTCGTCCTCGGTCTGACCGCCTCCGGTCGCACGCCCTTCGTGTTGGGGGCGCTCAGCGCCGCTCGCAGTCTGGGCGCCGCCACCGGATTGGTCTCGGCGAACCCGGCCAACGCCGCAGCGGTGGAGATCGCCGCCGACGTGGTGATCGCGGTGAACACCGGCCCGGAGGCGATCGCCGGTTCGACCAGGATGAAGGCGGGCACGGCTCAGAAATTGATCCTGACCGCGTTCTCCACGGCGGTGATGGTGCGGCTCGGCCGGACCTACTCCAACCTGATGATCAGCATGGTCGCCTCGAACGCGAAATTGCGCGGCCGCACGCTGACCATCCTGCAGGAGGCCACCGGGGCCGACGAGCTGACCTGCGAGACGGCCTTGATGCAGGCGGGCGGCGAGGTGAAGACTGCGCTGGTAACGCTGCTCACCGGTGCCGACATCGAGGAGACGCGGGCGGCGTTGCTTCGGACCGACGGGCATGTGCGGGAGGCGTTGACCGCGTTGGCGCAGCCCACCAACTGATCGGAAGTACCAGGGATGCGGATCGCATTGGGCCAGCTCACCGCTGGCACCGACCCGGAGGACAACCTCGACGCAGTGGCGGCGGCGGTGCAGGATGCCGCCGCCCGAGGCGCCCGTGTCCTCGTGTTGCCGGAGGCGACGATGGCGCGGTTCGGCATCCCGCTCGGCCCGATCGCCCAACCGCTGGACGGTCCGTGGGCGACCCGGGTGCGTCAGATCGCCGCCGAGGCCGGGATCGTGGTGGTCGCCGGGATGTTCGTCCCCGCCGCTGATGGCCGGGTCCGCAACACCATGCTGATCGTCGGACCGGGCATCGACACCGCCTACGACAAGATCCACCTGTTCGATGCCTTCGGATTCGCCGAATCGGACACCGTCGCCCCCGGGCAACACCCGGTCTCCTTCACCATCGACGACGTGACCTTCGGCGTCGCCACCTGTTACGACCTGCGTTTTCCCGGCTTGTTCCAGGCCATGGCCGACCAGGGCGCCCAGGTGATGCTGGTCGGTGCATCGTGGGGGTTCGGCCCCGGCAAACGCGAACAGTGGGAGCTGCTGTGCCGCGCGCGGGCACTGGATTCGACGTCCTGGCTACTCGCCTGCGGACAGGCCGATCCGAGCACGACCGGTGAGCGTCCGTCGGGGCGGGCGCCCACCGGTATCGGCTTCAGTTCGGTGATATCGCCGCTGGGCGAACTCCGCGAGCAACTCGGTGCCGAGCCCGGACTGCTGGTCACCGAGCTGGATCTCACCGAGGTTGCCCAGGCCAGGAAGACGATCCCAGTGCTGGCCAACCGCCGGTTCTGAAACAACAGTCGCGGCGCCGCGATCAAACGGCAGTCAGCACACCTCGTCGGGTCACCGACGAGGTCAGTAGTCCAGCGGCGGCCACGATTGGCCGGTGCGTAGCCGCCAAGCGCCATCCGCACAGCTGAGGCAGGTTCGGTCGACTACCCGAACAGCCCGTTGATTCGGGGTGAGCACGCAGATCTCCACCCCGCAGAACGCGGTCACGATCGTGCCGGGATCGGGCCGCTCGCCGGGCGAACCGTGCCGGTCCCACACCATGCCCTTGGCTGGACGGATTACCTCCCAGAACAACGATGCGCCCTGATCGACCAATGCCATTGAGAACTCCTCATGCAGCAGCGGGGATCAACACGCCGGAGAGCACGGTGCGATAGCCCGCTTGAACGGAGACGATCGGAGGGCGGGGGAAGGCCGAGCGGACGGCGGGATCCGGAGCCTCGGCCTTCCCCGCATACGGACCACGCTCGCGGGGGACGAGCGCGGTCGTGGACTTCGGAAGTGCCGGGATCGCGATCGGTGGCGGCAGTTCGTTACAGCGTTCACGCAGTTCGGAAACCG
Source organism: Actinoalloteichus hymeniacidonis (assembly GCF_014203365.1). NCBI lineage: Bacteria > Bacillati > Actinomycetota > Actinomycetes > Pseudonocardiales > Pseudonocardiaceae > Actinoalloteichus > Actinoalloteichus hymeniacidonis. The sequence goes on from NZ_JACHIS010000001.1 coordinate 6,040,043, forward strand.
TGAGACAACCCGTCACCCGACGCAGCCGCTCCTGAGCTCGATTTCGGCTACGCGGCAGGACATGCCGCGAGACGTCGCCGAGCCGGGTGCGCGAGGAACTGCGGCTCCGACGTCGCCGGGGTCTGGACCGCTGTTGGGGGCGGTAGCCGACCCAGGTCGCCCACACTCCGGTCACCACACAGGTAAACCCCATCAGTGCCAGCACGCCCATCGGGTTGTTCACGAAGCACCTCGATTCTGTTTCCTGATTCAGAATCGACCCATCGGCAGGGATGGTCAATCCCTCGATCAGGTAAAGGAGTAACACCACCGACGTTCGTAGAGTGTCTCCATGCCGCGTATGAGAGAACCGGGCGGAACTCCCCAGGCCATGGCGCTCGGTGCCGCCCTACGAGAACTGCGGCAATCCTCCGGTCTCAGCCAACATCAGGTGGCACAACAGACCGGTCTAGAGAAATCGAGCATCGGCCGCTGGGAACGCGGCGATCGAGTGCCACGTCCCGAGGACACCGCGACATACCTTGCGGCAGTGCACTGCTCGCCCACCGAGCGCGAAGAACTCCTCTCGATGACCCGCGACGCCGCCCATGATGATTCAAGCTGGGTCACAACCGGAATCCCGGACGGAGCAAAGGCCCGAGCAGCGCTACAACGCTTCGAGTCGCTGGCGCTCCACATCACAGACGCTGAACCGTTGTTGATTCCCGGACTACTGCAAACATCCGAGTACGCGAGAGCGATGATGAGCGCAGGCGGCATACCCGCCACCGAGATCGAACCACGGCTACAGCTGAGGTCGCAGCGCCAAGGAATTCTGAGTGGTGCGACGCCCAAGGCGCTCACCGTGTTCCTCGGAGCGGGCGCTCTCGATCAGCAGATCGGTGGTCCCGCAGTGATGGCGGCTCAGCTTCGGCAACTCGTCGAGCTGGGGAAGCGCCCCAACATAGTCGTTCGAGTCGTTCCACACGCTGCCGGTTGGACGCCGCTTCTCGAAGGCTCCTTCGTTCTCTTCGAGTTCCACAAAGGTGTTCACATCGTGCATCTCGAACACCATCGCTCCTCGCTGTTCCTTCATCGTCAGTCGGATGTCGCGGCCTACCAACGAGCTGCCGTTAGCCTTGGGACGATCGCGATGGCAGAGACAACATCACTCGATCTCGTCGCCGACCGAGCACGAACCTTGGAGGCAACATGTCGGGAAAGCAGCTGAGCTGGCGAAAGTCCACCCGCAGCGGAACCGACACCAACTGCGTCGAGGTCGGCTTAGCCGAGGACGTGGTCGGCCTACGCGACACCAAGAATCGGGACGGCGGCACGCTTGTCGTCAGCCGTACCCGCTTCACGGCACTGCTCACCGCAGTCAAAACCGGGCGCTTATCCGCACGTCGGTGATCAGCGAAGCCGCTCCTTTAGTCCTCGCGGCTGCGGCGGAGGCGTTTGACGTCGCTGCGCCGCTTCTTCGCGTCGAGTCGGCGCCGCTGTGAACCCCGAGAGGGCTTGGTGGGTCTGCGCTTGGCCGGTTCGGGGGCGACGGCGTCCCGTAGGGCCATCGCCAGTCGGGCGCGGGCGGCCTCGCGGTTGCGCAGCTGCGAGCGGTGTTCGGAGGCGGCGATGGTGAGGACGCCGTCGACCAGTCTGCCCGCGAGTCGGTCGAGCGCTCTGGCCTGCCGTTCCGGGCTGAACACCGTGGTCGAGGCCAGGTCGAAGGACAGCTCGACTCTGGAGTCGGTGGTGTTCACTCCCTGCCCGCCGGGGCCGCTGGACCGGGAGAACCGCCACCGCAGCTCGGCGGCCGGGATGGCCGTCGAGCCGATGATGTGCAGGTCCTCGTTCATGCCTCCAGCATCCCCCATCGACCGCGTCCGCGTCATCCGAGTTCCTCCCGACCAGCGGCTAAACGGCTCGCGCAGAGCGGAGAGGAAAGCGGCCGGCACGACGACCTCCGCGATGAAACGAGGAGGAGGTCATGCCGACCGCCTGCGATAAGCCGGTCGATCAGCCTTCGTCGGTGGGCTTCGCCAGTCCGGAGGAGATCAGCTTCATCACCGAGGAGTCCTGCAGGGTGGTGACGTCGCCCAGTTCCCGGTTCTCCGCGACATCCCGCAGCAACCGCCGCATGATCTTGCCGGAACGAGTCTTCGGCAGCTCCGGCACGACCAGGATCTGACGCGGCTTGGCGATCGGTCCGATCTCCTTCGAGACATGGTCGCGCAGCTGCTTGACCAGTGCGTCCCCGTCATCCGCCTCTCCCCCGCGCAGGATCACGAAGGCCACGATTCCCTGACCGGTCGTGGGATCCGCGGCGCCGACCACGGCGGCCTCGGCCACCGAGGGGTGCGAGACCAACGCGGATTCGACCTCGGTGGTGGAGATCCGGTGGCCGGACACGTTCATCACGTCGTCGACGCGGCCCAACAGCCAGATCGCACCATCGGAGTCGTACTTGGCCCCATCGCCCGCGAAGTAGATCGGGCCTGCTTCGGAGCTGAACCGCGACCAGTAGGTGTCGCGATACCGCTGTTCATCGCCCCAGATGCCGCGCAGCATTCCCGGCCACGGCTGGTCGAGCACCAGATAGCCGCCCCCGCCCCAGCCGACCTCGGCGCCGTTCTCGTCGACGATCTTCGCCGAGATGCCGGGCAGGGTTCCCATCGCCGACCCCGGCTTGGTGGCGGTGACGCCGGGCAGCGGCGAGATCATGATCCCGCCGGTCTCGGTCTGCCACCAGGTGTCGACCACCGGAGTCGTCGAGGAACCGATGTGCTCCCGGTACCACATCCACGCCTCGGGGTTGATCGGCTCGCCCACGCTGCCGAGCACCCGCAGCGAGGACAGGTCGTACCGCGCGGGGATCTCGTTGCCCCACTTCATGAAGGTGCGGATCGTGGTGGGGGCCGTGTAGAGGATCGAGACACGGTAGCGCTGGACGATCTCCCACCAGCGTCCCTCGTGCGGGGTGTTGGGGGTTCCCTCGTACATCACCGAGGTCGCGCGGTTGGCCAGCGGTCCGTAGACGATGTAGGAGTGGCCGGTCACCCAGCCCACATCGGCGCCACACCAGTACACATCGGTGTCCGGCTTGAGGTCGAAGACGTTGTGGTGCGTGTAGGCGGCCTGGGTGAGGTAGCCGCCGGAGGTGTGCAGAATGCCCTTCGGGTTTCCGGTGGTGCCCGAGGTGTAGAGGATGAACAGCGGATGCTCGGCGTCGAAGGCCTCGGGGGTGTGCTCCTCGGACTGCGTGTCGACCAGCTCGTGCCACCACACGTCGCGGTCGGCGTTCCACTCGACGTCGTTGCCGGTGCGACGGACCACCAGGACGTTGCGGACGGAGTCGGCATCCCGGACCGCGATGTCGACGTTCTCCTTGAGCCCCAACGCCTTGCCGCGACGGTTCTGGCCGTCGCTGGTGATCACCAGGGCGGCCTGCGCGTCATCGATCCTGGTGCGCAGTGCCTCGGCGGAGAAACCACCGAACACGACGCTGTGGGTGAGCCCCAACCGCGCGCAGGCCAGCATCGAGAAGACGGCTTCCGGGATCATCGGCAGGTAGATCGCGACCCGGTCACCGGTCTGCAGGCCGAGTGAGATCAGCGCGTTGGCGGTCTTGGAGACCTCGCGTTGCAGGTCGGCGTAGGTGATCGTGCGGGTGTCGCCCGGTTCGCCCTCCCAGTGGATGGCGACCTGCTCACCGTGACCCGCCTCGACATGCCGGTCGATGCAGTTGTAGGCGACGTTCAACCGGCCACCGACGAACCACTTCGCGAACGGGGCGTCCGACCAGTCGAGGACCTGGCTCCACCGGGTCTCCCAGTGCAGCCGGTCGGCCTGGTTCGCCCAGAAGGCCTCGCGGTCGGCCGCCGCCTCGTCGTAGAGGGCCTGGGTCGCGTTGGCGGCGCGAGCGAACTCCTCGCTCGGCGAAAAGGTCCTGCTCTCCTCGAGCAGGTTGTCCAGGGTTGCGGCGCTGCTGGGCCCGGACTCGGCAGCACCGGACTGCTGGGTCATCGCGAAGGACCTCCCTAGAGTGATCGAACGAACATCTGTTGGTGCTGACCGTAGACCGAACAAGGCGTTCGGGACAGGACCAAACCCAACAGGTCCAGACCAATCTTCGTTCGGTGGACCCCGGCGACCGGCGGCGGCAGCGGATGCCCGTCTGTGATCCCGATCCGCGTCGTGAGTACTGTCCGCCCGTGGACGATCCTCTAGGACCTCTCCTGGACCTGCCCGGTGTGGCCGACTCCGTTCGCGCCGCCCGAGACGCGGTCGACGCGGTACACGCGCATCCGGCCAATCGCCGAGGCTGGGCGGTGTCGGCGGCCGAGGCCTCGGTCCGTGCGGCGCGTGCCTCGGCGGCGATCGACGGCGCGGACGTCGATCTGCCGGCCGACGGACCGGTGACCGACCCGCTGACCGCGGGTTCGCTGCGGGTCGCGGAGTCGATCGGTGCGTTGCTGGGCACCTGGCAGCGGGCGCCGCTGCAGGCGTTGGCCCGTCTGCATCTACTCGCCGCCGCCGATCTGGTTCCGGCGGAACGCGACGACCTACTCGGCAGGCCGCGCGCCGACGACTCGGTCTCGACCCGGCTGGACCTCCTCGCCGGACTGGTCAGCGGCGGCACCTCGGTACCCGGCCCGGTCATGGTCGCCGTCGTGCACGGCGAACTACTCGCATTGAACGCCTTCGGCACGGCGGACGGCATCGTCGCCAGGGCTGCCGCCCGGTTGACCGCGATCGGTTCGGGTCTGGACCCGAAGGGGCTCGCGGTGCCGGAGGTCGCGTATCTGCGCAAGCTGCCCGCCTACCGGGCCGCCGCCGAGGGATTCGCCAGCGGAGAGCCCGGTGGCATCGCCGCCTGGATCAAACACTGCTGCGCGGCCATCGAATCCGGTGCGCGGGAGGGGAAGTCCATCGCCGATGCGCAGGGCTGAGCTTCGGCGGGGCTTACACAGCGTCGACCCGGCCGGTCGAATGACCGCCATTCGGTGACAAGGCCATCGGTACCGGAACCATCCGGACGTCGCTTACATCTATGACTATGCGGAGGTGCGCCGATCGTCGCGCACCAAGTGACGTTTTCGGAAAGGCGCTGCCATGCAACCAGACCAATGGCTGGCTCAATACGATGCCACGCTTCAACAAGCCAAGGCCAAAGCCGATTCCGTGACGGAACAGGTCGGCCAGGTTGCCGGTTCCGCCAGCTCACCCGACGGCACGGTTACGGTCCGGGTGAACCCCAGCGGGGGTCTTCTCGATCTGAAGCTGACCAACGCCATCCGGAGCCAGGACCCCGATCGCTTGGCCTCGGCGATTCTCGATTGTGCTCGCCGAGCCCAGCGAGATGCCGCAGGCAAGGTCGTCGAGGTCATGCAGGACGTCTTCGGCGAGGGCGAGACGTTGGACTTCGTCAAGAGCCAACTTCCCCAGGGCTACTCGGGCGACGGGACAGATGAACCGACAAATCCGGCCCGCCGACCTAGTGGTGACGATGACGACTTCGGCAATGACTCTTACCTGAGGCGATCATGAGCGATACCTTCGAAGCCGATCCGGAACGGATCCGTGCGCATTCGAGCAAGGTCCTCGGTCTCGCAAGCCGGATGGACACGGCCAACGGTGCCGCCGACGAGACACTGGACAGTAACGCATTCGGGATCTTCGGTCAGTTTCTCGCCATCGGCTGCGTCATACAGGGCGCTGCGGTGAAGGGCGTGCTCGGCGTCGGAGCGGGCAGCGTGCACCTCGGCAACACCGCGCTGGAAGCCACCGCCTCCACCTACGAGGGAATCGAACAGATCAGTGAATCCCTGTTCCAGGGAGGAAAGTAATGACGTCTCAGGGTGATCTCGTCGTCGACGCCGACGAAGCGGCGGCGCAGGCCGAGGCGAGCAATACCGCAAGTTCGTTCAGCGGCGCAGGCGGCATCGAAAACGTCGACAGTGTGGTGCGCGGCATCGAGAACGGTGACTGGGACACCGTCGGCCTCAGCGCCGCCGGTGTCGGTCTCGACGCACTCGGGCTCGTCGCCGATCCACTCGGAACCCTGTTCAGCTGGGGTTTCGGCTGGATGATCGAGAATGTGCCGTTCCTCCGCGAGCCGTTCGACGCTCTGATGGGTAATCCCGATGCCATCGCAGGCTCGGCGGCGACTTGGACCAATATCGGAACCGAAGTCAAGTCGGTCGCCACGGATTACCGGGCATCAATCGCCGAGACCAGCGACTGGACCGGATTGGCAGGCGACTCCTATCGGGCCTTGGCCGGTGTCCACGCCGACGGGATCGAGCAGGTCGGGGAAGCGGCCAGTGGCATGGCAAGCGCGGTACAAGGCGCTGGAGTACTGGTCGGCGCAGTGCGGGGCATCGTCCGCGACCTCATCGCTCAAGCATGCGGCGACATCGCGGCGGCCTTCGTCAAATGGGGGATAGCCAGTCTGCTCACGGCGGGGATCGCTGTTGGCGGCATGGTCGCCGACGGAATTCGGCTCGCACTGAAATGGGCCGACAAGATCCGCGAATGGGTAGACAAGCTGGGTACCGCACTGACCAACCTGCTCTCCAAACTCGACGAACTCGGGAGCGGCACCCACCAGATCGGTACCAAGATCGGGAACTTCTTCCAGAACGCGCAGGCACCCGGCAGCGCAACGATCGCCGACTCGGCTCCCACACCCAACATCACCTTGGAAAGCCTCACCGATGGCACGAACTTCAAACCATCCTTCAGCTCACCGAATTCGGTCCTGCCTACCGGTGAAACCGGCAACATCCCCGTCTTCACCCCTGGCGATGACTACGGGGTGATCAAGACCGGCTATGAAGGCATCAAGGAAGGTGCCAAGATCGACGATGGAATAGACGCGCAAAACGACAACTGACCACCGACGACGGCGGAGACGATGGAGATATTCGGTCGCTTGTTACGGCTGGTTCTTGGCTTGCTGCTCGCTGCGGGCATCCTGCTCGCAAGCCTCACCATCGTCTTCGCCTTCGATCGCAGCGTCGGCGAGGGCAACGCGACGGCCACCGTCCAGTCGTGCGAACGATCCGGGCCTATCACCCGCTTCGGTTTCGGCTACCGAACGAGCTGTGTCATCGACGTTCGGGCCGATGACGGTCGAACCTGGTCCGGGGTCCGCCGCGATGACACCTTCGCCGTCGAGGACGTCGGCGACTCGGTCCGGATCGTCGGGCTCACCCGGCCGCGCAGCCCCAGCGAGAGCCTGTGGTTGGTCCAGAAGGAGAACACCGGCATCTCCGGCTGGCTGTGGTGGCCGCTGGCCTTTCTGGGAATCATCGGCGGCGGTCTGGCCGCCCTGATGGTGGTGGTGCACTCGCTGCTCGGCTTGTCCTCCCCCGAGGAACGCGCCAAGCGCAAGGCCGAGGCCAAGGCAACCGCCGAAGCCAATCGGGCCGAGCGGGAGGCCAAGGATCAGCGGTTCAAGGAGCACATCGCGCAGGTCAACGCCGCCAACGCCGAACGTCGGCGACAACGGCGCGCAGCGAAGGAAGCCGCGCGGCGCGGGCATTCCTGAGCGAGCACCCGCGCCACAACGCTCAGCTCTTCTTGCGCTTGGCCAGCAATCCCTTCAGGTCCTTCCATACCGTGCGGAAGGCGACGAAGACCAACAGCAGGCCGAACAACACATCGGACAACAGCGGGTTCATCACCACCGACCACTGGGTGGTGGCCACCGTGGCCAGGATTCCCGAGCAGCCGATCCACATCGCATCGCGCAACGAACCATTGCCCAGTCGAAGGTTTCGGCTGCCGCCGAGAATCGACGTCGGCAGGATGACCAGCAGCGAGGTTCCCTTGGCCAGCGCGGCGGGCACTCCGAAACCGAGCTGCATCACCGGCACCATCACGGCGCCACCGCCGATGCCCGCCAGCGCGGCGATCACGCCGATCAGCACACCGATGGGCAGCAACAACGCCAACCGCCACCACTCGTGCGACATCTCACCGGTGGCGACACCGGGGTCGAGCAGCAGCCGGGCAGCGGTCACAAGCGAGATGCCAGCGAAGAACCAGCGCAGTGCGGCCAACGGCACCTTGTTGAGCAGATGGGCGCCGATCCACGCGCCGATCATGGAGCCGACGGCCAGCGGCAAGGCGAAACGCAGATCGATCTGACCGTGTGCCGAGTAGCCGAGGACTCCGGCGACGGCCAGCGGTCCGAGCGCCAGCAACGAGGTCGCCACGGCCTGGCGCTGATCCCGGCCGCACCAGGCGACCAACAGCGGCACGATCGCCACCCCACCGCCGATGCCGAACAGTCCGGACAGGGCACCCGCGATGAGTCCGATCGCCACCAGCACCGGCCATCGCGCTGGAGCGCGTCGGACCGGCTCCTCGTTCTGCTGCGTCACGCCAGCAACATACGCGGGCAGACGACATATCCACCTCTTCGATGACCGACGCCACGTCGAGAGGTCTACCAGCGGCAACGGTCGCTTCACCTCGGGCGGGCCCGGATTCGGGCACCCGTCGGCCGTCGGAGGCACCGTCGATGCTCATCGATTGTTCGTCGAGCACACCGAGGTTAGGGTGACGGACGGTGCGCGGCCCGCCCAATCGGGGAACCGGGTCAGACCTCATGCCAACCGGATCGAACGGGAGCTGCGAACACCGTGTCGGATGAAGCCGATAAGCCAGCCGAGACGGCCGCTCCCCGAGGCGGATTCGGTGATTTCCTCCGCAGCGAGACCGTCAGCGGCATGGTGCTGCTCGTCGCGGCCGCCGTGGCATTGGTCCTGGCGAACTCACCACTGAGCGGCTTCTACGAATCGGTCCGCGACTTCGAGATCGGTCCGGAATCCCTCGGGCTGCATCTGAGCATCGGCGACTGGGCCAAGGACGCGCTGCTCGCGATCTTCTTCTTCGTCGTCGGCATCGAGCTCAAACGCGAATTCGTCGTCGGCGAGCTGTCCAATCCCCGGGCGGCGGCCCTGCCGGTCATCGCCGCACTCGGCGGGATGGTGACGCCGGCGCTGCTGTCCCTGCTGGTCAGCTGGGGCGCGCCGGGTTCGGGCTCGGCCTGGGCGGTGCCGATGGCCACCGATATCGCCTTCGCGGTCGGGGTGCTCGCGGTGGCGGGTTCGCGACTGCCGACCAGCGCTCGGATCTTCCTGCTGAGCCTCGCCGTCGTCGACGACCTCGGTGCTATCGCCGTCATCGCGGTGCTGTTCACCAGCGGTCTGAGCCTACTTGCGTTGGCCGCCGCTGCGGCGTTCTGCGCGGTGTACTGGTTCTGCCAGCGGCGGCGGATCACCTCGCCGCTGATCTACATCCCGCTCGCCATCGCGACCTGGATCGCGGTGCACGAGGCCGGGGTGCACGCCACCATCGCGGGCGTGCTGCTCGGCCTGCTCACCCGAGTCCGGGCCGACAAGGACGAGGAGCACTCCCCGGTCGACCGGCTCGAACATCGACTGCGGCCCTGGTCTGCGGGCTTCGCGCTTCCGGTGTTCGCCTTGTTCGCGGCCGGTGTGCCGATCGGCGGCGACGCACTGGCCGCGATCGCCGAGGACCGCGTGGCGCTGTCCATCATCGTCGGGTTGGTGCTGGGCAAACTGATCGGTATCACCGGTTTCTCCTGGCTGGCGGTGAAACTCGGCATCGCCAAGGCACCGCGAGGACTGCGTTGGGCCGACGTCAGCGCCATGGCCTTGCTCGGCGGAATCGGTTTCACCGTCGCACTGTTGATGGCCGAACTCGCCCTGACCGACGCACAATCCGAACGGGCGAAGGCCGCAGTGCTGATCGCCTCGGGTGTCGCGGCGGTGCTCTCGATCATCGTGTTGCGACTGCGGGTGCGGTATTACCGGCGGCTGGGCCAAGACCAGGCGACAACCGCGATGAATACCGCAGGCGACGATCTTGGGTGATCACAGCCATTGTCCGTGTCTGCACGGCGGGCGTTGGGCTTCATGGGACGATGAATAGGTGAGCAGCGCAGGACACGACCCCAAGAGACAACAGGACTGGGAAGGTCTGCCGCCCGTCCACTCCATCCCGTTGTCGGAGGAGAACGAGACCCACGCGGGCGCGGGCGACCGCTCCTTGGGCGGGCTGGTGCGAGAAGCCAGCGTGCACCTCTCCACCCTGATCAGGGCCGAGGTGGAACTGGCGAGGCAGGAGATCGCCGCCGAGGTGCGCAAGGGGGTCCGAGGCAGTGTCTTCTTCATCCTCGCGCTGACCGTCCTGGCCTTCAGCTCCTTCTTCCTGTTCTTCACCGCCGCCGAACTGCTGTCGGTCTGGCTGCCTCGGTGGGCGGGCTTCGGCATCGTCTTCCTGGTAATGCTGCTGGTGGCGGCGTGGTTGGCCTTCCTCGGTTACCGCCGGGTGCGCAAGATCCGCAAGCCGGAACGCACCATCCAGTCGGTTCGCGACACCGCATCGCGGTTGCGTAGCGGCCAGGAGAACGAGGCAGCCCCGGACTCCGCGACGGAGTACCGGGCCGAGTCGGTCCGCTGAACGACCACCACCCGGTGCGGTCACTTCCCGATCCCTCGACGTCCAGGGTCAGCGGACCATGGACGCATCACGACGTCTCCGCGAACGGGATCTCGCTGCATGTCGCATCGGCCGGTGAGGGCCCGCTTGTACTGCTGGTGCACGGGTTCCCGGAGTTCTGGTGGGCTTGGCGCGGACAGCTCATGGCCTTGGCCGACGCCGGATTCCGAGCGGTGGCGGTCGACCTGCGCGGCTACGGAGACTCGGACAAACCGCCGAGGGGTTACGACGGTTGGACCTTGGCCGGTGATCTCGCCGGGTTGATCAAGGCGCTCGGCGAACGGCGGGCCGCGTTGGTGGGTCACGGCTGGGGCGGCTTGCTCGCTTGGACGACGGCGGCGCTGCACCCTCGTCTGGTGAGTTCGCTCAGCGTGCTCTCCGCACCGCATCCGCTGGCGCTGCGGCGCGCACTGGCGCTGGGCCTCACTCGGCCGTGGCGTCGAGCGGAACGAGCGCAGGTCACGGCGGCCAGCCATCTGTTCCGCGCGCAGCTGCCCACGCTGCCGGAGGCGTGGTTGACCAAGGACGGCGGGGCCAGTGTCGAGAGGTTGATCCGCGCCTGGTCGGGTCCGAAGTGGCCACAGGCCCCGGAGTTCGAGGAGGTCGTGCGCCGCAACCGGTCCGCGATGCTGGTCCCCGGCGTCGCGCACTCCTCGATGGAGTACTACCGGTGGGCGGTGCGCTCCCAGCTGCGTGGCGAAGGCGGCCGGTTCGCCGAGGCGGTGGACCGCAGGCTCACCGTTCCGGTGCTCCGGGTGCAGGGCGGGCTCGACCCATGGATGCGGGCGAGCACCTCGGCCGCCTCCACCGCGTGGACCGGACCGAACTCGATCTACCGCGAGCTCTCCGACGTCGGGCATTTCCCGCACCAGGAGGCGCCGCACGCCACCAACCGCTTGCTCATCAAGTTCCTGACCGGCGAACTGCGGGACTGACCGCGACCTCGGCCGCCGCCGATCACCCGTACGAAGCGCGATCGGCGGCGAACCCACAGCCGGTTGGAACTACGAGGAGCACTGCCCGGTGCCCACCGGATCGACCAGATCCGGGGCGGCCGCGACCTCGTCGGCTATCTCGTCGTTGGTGAGCACGAAGCCGGTCTCCTCGTCGTCGACGGCCGCGCCGAAGACCATGCCCTGCACCCGGCCGTCCGGGTCGATCAGCGGGCCACCCGAGTTACCGCTGCGCACATCGGATCGGACCGTGTAGACCTCGCGGGTGACGGTCGTGCTGTCGTAGATGTCCGGTCCCCGCAGGTTGAACAGCTGCCGGATCCGGGCCGCCGAAGCCCGATAGTCGCCGCCCAGCGGGTAGCCGAGCACGATGCCGTCGGCGCCCGCGGCGCTGGGCTCCTCGACGAACTCCAGGGGGGTGCCGAAGAAGTCGGGCACCGCGAGGATGGCGATGTCGCTCTCCGGGTCGTACAGGACGACGGTCGCGGGCAACCGCGCCTCGCCGACCTCGATGGAGACCTCCTCGGCGCCCGCCACGACGTGGGCATTGGTCATCACTCGCTGCTCGGACACCACGAACCCGGAACCGTTGAGCACCCGAGAGCACGAGGACGCCGTGCCGTGCACCTTGACCACGCTCTCCCGGACGGTCTGGACCGTGCGGCTGTTCTGCAACTCCGGGTCCGGCGGTTGGACCTCGGCGACGGGCGTACGCGAGAACGGGTCGAGCACCCCGGGGAAGCCGGAGCCGTCCAGCAGGCGGCGCAATTCGTCCGGAAGCGCCCTGGCCGCAGGCGGCATCACCTCGTCGACCGTGCCGAGCACCCGCGATTGGTTGACGGCACCTGCCAACCACGGCACGGTGTTCGCCGAGGTCAGCGGCAGTGCGATCAGCCAGGCGACCACGAAGACGGCCAGTCCTTGGAACACGCCGCCGAGCACGTTGTCGACCCAGCTCAGCTTCGGCGAGGTCATACGGGCCTTGATCGAGCGGCCGAGATAGACGCCCAGTACCTCGCCGAGGACCACCAGACCCAGTACCACGGCCAAGCCGACGAGCAACCGCCCGTTGGGCGCGTCGACGAGATCGGCGAGGGCCGGGGCGAGTAGCACGCCGCCGATCGCCCCGAGGATCACGCCTGCGAAGGCGAAGATCGCCACCACCGCGCCGTGCCGTACGCCGGACACGGCGGCGAACACCGCCATCAGGATGACGACGGCGTCGATCCAGTTCACCAGCCCGCCTCGCCGTCCGGAGTCGGCCCAGAGTCCACATCGCCCCACGCGTCGGCGAGATCACGCACGTCGGTGGCGTCCCACGGCTCGGCCCAACCGCCCAGCGACAGCAGGCTGGAGAGCAGCCCGGCGGTGAATCCCCAGACCAGCATGCCCGGTACGGCGAACGCCGGTCCGACATAGCCCGAGGGGTGTCGAACCTGGAAACGGTTGGTGGAGTCGGCGAGGTGCGCGAGAGGGACCCTGGCCACTGCGGCCGTCTCGTTGAAGTCCACCGGGGCCACCGGTGACGGGTTCAGCCAATGGCCGAGCACCGGCGTCACCAGGAACTTCGAGCGCGGGATGTAGAGCTCCGGCAGGAGCGCGACCGGCTTGATGCCGTTGCGCAGGACCCCGACCTCCTCGGCGGCCTCCCGCAACGCGACCTCGATGGGTCCGTTGTCCTCCGGCTCGGCGACCCCGCCGGGGAAGCCGACCTGGCCGGGGTGGTGGGTCAGTCCGTCGGAGCGTCGCAGCAACAGGACGTCCGGCCCGGTACCCGGCCCGCCACCGTCCTCACCGAAGAGGACCAGCACGGCCGCGGGCCGGGGGCTGTCCTCGCTCGGCGGCGGCGCGGCAGCCAGCATGGCGGGGTCGACCCGCCCGCTGGAGGCGATCAATCTGCTCAACCAGGCGGGGGCCTGTGCTGGATCTACCAAGGGGCCACCACGCCTTGCCTGGCTGCGTCCCCGACCTTCCTGAGTCATCAACTCTGCTCCAGATAGCGCGCCACGGCTTGCCGCACCTGTTCCGAGTCCTCGAACGGCACGGGCGGATCCACCCGGTGGATCGTGCCCTCCTGGTCCACCACGTAGTTCATCGGGATCCCCGGGGCGCGCAGTGCACGGATCACCACGTCGTCTCCATCATGGACCGATTGGAGATCGACATCGAGCTCGGCGAGTAACTCCAAGCCCGCGTCGTAGTCGCTGCGGGTCTGCAGCGCGAGCACCGGGATGGCATCGGGGTCTGCCGCGTATTCGGCGAGTACCGGCAGTTCCTCGCGGCAGGGCACGCACCAGGTCGCCCAGATGTTGACCAGCACGGGCCCGTCGGCCAGCAGCTCACCGAGGTCTTCCGACGAGCCATCCTGCGAGGACACCTCGATGCCCGCCAGGTCGGCGGCTCGACGCACGCCGGGCTCTTGGTCCGCCGAGTCGGTGGGGGGCTGTTCCGCGATGTTCGGCGGCGAGTCGTTGCCCCGGGGCCACAGCGCCACCATGCCCGCCACCGCGAGCACCAGCACGAGCACGGACCACCGCACGTTGGCGTTCATCGTGGATCACCGGCCGACTTCGCCTCGGCCGCCTCCGGCGGCGGCCCGGTGCTGCCCGCAGGCTCCGGCTCGGCGGGTTCGACGGGCTCCGCAGTGTCGGCTGCCGATTCGGCCAGCTCCTCATCCAACCCGGCCAACCGCAGCAAGCGCGGCGCCTCCACGCCCTTGACCAGTTTCGATGCCGCCTCGGGTTCGACGACTCCGGTGCCGAACGCGGGACAGTCCCGTGCGAGCAGGCAGGCGCCGCAGGCCGGTTTGCGGGAATGGCAGACCCGTCGGCCGTGGAAGATCACGCGGTGCGACAGCATCGTCCAGTCGCGGCGCGGGATCAGCTCGCCGATGGCGTGCTCGATCTTCACCGGATCGGTCAGAGCGGTCCAGCCCCAGCGCTGCACGAGCCTGCCGAAGTGCGTGTCGACCGTGATCCCCGGAACGTCGAAGGCGTTACCGAGGATGACGTTGGCGGTCTTGCGACCGATCCCGGGCAGTCGGACCAGCTCCGACAGGGTCGCGGGCAGTTCTCCGCCGTGCTTCTCCAGCAATGCGGCGCCGAGACCGATCAACGACGAGGTCTTGTTTCGGAAGAAGCCGGTGGGCCGGATGATCTCTTCGAGCTCGTGACGGTCGGCCCCCGCGTAGGCGGCGGCGTCCGGATAGGCGGCGAAGAGCATCGGGGTGACCTGGTTGACCCGACGGTCGGTGCATTGCGCCGAGAGGATCGTGGCGGCGGCCAGTTCGAGCGGGGTCGTGAAGTCGAGCTCGCAATGCGCATCCGGATACGCGTCGGCCAAGGCTCGATTCATCCGGCGCGCTCGGCGGACGAGTCCGAGCCGGGTCTCGGGCGTCCGGCGCCTGGGCCCGGTGGCGGGCTGAGCGCGGGAGCCACTGGTCTGCACGCCCACAGCCTACGGGCGAGGCCGAACGCCGTGTCCCGGCTCCACCATCTGGGTCAAGACCGACCACCCACCGGTTGGTTGTGCACACCCCCGACCAAGACCACCTAGCGTGATGAGTCACTATCAGATTCACCATGACTGCCTGGTTCGTTATCCTCGTTCCGCTCGTGATCATGTTCTTCGCGCTCTTCATGGAGCGCGTCGAATCACGTATCCGACATGTCTCGGTCCATGAGGACGACGTGGAGGAGCTCTTGGAGAACGCTCGTCCCGACGAGGTTCGTGCCCTGTTCGGCCAGGGAATCGGCCGGGCGTTGGAGCTGTTCCGACTTCGCCGTCGGGGCCGTTCCGGAAGGCTCAAGGCACGCAGACCACGCTGACCTCCACCCGTCGCCGCGCTCACGGAGACCGCAGGTAACGCGGTCTCCGTTACCGCGCAGTTAGACTGCACGGAGCGATCGGCGGCACCAGGCTGGCACTCGTAACGGAGAGTGTCCGCCTTGCGGTGACCGCCGCGTCTCGACAGGAGGGACGAGGTGGACGAGACCCTGGCCCGTGCGGGCATCTTCCAGGGTGTTGAGCCTGGAGCCGTGGAGGCTCTTACTCAGACGCTGGAGCCGGTGGAGTTCTCCCGTAGCCATGTGATCTTCACAGAGGGTGAGCCCGGCGACCGGTTGTACATCATCCAGTCCGGCAAGGTGAAGGTCGGCAGGAAATCGCCGGATGGCCGAGAGAACCTGCTCGCCATCATGGGTCCCTCAGACATGTTCGGAGAGTTGTCGATCTTCGATCCTGGACCGAGGACGTCCACGGCGACGACGGTCACCGAGGTGCGGGCGCTGAGCATGGATCGGCCTGCGCTTCGGGAGTGGATCAGTAAGCGACCGGAGATCGCCGAGCAGTTGCTCCGCGTGTTGGCCAGGAGGCTGCGCCGGACCAACAACATGCTCGCGGATCTGATCTTCACCGACGTGCCTGGCCGGGTGGCGAAGGCGCTGTTGCAGCTCGCGCAGCGTTTCGGCAGCCAAGAAGCAGGTCTGCTTCGGGTGACCCATGATCTGACCCAGGAGGAGATCGCCCAGTTCGTGGGTGCCTCCCGGGAGACCGTGAACAAGGCCCTCGCCGACTTCGCGCACCGTGGATGGTTGCGTTTGGAAGGCAAGAGCGTGTTGATCCTGGATCCGGAGCGGTTGGCTCGACGAGCCCGGTAGGCGACGAGAGAACTCAGAAAAAGAACGGAAGGACCGGGCGCCACCCCCGACGTGGCGCACCGGTCCTTCCGTTCTTTGGCGTAGCCCGTCCCCCGACGAGCCACGCTCCCCCACCCTTCGGTGACAGCCCCGATCTGTTTCGACCGAAGGTAGGTCGCGTTCGCGAGAAGAGGCCCTTGTGACAGCTGGGAGAGTGGCTCTCCCAGCTGGAAGTTTTCTTCTCTACCGAGAAGACGTGAAGACCCGGTCAGGCGTTGCGTCCGATGTCGAAAAAAGTCGGCGCAACTTATCGATTCGATGTTCGAGCACGACTGGGAGATCCAGAGTACCGCTGTCGGTGACTGAGCACACCCCGAAAATAACTGGTACGCGTGTACCAGACCCGTGCAAAATGAACGGGTGTCAGATGCAGTCCGCCTCAGCGACTACCGAACCGCACTCGCAACTCCCGGCGCCGCAGGCCCGGTGATCGCCGCCATCTTCGGCAGACTGCCGATCGCGATGGTCGGCATCTCACTACTGCTCTATACGCAGCGCCAAACGGGTTCCTTCGCCAGCGCCGGCCTGGTCTCCGGTGCGGAGCTGATCGGAGTCGCGCTCGGTTCGGTCGCCCAGGGGCGGATCGTGGACCGATTCGGACCCACCCGGCCGCTGCTCATCATCTCGACGCTGTTCGGCCTGCTCGCCGGTCTGATCGTGGTGGCCATCGAGAACCGGCTGCCCGTTCCGGTCCTGGTTGGAATCGCCCTCGCGGTCGGACTCACCCAGCCGCAGGTGGGCAGCGCGTCCCGGGCGCTCTGGCAACGACTGCTGCCCCGCGGCCCCGCGCGGACCGCCGCGTATTCCTACGAGGCGATCAGCATGGAGGTCTTCTTCATCCTCGGCCCCGGCCTGGCGGGTCTCTTCGTGACCGCGCCGTGGGGCGGAACCGGGTTGGCCATCGGCGTGGCCTCGCTGGTGATCGGCTCCGTCGCCTTCGCTTTGACCCGCACCGTCCGACAGTGGGGCAGCCGTGAGGTCCCGTTGGCCAAGAGCGGGCTGCTCGGCGCATTCCGCATGCCCGCGATGCGGACCGTCACGCTGGCCGCCTTCGGTTTCGGCCTGGTGATCGGCTTCATCGAGGTCGCCGTCCCCGGTGCGGCCAGTCAGGCGGGGCATCCGGCCGTCGGTGGGCTGCTGCTGAGCCTGTGGTCGATCAGTTCGGTGCTGTTCGGCGTGCTGTACGGCATGCGCCCGTGGCCCCGACCGCTCTACCTTCGACTGCCCGTCCTGCTCGGCGGATTCGCCCTGTTGGGCGCATTGTTGGCCATCCCGACGACGCTCGTCGGGCTGGGAGTGGTCATGGTCGTGGTCGGCACGTTGATCACCCCGCAGTCCACCGCGCATTCCCTGGCGATCGAGGCGGTCGCGCCTCCGGGCGCCGCGGCGGAGGCCTTCGGCTGGATCATCACCTCGGTCACCCTCGGCTTGGCCATCGGTCAGAGCATCAGCGGGACCGTGGTCGAGGAGGCCGGTCCGTCGACCGCCTTCCTCGTCGCCTCGGTAGCCGGTCTGGCGGTCGCCTTCCTGGTGTGGTTGCTGCGGCACAGCGTGCGGACTGCGGCGGAGGCCTCGCAGGCGCAGGCGCCCGCGACGGCCGCGACCGAGACGGCCTGACCACAGCCACCGACAGCACGGTTCGGCTCGGTGTCGCGGGCCCCGGTTCTGTCGTGGTCCCGTCCTAGGGTCGACGGCATGGAGTTCGACATCACCGCGCCGACCGCGAGGCTCGCCACCGCTGTCGCCGACGTGACCCGGTTGCTGCCCACCCGAATGGTGGAACCCCTGCTGACCGGGGTCGTGCTCACCGCAGCCTCGGACGGCGTCCTGGTCTCGGGCACCGACCGCGAACGGGGGCTACGGCTGTCGGCCGAGGCGGTCTCCCACGTGGACGGAGCGGTGCTGGTACCGGCCAAACCGCTGGCCGAGACCCTGCGCACGCTCGACGCACCGGAGGTACGGCTGGTCTGCGAGGGGTCCCGGCTGGCCATCCGGACCCCGCAGGCGCGCTTCGCGTTGCCACTGCTCGACATCGCCGCGCATCCGGGTGTCGCCCGACCACCGGCACGAGTGGGCAGCGTGCTGGGCGGTGCCCTGCGCGCCGCGCTCGCACCCGTCGCGGCCGCCGCCTCACGCGACGACGCGCTCCCGGTGTTCACCGGTGTCCGCATCGCCGCCGAGGGCAATCGGCTCACCCTGATGGCCAGCGACCGATTCCGGCTCGCCACGGCTCGGCTGCCCTGGACCCCGCTGGACGATGCCTCGATCGACGTCCTGCTGCCCGCGAACACGCTGTCGGACATCCTCCGACGCATCCCGGACAGCGCCGAGGTCGGCCTACACGCCGATGTGGACTGCGCGGCTCTCACCTGGGAGAAGTCCAGCCTGACCACCGCACTGCTGGCCACGCCGTTCCCGAACACCGACCGGCTGTTGTCGGTGATCCCCGATACCACCGCCTGGGTGGACGCCGACGCACTCGCCGGTGCCGTCCGCCGCGCCCTGCCCTTCACCGGACCGCATGGGTTGGTCGGCGTCGAGGTGTGCGACGCCGAGCTGCGGGTGCGCGGGGTGGACGGTCAGAACGGCGAGTCGGAGGAGACGGTGAAGGCCATCGTCGACGGTGGCAGGCCGCAACGCCGCTATCAGGCACGCAACCTGATCGACGGGCTCAAGGCCTTCGCCGGCGAACAGGTTCGGCTGGCGGTGCCCGACGCCGACCGCCGTGGCACCGTGCTCACCGGCGAGACCCGACCCGACGGCGTCGAACTGACCTACCTCGTCGCACCGTCGCGGGGTGGCAACCCGACGCAGCACGCGGGCTGACCCGACGCCGGCGGTCCCGTCCGGCCTGCTCAGCCGTGTTCCCGCAGGTATTCGAGCTGCGCGGCGACCGACCATTCCGCAGCCGGCCACAACGAACGATCGACGGCCGCGTACACCGACTCGACGATCCGACCGGCCGTCGCATCGGGGCCCAGCTCCGCGAGGGCGCTGCGGACCTGGTCGAGCCTGCTCGATCGGTGTTCGAGGTAGGCGGTCGCCACCGCGCGGAGATCGGGCAGGTCGGGCCCGTGCCCCGGCAGTACCCGCAACCCGGCGGGCAGCTCGATCAACCGACGCAGTGTGGCCAGGTAGTCGACGAGCCGCCCGTCAGGGTGGGCCACCACGGTGGGCCCCCGACCCAGGATGGTGTCGCCGGTCAACACCGCAGCCGCGTCCTCGATCGACAGACAACGCGAGTCGGCGGTGTGCCCCGGAGTCGCCAGGACACGCAACCGCAGGCCCCCGACGGACAAGAGTCGGCCCTCGTCGAGATCGAGGCGCTCCGAGCCCGCTGGGCCCCAGCGCAGTGCCGGATCGGCGGCATGCAGCGGCGCCCGAACCCGTTCGGCGAAGCGGCGGGCCCCGCCCGAGTGATCGGAGTGGTGGTGGGTGAGCACGATGGCGCCCACCGGACCCAGAGCGGCGAGCCGGTCGAGATGTTCGGAGTCGTCCGGCCCGGGATCGATCACCACGCCTTCCTCCGTGCCCGCAGCCCGGAGGACCCAGGTGTTGGTGCCCTCCAGGGTCATCGGAGACGGAT
Organism: Actinoalloteichus hymeniacidonis; assembly: GCF_014203365.1. Classification (NCBI taxonomy): domain Bacteria; kingdom Bacillati; phylum Actinomycetota; class Actinomycetes; order Pseudonocardiales; family Pseudonocardiaceae; genus Actinoalloteichus; species Actinoalloteichus hymeniacidonis. The sequence goes on from NZ_JACHIS010000001.1 coordinate 6,059,794, forward strand.
TGCGCGCCAAAAGGACGGTGGCGAACTCGGTGACCTGCCTCGGTACCCCGTAGGCGGGCGCGGCGGGGCTCTGGGGTTCGGTCATCTCGACACCGCCGGGTCCGTCGGATCCACGGTGTCGGTCTCGCTCGCGTATCCGGGATCGCCCGGCATCAGCAGTCGGAGCACCGCACCCTCTCTGATGATCTTCGGCAGCACCCGGTCGACCGTCCGTTCCTCGGCGAAGGCGGCGGCCACCGAACCGGACTCGGCGAGTTCCGCCAAGACGAACCAGGTCGGCGGCAGCAGCGCGATCTCACCCGTCTCCCAGGCTCGCAGCGCGTCGGCGGGCGACTGCCAGCCGCCGTGGTCGGCCTCGGTGGTCGCCCAGTCGGCCAGCTGACCGCTCGGTAGGACCGCGAGCAGGAACCTGGTGTCGTAGCGGCGTGGTTCGACGACCGGGGTGACCCAGTTGGCCCACGGCCGCAACAGGTCGGTGCGCAACACCAGACGCTCCTGCGCGAGGAACTCCGCGAACGACAGATCCCGGCTCTCCAAACGCGCCCGCTGCTCGGCATAGCCGGAGGTGTCCGACAGCAGACCTGCGGCGTCCGGGCCTGCCAGCAACACCCCGGTCTCCTCGAAGGTCTCCCGGACCGCCGCACACACCACCGCTCTGGCAAGCTCGGGCGAGCACCCGAACCGCTGGGCCCACCACGCCGGGTCGGGCCCGGTCCAGGCCACCGAGACGTCGGAATCCCTCGGGTCGACCCGCCCACCGGGAAACACGCTCATGCCACCCGCGAACGCCATCGTGGTGACACGACGCAGCAGGAAGACCTCGATTCCCGAGTCGCCGTCACGAACCAGGACCACGGTTGCGGCGTCTCGTGGCCGAACGGGCGGCGACGGCGGCGAGTCCGGCATCAATTCGGCTGGCAAGACGAAGTTCTCGGGCAGTCGAGGCACCAGGCCACTCTAGGTCGAGGATCATGATCACATGACGGAAGAAGTCGAGACGATCGAATCGACGCCTGCCGCGCCCGGGGTCCGGGGCTGCCTGGGTCGGATCGCCTTGATCGTTGTCGGCAGCCTGATCGGCACGGTGCTGACCGTGGTGTTGGGGCTGGCCATCCTGCTGCCGTGGCGGTCGGAGAACACCGAGGTACCGGTCACAGGAGAGATCACGGTGCCGCTCGATCGCGCTCCGACGGTCGAGTTGCGGATTAGAAGCAGCCTGGTCTCCACGATCAACACGGTGTGGATCGGCGATCGCATCGACGACGACGCCTTCTACGGGGTCGCCGTGCCGGTTCCGGGCAATGCCGTGGCGGGGCTGCGCGCGGAATGGGTCGAGTCCGGGCTGCGCCTGCATACCGACGAGGGCTTCGAGGTGCTCGTCCCGGGTGACTGGATGGAGGGCGGCCGCTGATGGCCGGCGTCCGATGGTGTCACCGAGGCCGGGTCACCGGCAGGATGTCGGCGTGGACGAGAGAGAACACTCCGAACAACTTCGTGTCGGCCTGATCGGCGCCGGGCAGTGGGCCAAGGTGATCCACGCACCCGGGATCGCCGCGCACCCCGGTACCCGGCTCACCTCGGTCTGGGCCCGCCGACCCGAAGCGGCCGCCGAGATCGCGCAACAACACGGCGCCGAGGTCGCCGCCGACCCGGAGGCCCTGTTCGACTCGGTCGATGCGGTGGCGTTCGCGGTGCCCCCGAACATCCAGGCGGACTTGGCTCGCACCGCAGCGCAACGCGGCAAGCACCTGATCCTGGAGAAGCCGATCGCACTCTCCGTCGAGGCAGCCGAGCAGTTGGCCGAGACGGTGTCCGACAACAAGGTCGCATCCCTGATGCTGCTGACCAGGCGTTTCGCACCGGAGGTCCGCGACTGGCTGGCGGAGGTGAACCAGACCGAAGGCTGGCAGGGCGGTTCGGTGCGCTGGCTGTCGGGATCACTCTTGGACGCGAAGTTCGCCGACTCCCGCTGGCGACACACCGAGACCGGTGATCTGTTCGACGTCGGCCCGCATGCCATCGATCTGCTGGATGCCGCGTTGGGTCCGGTCACCGGCGTCCACGCGGTACACCGCACCGAGGAAGCGGTCTGGCAGCTCATCCTGGAGCACGAGGGTGGGGCGACGAGCACCGCGACCTTGTCGATGCGCACCCCGATCCGCCCGTCGATCAACGACCTCTCGGTGTTCGGCAAGGCCGGGCATCGGGAGTTCCGTGGCGCGTCCACCGAACCGCCCGCCTGCTACACGGCGCTGCTCGACGACTTCGTGGCCATGATCGGCGAGGGGCGGCACCAGCACCCCCTGGACGTACGTCGCGGAGTGCATCTGCAGCGAATCCTGGAATCGGCGCGCGACCTCGCGGCGGCAGGCCGGTGATCGCTTCGCGTCTACCGACCCAGCGCGCGGGCTGAGCCCATGTCACGACGAAGCGCCGCCGGGACTTCGCTGGTTGCGAGGTCCCGGCGGCGCTCGAAGTGCGTCCTGCGGCTCAGCTCGGAGTCTGGAACGGCGGGTGCCCGTTGTTCTGCCGATGCTGGGTGCTGCTGCCCGCCGTGTACGAGATGCCCTCCATCCCGCTGATCCGGGTGATCGGGCCGGTCTGCTCGATGTTCGTCGCGTGTCTGCGGCCCGAGTACGAACCCATTCCGCCGTGCTCCGCAGAGGGTTCCTCCGGCCCGCCCTGCTCCCGCTGGGCCAGCTCCTCGTGCAGCTTGCGCAGGAGGTCGCGTTCCTTCTCGGTGAGCTTGGAATCGGAGGTGCTGCCCGATCCCATGTCGCCGCCAGAGTCACCCTCGGCCGGGTCGCCTGCGAACGGCGCATCGATCGGCCGGTCGTCATGACCGTTGTCCGTCGCGGACTTCCCGGCGCCGTAGGACAGGTCGTAGGCCTTGGTGGCCGAGGATTCGTCCATCATCGGGGCGTCGTCGACCAGCTCCGGTCCGCCGTCCGGGGTCGGCGGCGTCTGGCGCCTGGCCCAGGCGGACCGGCGGGAGCGCTTGTCCCCCGTCGAGCCGGACTCGTCCTTGTCCTCGGGTTCGTCGTCGTAGCTCGTCGAGCTGTCGGGCCTCGGCAGCTGCACGATGTCGGCGACCAGCTCCTCCTGCTCCGATGCCATACCCGTCTCGGGGGCTTCCGGTGCGGAGTCGTCGGGGCGGGTGGCCGCTGCGGTACGGGGCATCCAGGACGGCCTGCTCGCGCCGCCGCCCGTTGCGCCACCATCGTCGTCGGAGGCTTCAGGGTTCCCCGTCCGGTCGCCTCCGTCCGGACGGGAGCCGCTGGTCGGAGCACCAGGGTCGGCGGAGCCGGTCGCCGACCGGCCGGAGCGACGAGACGACCAGTCCGAGCCTCTGGTGCTCGAACCGGAGTTCGAGCCGGAACGCCACCGTGATTCGGCATCCCGATCGGCCTGCTCGGGCTCGGCGGGCGCCGATGCGGCGGACATCGAGGACGAGGACATCGGCGGTGCGGCGGACCGCGCCGGTTCCGCTTCGGCATACGAGCGGGCCTGTGCCGACGGGCCGGGGCCGACGGCGGGGGTCGGCAGCGGAACCTCCACGGCGGCCTTGAGCGCCGTGGCGTGATAGTCCGAGAGACCGCTGCCCTCGCGCCACACGTCCACAATGGCCGAGACGCCCAGCTCCAACAGTTCGGTGCGCAGCAGGAAGGCCATGGCGTGCGGGAAGCCGGTCCGACCGACCTCGGCCAACACGACGCGCTGGGTTCCACCGGCCGGGCTGGGGCCCGCCGGGGTGAGCCGCGAGACACAGCGAACCCAGTTCAGCGCAGGCAATCTGCCCGCCAGTCTGGACAGCACCTCGGTGACCACCGAGACCGGTTCGGCCTCCGAGGTGAAGCGGTGCTGTATCGACGGGAGCTGTTCTGCGAGGTTGATCCTGGCCGCGAGCGCTGCGGGGGAACGAACCTCGACCAGCAGCGACGACAGCTCGTCGCGCTCGGGAATGGTCACGGGCACGGCGCCTGCCACCAGACAGCCGGTCGTGAAGTCGATCGCGCGATCGAACTCGCCTAAGGCGAGCAGCTCGCGAGCCCGCACCAATGCATCGTCGTCGATTCGACCCGCCATCACGAGCAACAGGTCGTGGATGCGGCCCGACACGTCCAGCGTCTGGCCGCCGAGCCCCTCCCTTGTCAGCGAGGTGTCAGCCATGCCGGATCTCTCCTTCCGCCCCGCCGGGCAACGACGGGTATCGAGCGTGAGCAGCTCAAGCGTGCGTCAAACGCGCCGGTCCGGTGAGGACAACCTCGGACTCGGCCCAGGCAGCCCGGTGGTAGGACGGCAACCGCTGATCGGGCAGCGCCACCTCCACACAGGGGTCGTGCTCGCCGAGCGCCCGCAACACGCGCTGCAGCTCGGCGGTCAGGCGTACGTGCTCGGCGGCGGCGCTGACCAGCAGCACCCGCCGAGGGGCGCCACCGCCTTGATCGGTGATCCGCCAGGTCGAGCGAACCTCGCCGATGCTGGCCCGGCCTCGAAGCACCGCGCCGAGCACGACGGCGGCCGAGTCACCGGTGGCCACCCCGGACGGGGTGACCGCGGTGAACCGGAAGCCGGTGCGCGGTTCGGATTCCAACGACAGCACCCCGGCCAGCAGTGCGGGCGAAGCGCCTGCAGGCACCAATGCCTCGGTCAACAGCCGGTGTTCCTCGACGGTCAGACCGATCCGCTCGTGCAGCAACGTCCGGGGCAGGGCACGAGCGATCACGGCCTCGGCGCCACCGTCCAGCCAATCCCGGTATCGCCAGAGTTCCTCGTCGTCCAGCCTGCCCGCCAATCGGAACAGCAGCTCATGACACAACGTCTGGGGCGTCCCCACCACCGGGTTCTCCGTTCAGGTTCAGGCGACTTCGACGACGATCTCGACTTCGACCGGGGCGCCCAGCGGCAACTCGGCCACTCCGACCGCCGACCTCGCATGGCCGCCGGTGCCCTGGAAGATCTCGCCGAACAACTCAGAGGTTCCGTTGACCACTGCGGGCTGGCCGGTGAATCCCTCGGCCGAGGCCACGAAACCGACGACCTTGACGACCTTGACGACCGAGTCGAGGCCGACCAGCGCGTGCACGGCCGCCAGGGCGTTGAGCCCACACGTCCTGGCGTGCGCCTTGGCTTCCTCGGGGCTGACCTCGGCGCCGACCTTGCCGGATGCCTGCAGAGCACCCTGAACCAATGGCAACTGGCCCGAGGTGTAGACGTACGAACCGGACCGCACCGCGGGCACATAGGCGGCCACCGGCGCGGCGACGGGCGGCAGTTCGATGCCGAGCTCGGTCAGACGCTCGGTCCAGCGCTGCTGCTGCTGTTCGGTCACGCGGTCATCACCCCTTGGGCCGCTTGAGGTAGGCCACCATCTGTTCACCGGTCGGGCCAGGTAGCACGGTCACCAGCTCCCAGCCGTCCTCGCCCCACTGGTCGAGGATCTGCTTGGTCGCGTGGATAAGGAGCGGGACCGTGGCGTACTCCCACTTAGTCATTGACGGAGGGTATCTGTTGATCGGCGTTCGTGGCGTCATCCCCACGAATGGGTGCATCGACACGTCCGTTCGGAGGCATTGTGCCCGGTCGGATCCGACTAGCGTTGAGGTGTGGAGATGTGGCGTGCCATCGCGACAGGACTCATGGTCGTCGGTGGTCTGATCTTGGTTCTGGTTGCGATGGCACAGGCGAGGGATCGCCGCGGCAGTACCCGCGTGGATGTACTGCGAGCTGGGGGAATCTCGCTCGCGGTCCTCGCGGTCTGCGTCGCGTTGGTGGCAACGGTGTTGACTCCCACATTCGCCTGGGGACTCGTCGCCGCGACCATCATCGCGGACGGCGTGATCCTCATCGCGGATTGAAGCAGCGCCCGGATCGGGAACCGAAACCTTCCGAACGGACGAAACGCCGAGCTGCGACCAGCACACACGTTCCTGCCTGTCGCCTCGGCCCCTTTAGTCTGGCCATGTGAGGGCGTCGACCGGCGAATGGACCGAGCAGCTGGCCCGGGTCCGGCTGCATGTGGTCACCGGCAAAGGTGGCACGGGCAAGACCACTGTGGCGGCCGCGCTCGCCCTCGCCCTGGCCAACGAGGGCAGGCGCGTGCTGCTGGTCGAGGTCGAGGACCGACAGGGCATCGCCGGGGTGTTCGGCACCCCACCACTGCCCTATTCGGAGGAACATCTGGCGACCGGCCCCGGTGGCGGGGAGGTCCTCGCCCTGGCCATCGACGCCGAGGCAGCGCTGCTGGACTACCTCGCGATGTTCTACAACCTGGGATTCGCAGGCCGAACGCTGCGCAAGATGGGCGCCGTCGAGTTCGCCACCACGCTCGCGCCGGGGCTGCGGGACGTGCTGCTCACCGGGAAGATCAAGGAATGCGTCGGCCGGATCGACGAACGCGGTAGGCACGTCTACGACTCGGTGGTCCTGGATGCTCCCCCGACCGGTCGCGTGGTGAAGTTCCTCGATGTCACGCGGGCGATGGCGGACCTGGCGAAGGTCGGTCCGATTCGGAGTCAGAGCGAGGGTGTCGTCCGGCTGCTGCACTCCGGTGACACCGCCGTCCATCTGGTGAGCCTGCTGGAGGAGCTTCCAGTGCGTGAGACCTTGGAAGCCGTCGCCGAACTCGACGCCGCCGATCTGCGTCCGGGCGCGGTGTTGGTCAATCGGGTGCGTCCCACCCGCCTGCCGCACCGGTCCGCCACCGCAGCCGCCGCCGGTCGCGTCGACACCGGCAGGATCCGCGCAGGCCTGGAGACCGCCGGGCTGAACCTGGACGCGACGACCATCGAGGACCTGGTCACCGAGACGATCGAGCACGCCATCAGCGTCCAGTCCGAGACCCGAGCCAGGGTTGCGCTCCAACAGCCGGACCTGCCGACCCTCGAACTCCCCGAGTTCACCCAGGGCATCGACCGGGCGCGGCTCTTCGAGTTCGCCGGGACACTGCGCGATCAGGGAGTGCGGTGAGTCGGATGTCGGATGCAGCAGACAACCGTCGGCGGCGGCGCCCCCCGGGGCTGGCCATCGATTCCCTCATCGACGATCCCGGGACCTCGGTGCTGGTCTGCTGTGGTTCGGGCGGAGTCGGCAAGACCACGACCGCGGCCGCCCTCGGCCTGCGAGCGGCGGGCCGAGGCAGGCGCACGGTGGTGTTGACCATCGACCCGGCTAGGAGGCTCGCGCAGTCTCTGGGTCTAAAGGAACTGTCCAACCAGCCGAAACGGGTCAGCATCACGGAATTCGACGGTGGCGGCGAGCTGCACGCGATGATGCTCGACATGCGGCGCACCTTCGATGACATGGTGCTCACCCACGCGGGCAAGGAACGCGCGGCCGCAATCCTGTCGAATCCGTTTTATCAGACCATCTCCACGTCTTTCTCCGGCACGCAGGAGTACATGGCGATGGAGAAACTCGGCCAGCTCACCCAGGACGGCTCGTGGGATCTGATCATCGTCGATACCCCGCCGAGCCGTTCGGCGCTCGATTTCCTCGACGCGCCGCAACGGCTTTCCACGGTGCTCGACGGTAAGATCATCCGACTTCTCTCCGCACCGGCTCGGGCGGGCGGGCGTGGCTTGCGCCGACTAGTCGGTGCGGGATTCTCGCTGTTCAGCAAGGCGGTGTCCACCGTGGTCGGTGGTCAACTCCTCGCAGATGCCTCCGCATTCGTTCAGGCATTCGACAGTATGTTCGGCGGCTTTCGCGAACGCGCCGAACACACCTATCGGACGCTGCGTTCGCCGGGAACGGCATTCCTGGTGATCGCCACTCCCGAACCGGATGCGCTACGCGAGGCCTCCTATTTCGTGGACCGGCTCGCCGGCGAACAGATGCCCTTGGCCGGCTTGGTCGTCAATCGAACTCACCCGATCATCGCGGATCTACCTGCGACGACCTCGCTGGCCGCTGCGGACGAGCTCGCACAGCGCAGCAGCAATCCGCTGACCGAGGCGATCCTGCGCCTGCATGCGGATCGCGTTGCGCTGGCCGAGCGAGAACTGCGTTTGTTGTCGCGCTTCACGAAGTCGCATCCCGAGGTGGCCGTTGTCGGTGTCCCCGCGCTTCCCGACGATGTGCACGATCTCTCCGGTTTGCAGGAGATAGGACACCGACTGGCCTCGGCCGAACCCTCGGGGTGAAACAGTCTCTAGTACTACCGACTACGAGACCTGGTACTCGTCCATATCGGAGTGATTACGCCGCGCTTCCTGGAGCAGTTCCGCCCAGGAATCCACGTCGGGGCGCCTGCGTAGTAGCGCGCGCCGTTCGCGTTCCGTCATCCCGCCCCAGACACCGAACTCGATCCGGTTATCCAAGGACTCGGCCAGACATTCGGTGCGAACGGGGCAACCCAGGCAAACCAACTTGGCTTTGCGCTGTTCCGCTCCTCGAACGAACAACTGGTCCGGGTCCTCGTCGCGGCATGCCGCCCTGATCCGCCAGTCCCCCTGGTCGAACATCATGTCCCCCAGCTCCTGCTCGTCTTCCGACTCATAGGGCACCCCCCGGCACCCGCTGTGAGCAACGTTCCACATCAGTGTCACGTTCTGCGTTTCCCTGTCGTGAGACGTTGACGGACTGTAGAGCCCGTCGGTTCCATCTAATTCACCGGGTACCTCAACAATTACTTAAGGTAACTCTCGGTGACACCCTTAGTCACCTACTCGGGTAGGATGTGTCCACTCGTCCATTATCACACCCACCTACCGGCATTACTGTTGGGTCCGTGGAACTCAGGACGCGGCTGCTCAAGCTTCTCGGCTTCTGTGCGCTGGCGGGTGTGCTCACCGCCGGGGTGCTCTTCCCCGTCGCAGGGGGCGTCGGCGTGGTGTCCAATCAGGCCAGTAACACGGTCGACAGCATCTCGGCAGACCTGGTCTCGACGGACCCGCCGCTGCTCACGACGATCACCGACTCCGACGGGGCCGAGATCGCCTACCTCTTCGATCAGTATCGGGAGATCGTCGAGCCGGAGGAGATCTCCGACTCGATGAAGGCGGCGATCATCGCGGTCGAGGATCAGCGGTTCTACGACCACGAAGGCGTCGACTGGCAGGGCACCATCCGCGCGGCGATCACCAACCAGATGGAGGGGTCGATCGCCCAGGGCGGTTCGACCCTGACTCAGCAGTACGTGAAGAACTACCTGGTCCACGTCGTCTCCAACGGCAACCCCGCACAGCAGGTGAAGGCGCAGGAACAGACCCACGCCCGCAAGCTGCGTGAGATCAGGGTCGCGTTGCAGCTCGAACAGCACCTGCACAAGGAAGAGATCCTGGCCGGCTACCTGAACGTGGTGCCCTTCGGCAACCAGACCTACGGCGTGGCCGCCGCCGCCCAGACCTACTTCAACACCACCGCCGACAAACTCACCATCGCCCAGGCCGCGATGTTGGCGGGCATCGTGAACAGCCCCGGCAGCCTCAACCCCGGCACCGCACCGGAGGAAGCACTGCACCGGCGCAACGTCGTGATCGAGTTGATGGCAGGACAGGGCCTGATCAGCTCCGAGGCCGCAGGCAAGGCCATCGGCGAGCCGCTGGGCTTGGCCGAACCGCTGGGCAGGCCGCCGAACGATTGTGTCGGCGCCGGTCCCAACGATGGGTTCTTCTGCGAATACGTCCTGGACTACCTGCAAAAAGCAGGCTTCTCGAAGGATCAGCTCCGGCGCGGCGGCTACACCATCCGCACCACCCTGGACCAGGAGGCCAATGATGCCGCCAAGGAATCGGCGATGGCCGAGGTCCCCAAGGACACCCCCGGTATCGCCAACGTGATGGCGGTCGTCGAACCCGGCAAGGAGAGCCACAAGGTCCGTGCGCTGGTGGCCAACCGCGACTACGGGTTGGACCTGGACGCCGGCCAGACGATGTACGCGCTGCCCAGCGACCTGACGAAGTTCGGGGCCGGGTCGATCTACAAGGTCTTCACCGCCGCCGCCGCGCTCGAGATGGGCATGGGGATCAACAACGAACTGCCCTCACCGCAGACCTACACGTCGATGGCCTACATCAACAACGGCGACGGCTACACGGTCAACAACCACGGCGATGGCGGCTACCCGGCGTCGATGACCCTGCAGGATGCGCTGGCCCAATCGCCGAACACGTCCTTCGTGATGCTGCAGGAACGGGTCGGGCTGGAGGCGGCCGTCGGGATGGCCGAGCGGCTCGGCATGCGCGAGGGCATGGCGGGGGTCAACCATCACGGTGACCCGATCGATCTCGAATCCGACGAAGAGGTCCGCAACACCGCGCAGGGCGACTACATCGTCGACCACAACATGGGTGCCTTCACCCTCGGCTTCACTCCGACCAGCGTGCTGGAACTGGCCAACGTCTCCGCGACCATCGTCAGCGGCGGCATGTGGTGCCCGCCGTCGCCGATCGAGGAGATCCTCGACCGGTCCGGCAACGTCGTGCCGATCACCGAGGCGCCGTGTGAACAGGTCGTCGACGAGAAGCTCGCCGACGGGCTGTTCGTCGGACTCGGCAAGGACCACACCGACGGAACCGCCACGACAGCCGCGAGCGAGGCGGGCTGGGACCGGCCGATGATGGGTAAGACCGGAACCGCCCAGGACTACTTCTCCGCGGGTTTCATCGGTGCCACCCCGCAGATGGCAGGCGCGGTGCTGACCTTCAACGACGGTCGCGAGATCCAGGGCATCTGTGACTCCGATCCACCCGCGCTGTGTGGTGGCGGCGGCAACATCTTCGGTGGTCGGATCCCGGCGCGTACCTGGTTCGCCACGATGACGCCGATCCACGAGGGTCTACCCGTCATGGAGCTGCCACCGGTCGAACCGCGCTATCTCGACGGCGGCGAGGGCGAGCAGGCCCCCGACGTGATCGGAATGAAGGCCGACGAGGCCCGCAAGACGTTGGAGGACGCGGGCTACGGCGTCAACGAGCAGTCGGTGGACGCGACCGAGCCCGAGGGAACGGTCGTCAGCCAATCACCGGAGGGCTTCGCCCCGGCAGGCGAGACGGTCACCATCTCGGTGAGCAACGGCAATCCGCCTACCGAGGGTTCGGAGAGCGCGTCGCCCACCGGTCCACCCGCGACGCCGAGCGAGAACCCCGCACCGGAGCCCACCCAGGAACCACCGGCGACCCCGCCGCCCACGACCGGAGGTCCGGCGCAGCCGCCATCGGTGGTGCAGCCGACCACCGCCCCACCGCCGACAACCGCGCCACAGCCGGGACCACCGGGCCAGCAACCACCCGGTCAGCCGCCCGAACAACAACCGCCCCCGACCGGGGCTCCACCGGGTGGCAACCCCAGCGGTCCACCGTGATGGCGGCGGTGAGCGAGTAGCGAACACAGCAGTGCCCGGCAGCGAACTCCGCTGCCGGGCACTGTCGCGTTCTAGGGCCTGATCAGGCCGGGGTGACTTCCTCATCGAGCAGGGTCCGAGCCAGCACCGTCGCACCGATCAAGGTCGCCGGGGCAGCGATGAGCGAGGCCAGCGGAACCAGCATCAACAGGTAGTTCGGCAGGGCGAAGCCCAGCGAGAGCATCCGACGCTTGCGCATCGTGCGGCGGCAGTCGGACAGGCCGATGCCTCGCCTGCCCATCGGCAACGAGGTCATCTCCAGGGCCAACAACCAGGTGCCCACCAGGATCGCGATGACGGGAGCGATGAAGCCGACGATCGGGATGAATCCGATGGCCAGCAGCACAACGGCCCAGATCAGCGACCGCAACAGCATCCGCACGGCGTCGCCGAGGCCCCCGATCAGGGACTGGAACCAACCGCTTTGCGGTTCGGTGACTCCGCCGCCCAACTTGTCGTCGACCTCCTCGGAGATCGATTCGTAGATGGGCCCGCCGATCAGCAGGGTCACGGTCACGAACATGACCTGCCCGATCCCGAGGATGACCACGAAGGCGACCACCCCGACCACGGCCCGGGTCAGCGTGCGCCACGGCTGCGGCCAGCCATCGGCGAACGGGGTGATCCACGCGGTGATGTCACCGCTGAAATACACCAAGGCGATCAACAGGCCGAGGTAGAGGATCGAGGTCAGCAGCGCGGGTAGCGCGCCCCGAAGCAGGTGACGACGTGAGCTGAAGAGGAGCGCGTAACCGCGGCCTGCAATGCCCAGGCCTGCGAACACGTCTCGTATGGGGCGGATCACGCGCGGAAGACTATGTCAGTGATCGTGAAATCAGTACTAATACGACGATCTTCCGCCGTCGTCGCACCGTGCCCGGGTCGGCCAAACCCGGACACGGACGACGTCGTCGAGGTCGGGGTCGTCGGGCATCCGATCAATCACGGGGCCCGCGATCCCGAAGTCGAACTCAGCTCTGGAGTAGGGCGCGCACCGCCGCCGCGACGCGACCGCCGTCGGCCCGCCCCGCCGATTTGGCCGATGCGATTTTCATCACCTGGCCCATCTGGCGCTGCCCGGGACGCTCCCCGAGTGTCTCGGTGACCTCGGCCACCGCCTGCTCGGCGATCTCGGCCAATTCCGCGTCACTCAGCTGGGCAGGCAGGTAGCGGCGCAGAATGTCACCCTCCGCGCGCTCGGACTCTGCCTGTTCCGTCCTGCCAGCATCGGCGAACGCCGTCGCCGCCTCATCCCGCTTCTTGGTCTCCTTCGCGAGGACCTTGAGAACCTCGTCGTCGGTTAGCTCGCGCGCGCTCTCACCTGCGACTTCAGCGGTCGAGATCGCGGTGAGGGCCATCCGCAGCGTGGACACCACGAGGGCCTCTCGTGCCTTCATCGCGGTGACGAGCTCTGCCCTCAGTCGTGCTTTCAGCTCTGCCATGGCAAAGAACCTAGCGGTCGGCGACCGACGACGACGCAGGTTATCGAGGCGGGCGGACCCTCGGCGCGAACACGTGGGATGTTCACGACGGGTGCCGGGATCGGCATCAGGTGGCAGAGCCTTCTAGGCTGAGCGGGATGAACACCATCGGCCGCACCCTGATCGGGACCGCCGCACTCGGCGTCGCCACCCTCGGTTATGCCGTCGGGATCGAACGCAGAGCTTGGGCTCTACGGCACGCGACGCTGCCGGTCCTCTCGCCTGGGGCGCGACCCATGCGCGTCCTGCACATCTCCGACCTGCACATGATGCCCAACCAGCAATCGAAGCAACGGTGGGTGGCGGCGCTCGACGCGCTGGAACCCGACCTGGTGATCAACACCGGCGACAACCTCGCCCATCAGGCGGCGGTGCCCTCGGTGTTGCGTGCGCTGGGGCCGCTGCTGAATCGGCGGGGCGCCTTCGTCTTCGGCAGCAACGACTACTACGCGCCGAAGCCGAAGAATCCCGCGCGCTACCTGCTGCCCAGCAGCAAGACCAAGCGGATTCACGGGGTGCCGTTGCCGTGGCGCGACCTTCGTGCGGCGCTCACCGAGCGCGGTTGGCTCGACCTGACCCATAAGCGGCGCACCTTCAGCGTGCAGGGCAGCACCGTGGTCGCGGCGGGCGTCGACGACCCGCATCTGCGCCGGGATCGCTACGACGACATCGCAGGCATTCCCGATCCGAAGGCCCGGCTTCGACTCGGCGTGACCCACTCGCCGGAGCCGAGGGTGCTCGACGCCTTCGCCGCCGACGGCTACGACCTGGTGCTCGCCGGCCATACGCACGGCGGCCAGCTACGGATTCCCGGCTACGGGGCGCTCGTGACCAACTGCGGGATCGACCGGTCCCGGGCGCGTGGCGTCTCGCGCTGGGGCGCACACACCTGGCTCAACGTCTCGGCTGGCCTGGGCACCTCGCCCTACGCCCCCGCGCGCTTCGCCTGCAGGCCGGAGGCGAGCCTGTTGACGCTGGTCCCGCGCGAATCGGACGACCGACCGAGCTCCCGTGGAACTCAGGTGCCGGCCGGTTTCGGGGCTGGGCAAGACATCAGCTAGACTATGTCTCGTCGAACAGCGGACCGGTTGGGAAGCTGTGAGACGGGCGGGGTGTGGCGCAGTTTGGTAGCGTGCTTCGTTCGGGACGAAGAGGTCGCAGGTTCAAATCCTGTCACCCCGACCAGATAAGCGGCCTGGTTGGGACTCCAAGCGGAGTCCCAACCAGGCCGTTTTCGCATGTTCACGGCCCTTGTGCGATGAACCGTGAAATCAGACTCGCCCACCGCTACGTGCTAACGCTGCGAGTCAGACGCGGAGCGAATCCGCCCAACCCCAGTCGGCCATGCGCGGGAAGCGTTCGTGAGCGACGACGGGGCGCAACTGCGCAGCGAGCGCTCATAGCCTCCGTAGTGGTCGATCCGCAGAACGGTCATGCTCCATGCCGATTGCATAGTTGCAGCAGCACATAAGGTGGCGGTTCGCCAGGGCGAGGTGCCGTGTTTCGAGGCGACCCGAATCATGCAGGAGTACTACCTTCACCACTTGAAGACTTCACGATCCGCCTTCCAAGATCGCATGCAAGCTACGCACCAAGTCAAGTCCCGCCACCGTGTGCCCAAAAGGGAAGGTGAGCTGCCTTGAGAACAGTCCCTATGCACTTGGCTACGAAGGAACCTGCAAGAAATACTTGTTCATCCTATGGTCGTCTCGTCGTGAAACAGAGACTATATCTGTCGACATCAGGGGTGAACAAACCAATGTTCTTCGCACAAATATGGGCCGATGTCCTAGCTGCGAAGCCTGGGCAAGCACCGCACTGGTTTCCAACGGATCGACAGACATGTGAACGATTTTCTGCGATCGAGTCATCAAACCATGCCGAATGTCGGATCATGGCCGTTTGGGGTGCCGGCAATGGAACCGAGGGCATGATCCGCACTACTCATCCTGCTTGCAAAGACTGCGCTCGATTGATGCAGGAACAAGGCGTCCTTCACGATAACATCGCAGACCGCAAATATGGACTCACCGGCTGGATACACCCATTCACCATGGAGAAATACGGGCCGCAAGTCACCAATCCGGGGGAAGCAGTGCGGCGGTACGGTTGACAACACACCCAGTCGACATATTCATTCCGTCCGCCCGAAGCGCACACTCCGAGCACATCGAGTAGCAATACGGTAGCTGAGGCAGCAGGGCACGGCGAGATCCCGTCCGGCAATCACTCCGGGGTGTGAAAGTACGTGCGTGCCGAGGGCAGGAACATCGCGATGATCGCGGCGGGAACGCAGACCACGTGCACGAGACGCACGATGAGGAACCACGGTCCCATCGGACCATCGCCGCCGAATGCCTCGACGAACCCGACACCTGCCACCAACTCGGTGATCGGGGCGTAGACCAGCGAGAACATCCCGATACCGCCGAGCAGCACGGTCAGCGAGATTCGGGCCCAGTTCCAACCGCGCCGCATGACCACCGCGATGGTGAACAACACCAGGGTGATCACCACCCGGAACGCGATGAGTCCCAGGATCGCCGCGATGGTCATCGTCCGTTCCGGGGCACTCAGCTCGCCCGCGACTCCGAGGACCGTCTCCACCGCCCCCATCGCCAGGGCCGTGAGCCACAGGAAGAACGCGACCTGCACGACAGTCGGCACGGTGCTACGGCGCGGACCATGAGGTGTCTGCTCTGCGGAGGAGCGGCGCTCGACGGTGTCGTGCTGGCGGTTCATCGGCTCGGCCTTTCGGATGGCAGTGGAGTGCACTTACCGCCATCGTGCGATGGGTCGCGGCGGGTGTCAGTGGGTCTAGCCACCCATCCCCGGGGTGCTTGGGACCCCGGCGGGCCTGCCCGGGCCGAGTGGCCGACATCGCCGCCGTCGGCGGGCTCGGAAAATCCAGCAGCCATCGACGAAGTCGCTCCCGAGTATTACGACCCCCATCGGCGAGTGCGATTTTCGGGGTACCACTCTTGTCGGTGGGGCCGACTATCGTTACCTTGAGAAATACCGGTGCGGGGGGAACATCCACGGGCGGCCGAATAGCCGTCGGATGCCACATCGGACCGCCGAGTATTGGGGGATACCTGGCCATGAGGAGATCGATTCGAACTATTTCGACGACGATATTCACTATATTCGCCGTACTGCTTCCCTCGGGTGCGGCCGTCGCGCACATCGCGGCCACGACGGCACGCTTTCCGGCCTCGGGTGTCGAGCTACGTCCGGTCGGGCGAACCGTGGACGGATTCCCGCTGTACCACGCCGCGTTGCCCGCCTCGCCTGCCCGACGAGGCAGCACCCGCCCCGCTTTCGAGGGTTCCGGCGAATTGGCGGACGCGGGTGACGGTGTCTCGTTCGCGCCGCCTGTGCAGACGGGTTCGGGGCGAGGCGGCGCACCGTCGATCTTCCAGCCCGATCAACGATCGCGCGTCCTCGATACCACGGCGTTCCCGAGTCGCGCCGTCGTCCAGGTCACCGCAGCCGAGATCGGTGGTTGCAGTGGATTCCTGGTCTCGGCCGACACGGTGGTGACCGCCGGGCATTGCGTGCATGCAGGCGGAACCGGCGACCTCGCCGACTTCTTCACCGACTTCCGGATCCTGCCCGGCCGCAACGCGGGCACGGTGCCCTTCGGCAGCTGTGGCGTCACCCAGTCATGGACGGACCTGTCCTGGGTCGACGAGGCGGACACCGACCAGGACTGGGGTGTGCTCAAACTGGGTTGTTCTATCGGAAACACCGTGGGCTGGTTCGGGATGAGCTGGCAGGAGAATTCCTTCGATGGCACTCATGTCACGATTCGCGGCTATCCTGCCGACAAACCGGCTGGCACCATGTGGTTTCACGGCGGCCCCATTCGCCAGTCGCCTGCGAAGAAACTCCGCTACACGGTGGATACCGTTGGCGGGCAAAGCGGTTCGGCGGTTTACGACGATGTGGACCGGGCTATCGCGATTCACACCAATGGCCGCACCGTCACCGTCGACTTCAACAAGGGCACTCGATTAACCGAGGATTTATTCACCTTCATCGACGAGATCCGAGTCGTTCCCGGCCCGCGAGCATCGGGGCCGATCCTGGCCCGTTGACGACCGGGCGACCACCGGGCAGCGGGCACCACCGCTGCCCGGTGCGGCAGTATCGCGGGCGTGAGCACCCACCCTCAAGCCGAGATTCCCGAGCAGCTCTTCCACGACCCCGAGGCCGAGGCCCGATGGCGGGCCAGGTTCACCTCGGCCCGCAATTCCACGCCGGATTGGGCGTTGCTGGCACCCGACCGCAACCTCTACGTGTCCAACGTCAGCGGTGTGTGGGAGGTCTACGCGTGGGATCGGGCCACCGACACCCACCGCCAGGTGACCGACCGGCCGAACGGAACGATCCACGCCACGCTGAGTCCGGACGGCGAGCGGATCTGGTGGTTCGCCGACACCGATGGCGATGAATTCGGCCAGTGGATGATGGAGCCGTTCGGCGGACGCGCGCCCGACGAGGAACCCGCCCAGGCCCTTCCCGGCGTACACGACGGGTATCCGGCCGGGTTGGAGATCGGGACGGATGTGGTCGCCTCGGCGGCCGCGACGGACGAGGGCACCACGATCTGGGTAAGCCGGGGCGTTCACGAGGAGCGTGGCACGGCCGACGTCGTCTACCAGAGCGAGCACGACGCGGGGGCCGCGGCGCTGTCCCACGACGAGACGCTGTTGGTGATCTCGCATTCCGAACACGGCGACTCCCGACACCCGGCGCTGCGGGTGCTACGCCTCGGCGAGTCCGGTGGCGAGCACACCGTTGTCGCAGAGAAGTGGGACGGCGAGGGCAAGGGACTCGACGCGCT
The DNA here is from genome assembly GCF_014203365.1 of Actinoalloteichus hymeniacidonis. NCBI lineage: Bacteria > Bacillati > Actinomycetota > Actinomycetes > Pseudonocardiales > Pseudonocardiaceae > Actinoalloteichus > Actinoalloteichus hymeniacidonis. The sequence goes on from NZ_JACHIS010000001.1 coordinate 6,077,468, forward strand.
GGCGTTCCCGTCGATCGCGGGCGATCAACGTCTGCTGGTCTCGCATGAACGACGGGGTAAGCCCGAGCTGCTGATCTGGGACCTGGCCGACGACTCCGAGTCGGAGTTGCAGCTGGACCTGCCCGGCGAGCTGGCGGCGGATTGGTATCCGGACGGCCGGTCGCTGCTGGTGTCGCATCAGTACCGCGCCCGCGGCGAGTTGTACCGCTATGACATCGCCGAGGCCACCCTCACCCGGCTGAACACCCAGCCGGGCACGGTCGGCTCGGCGGCGGTGCGTCCGGACGGCACGGTGGAGTACGGCTGGTCGAGCTCGCATTCGCCCTCGGTGATCCGGGCGCTGTTCACCGATGGCACCGACCAGGTCGTGTTGACCCCGCCCGGCGAGCCCGCACCCCCGTCGGTGGCATTGACCGATGCGTTCGTCGAAGGTCCCGGCGGCGAGATCCACGCGCTGGTGGCCCGGCCCGCCGATGCGCCCGCCGGTCCGCTGCCGACCGTCTTCAGCCTGCATGGCGGCCCACACGCGGAGGACGAGGACCGGTTCTCGGCCTATCGCGCACTGTGGGTCGACGCCGGATTCGCCGTGGTACACGTCAATTACCGAGGCTCGACCGGCTACGGGTCGGACTGGCGGGACTCGATCGAGGGCAGGCCGGGCCTGACCGAACTCGACGACGTCGCCGCAGTGCACGACTGGGCGGTGCAGAGCGGACTCGCCGATCCGGCCAAGTGTGTGGTCGAGGGTGGTTCCTGGGGCGGCTACCTGACGCTGCTGGCGCTGGGCACCCAGCCGGAGCGTTGGGCCGCAGGCGTGGCCGGGGTCCCGGTCGCCGACTATCTGGCCGCCTATGAAGACGAGATGGAACCACTGCGCGCCTTCGACCGGGCCCTGTTCGGCGGCTCGCCGGAGGAGGTTCCCGATCTGTATCGCGAGTGCTCCCCACTGACCTATGTGGACCAGGTGCGGGCGCCGGTGCTGGTGTTGGCGGGCGAGAACGACCCTCGGTGCCCGATCCGCCAGATCGACAACTACCTCGACCGGTTGGCGTCGAAGGACGTGCACTACGAGGTGTACCGCTTCGATGCGGGGCACGGGTCGCTGGTGATCGCCGAGTCGTTGAAGCAGCGGGCCGCCGAGTTGCATTTCGCCCGTCGCGCGCTGGGACTCGCCTCGCCGATCAACTGATCGAAGCCGTTCTCGACACACAGCCGGGCCGGACGCACTCTCGCGTCCGGCCCGGCTGGTCGAGCCGATTACTTCTTCTGTTGCTGGGCCTGCCACATCCAACGTGCCTTCTCCAGGCTGGCCGTGATCTGGATGAGCAGGTCCTGGGTGACCTGGTCGGTCTTGTCGGTCTCGTCGATGCGGGCCCGAAGCCGGTGCACCACCTCGCTCAAAGCCGCGACCACGTCGTCGACGACCTGTTCGACGGTGCGCCAGCCCGCGTGCGGATGATGCAGTCCGCTGCCTTGGGCGACCGTGGCGGACCGGCCGTCCGGCGAGACGGCCAATGCCGACATCCGCTCGGCGACGTCGTCGGCGAAGTCCCTGGTGGTCGACACCAACTCGTCGAGCTGGAGGTGCGCCGACCGAAAGTTGGGGCCGACGACGTTCCAGTGCTCCTGCTTGGCGAACAGGTGCAGGTCGATCATCTCCAGCAGTGTCGCCTGTAGGGCATGGCAGGTGACATCCCGTTCGCCGTCGCCGAGGGGGCTGGTCAATGGGCTGCGAATCGAGTTCTTCGTCATGGTTGCTCACACCTTCCTGGTGACGGTCAGAGAGCCGGGCGGGCCACGCCTGGTCACACCACTGCGGACACGGAGACGTCGATGTTGCCTCTGGTGGCCTTCGAATAGGGGCACAGCTGTTGGGCCGCCTCGACGATCTCGTTCGCCTGTGGCTGGGTGAGTTCGGGAATCCGGACCTCCAGGTCGACGGAGAGCCGGAAGCCGCCGTCGCTCTCGTCCGCACCGATGCCCACCTTCGCGGTGACCTCGCTGCGGCGCACCGGGGTACCGGACCGGGCCGCCGCCGCCCGCACCGCGCTGTGGAAGCACGCCGAATAGCCTGCGGCGAACAGTTGCTCGGGGTTGGTCGCGGCGCCACCGGGACCGCCGAGCTCGGTCGGGGTGGCCAATTGCTCGTTGATCACTCCATCCGAGGATCTGACCTCACCATCGCGGCCTTGGCCGGTCGAGACGGCCTCTGCGGTGTATAGCGGGGTCATGGTCTATCTCCTCGCCTCCCGGTAGCTGCACACGGCCAGCGACGGCGTACCGAACGCTGTCGCTTGAGGTACCCGGGAGCGGAGACGATTAAGCCTTAATCGATTGAGTTCGCGGCGACGGGACGCCGAGATCCGACCATGGATCGGTGTTTCCACCTGCGACGAACTAGTTCTGTTTTCGCGCGAAGTCGACCACCTGTTGGCCGATGGTGTGCAGGACTCCCGAGGTCTTGGCGTCGGCGCAATCGCCGTGCTCGTCGAAGCGAACCTCACCGGAGTGCAGCGCCGCACCGAGTGGGGTCGGCCAGCCACGCAGGGCGTGCACGATCGAGCGCAGGGCGGTCAACGTGCTCACGGCCGCCTGCCAGCCCTGGGCCGTGCCGATGCAGCCGACCGCTCGGCCGTCCAGATACGGCCGGGCGTCGCCGCGCAGGTCCTCGATGTAGTCGAGTGCGTTCTTGACCAGACCGGACACCGTGCCGTGGTAGCCGGGCGAGACCAGGATCACGCCGTCCGCGCTCTGCACGCTCTCGACCAGGCGCCGGGCGTTGTCGGTGCGTTCGGTGACATGTGGGTCGTAGAAGGGCAGCAACAGGTCAGGGCCGGAGAGCACGACCGTCTCCGCTCCCGCATCCGCCGCTCCCGTCAGGACCGCGCGCAGGGCGCGCTCCGACTGGGAATCCGGCCGAATCGATCCGCCGATGCCGACCACCCGGATCGTCACGTCGGCAGCGCTCGCACACAACGGCGATAAGTCTGGCTTGTCTCCACCAGAACACCCTAAAACCTCAAGCATGCTGTAGGTCAACCCCTGTCGGGCCAGTGTGCCCGTCCAGACCACCACAGGGGGTCGGTGTGGACCTCGTGTGGCATGGGCGATTGGGTATGAGCAGACTGCGGGCTTACTGTGCAGTGGTGAGTGAGGAGCACTTCGAGTCGACGCTGCCAGGCCCGCGCCCCAAGCTCTCCACCATCTGTCCGAGCTGCGAGGGAAGCGGTCAGATCGTGGAACCGGCGTTGGCGATGCTCGGCAATGTCGGGCGGACCGTTCACCATCTCAGACCGTGTCCGTACTGCCAGGAATCCGGCTACCTGCCGGGGCTGTACCCCATGGCCTGACGATTCGCCTGTTCACTGCCCCTGCGCCCGGATCGCATCCGAGGGCGCAGGCAGCCGCTCGCCTCGATACCCCGGACCACCCGCGGTCGTCGTCACCCGCCCCGAGAACGAGGAAACGGCCCGGCGGGAGGGGGGAGGCCTGCCGGGCCGTTTCGACGGCGTAGTCGCCGTCCTCGACCTCTGGAGATCCTGCGGCTGGGGGTCCCGCAGGATTCCAGAGGGAGATCTCAGCTCGCGTCGAACGCGGCCGCGATCTTGTCGCCGAGCTCCTTGTCGACGTTGCGCCAGTACTGCAGCGCCCGCGCCAAGATCGGCTTGGAGACACCGTTGCTCAGGTGGCCCTGAACGTTGGCGACCAACCGAGCCCGCTGGTCGTCGTTGAGCACGGACCGGACCATGGTGCCAGCCTGGCCGAAGTCGTCGTCCTCGGCGTGCAACCGGTAGGCCGAACGGACGATCTCATCGGTGACACCGAAGGATGCGGCCGCCTCGCCTGCCTTCGCGGCGTCCGCGTGCGGACCGCCGTAGGAGTTCGGCGCGTACACCGGGTCGCTCGGGTTGGAGTAGCGCATCGCGCCATCCTTGGCGTACGAGTTCACCGGCGACTTGGGCTGGTTGACCGGCAGCTGTGCGTAGTTCGGCCCGATCCGGTAGCGGTGTGCGTCCGGGTAGGAGAACATCCGGCCCAACAGCATCTTATCCGGCGACGGGCCGATGCCGGGAACCAAGTTCGTCGGTTCGAACGCGCCCTGCTCGATCTGCGCGAAGTAGTTCTCCGGGTTGCGGTCGAGAACCAGGCGACCGACCTTGATCAGCGGGTAGTCACCGTGCGGCCACACCTTGGTCAGGTCGAACGGGTTGAAGCGGTAGTCCGCTGCGTCCTCGTACGGCATGACCTGGACGTGCAGGGTCCAGCTCGGGTGGTCGCCCGCGACGATGGCGTCCCAGAGGTCGGCGATGTGATGGTCGGCGTTCTCGCCTGCCAGCGTCGCCGCCTCGGAGGAGGTCAGGAAGTCGATGCCCTGGTCGGTCTTGAAGTGGTACTTGACCCAGAACTTCTCACCGCCCGCGTTCTCCCACAGGTAGGTGTGCGAGCCGTAGCCGTTCTGGTGCCGCCAGGTCTTCGGGATACCCCGGTCGCCCATCAGCCAGGTGACCTGGTGCGCCGACTCCGGCTGCAGGGTCCAGAAGTCCCACTGCTGGTCGTGGTCCCGACGGCCGTTGTCGGCCCGCCGCTTCTGGGAGCGGATGAAGTCGGGGAACTTGATGGGGTCCCGGATGAAGAAGACGGGCGTGTTGTTTCCGACCAGGTCGTAGTTGCCCTCGGTCGTGTAGAACTTGATCGCGAAGCCGCGGGGGTCCCGCCAGGTGTCCGGCGAACCGAGCTCGCCCGCGACGGTGGAGAACCTGGTCAGCGCCTCGGTCTTCACACCGGGCTGGAACAGCGCAGCCTTGGTGTACTGGCTGACGTCCTCGGTGATCTCCAGGAAACCGAACGCGCCGCCGCCCTTGGCGTGCACGACCCGCTCCGGCACCCGCTCCCGGTTGAACTGGGCGTTCTTCTCGATCAGGTAGTGATCCTGCAGCAGGATCGGACCGTTCGGGCCAGCGGTCAGCGAGTGATCATCACTCGCCACCGGGATCCCCACGTTGTTAGTGGTGAAACGTGCGTCGGTCACGCGCCCAACCTCCTTGTTCGCTTCACGGGTGAACTGCTCGCCTCAACTGGCCGAGCAGGGGGCACACAGGCCCCAGAAGACGACTTCCGCCTCGTCGACGGTGAAACCCGCCACGTCCGAGGGCTCCAGACACGGCGCAGCGCCATGCACGCAGTCGACATCGACGGTGCGGCCGCACTGTCGACAGACCAGATGATGGTGATTATCGCCAGTGCGGGTCTCGAAGCGGGCTGGGTGTCCTGCTGGCTCAATCCGCCGCAAAAGGCCGTGGTCGGTACATGCCCGAAGCACGTCGTAGACGGCCTGTGTGGAGACGACGCCGAGCTGACGGCGGACCGCTGTGGCCACCTGCTCCGTCGTCGAATGCGGGTGATCGGCCAGCCAGTTCAGCACCGCCAGCCGAGGTGCCGTCACCCGCAGCCCAACGCCGCGCAATGCTTCGCGCGGGTCGGGTGCCGCTTCGCGGCCCTGCGGGGATGCCGTGGTGGGAGCCATACGACCGACAGTCCACCACCGTTTCTGGAACAAGTCAAGAAAACGGGTGGTTCGATTCACGTTGCGATCACGGGGGATCCGGGCGCAGTGCGCTGCGGGAATCGCATCCCGCAGACATGCAGGTGGGACGGGCCGAGCAGCCCGTCCCACCTGCGTGAATACCTGTCTGGTTCCTCAGCCTGCCGAGACGACCTGCTCGGCGATCTCGTAGGTGTTCAGTGCCGCGCCCTTACGCAGGTTGTCGCCGCAGACGAACATCTCGAGGGTGTTCGGGAAGTCCAGCGCCTGCCGCACCCGGCCCACGTAGGTCGGATCGCCGCCCACGACGTCCGACGGCGTCGGGTAGATCCCGTTGGCCGGGTCGTCCATCAGGACCACCGTCGGCTGCGCCTCGAAGACGGCGTGCGCCTGGGCGACCGTGACCGGCTTGTCGAACACCGCGTGCAGGGCCACCGAGTGCGTCGTGACGACGGGAACTCGCACGCAGGTGGCCGAGACCTTGAGATCCGGGATGCCCAGGATCTTGCGGGATTCGTTGCGGACCTTGATCTCCTCGGAGGCCCAGCCGTCGTCCTTGAGCGAACCGGCCCACGGCACCACGTTGAGCGCCAACGGGGCCGGGAACGGCGAGTCGTCCTGGACCAATCCGGCGGCGGTCAACGCCTCCCGGACGTCACCGGCCCGCGAACCGAGGTCCTTGCCCGCCACGGCGGCGATCTCGGCGTACAACCGGTCGACGCCTGCCTGCCCCGCACCGGAGACCGCCTGGTACGAGGAGACCACCAGCTCACGCAGTCCGAACTCGCGGTGCAGCGCGCCCAACGCCGCCATCATCGACAACGTCGTGCAGTTGGGGTTGGCGATGATGCCCTTCGGCCGCTTCGACACGTCGGCCGCGTTGACCTCGGGAACCACCAGCGGCACCTCGGGGTCCATCCGGAAGGCGCCCGAGTTGTCCACGGCCACCGCGCCCCGCGCGGCGGCGACCGGCGCCCATTCGGCCGAGACCTCGTCGGGAACGTCGAAACAGGCCACGTCCACGCCGTCGAAGACCTCCGGCGCCAGAGCCAGCACCGTGATCTCCTCGCCGCGCACCGTGATCTTGCGACCGGCGGAGCGGGCCGAGGCGATCAGTCGGATCTCGCCCCACGGCACCGTCTCGCGGTTGTCGAGAATGTCGATCATCACCGAGCCGACGGCACCCGTCGCTCCGACGATCGCCAGGGTGGGGCGACGGCCCGCGCCGCCATCGGTCGTGTCTGTCATCGAAGCGCTCACCGTTTCCCTCATCGACCCGTGCCCGCGTACACGACGGCTTCCTCATCGGTGCCCAGACCGAAAGCCTCGTGAATCGCCCTGACCGCCTGGTCGAGGTCGTCGTCCCTGATCAACACCGAGATACGGATCTCCGAGGTGTTGATGATCTCGATGTTCACCCCGGCGTTGGCCAGGGCCTCGCAGAAGGTCGCGGTGACGCCGGGGTGCGAACGCATGCCCGCGCCGACCAACGACACCTTGCCGACCCGGTCGTCGTAGCGGACCTGCTCGAAGCCCACCTCGGCACGCAGCTGCTCCAGCGCGGCGACCGCCGTCGCGCCGTTGTCCCGCGACAGGGTGAAGGTGATGTCGGTGCGCCCGGAGGCGGTACCGGAGACGTTCTGCAACACCATGTCGATGTCGATCTCCGCGTCCGCCACGACGCGGAAGATCCGCCCTGCCACGCCGGGGGTGTCGGGCACGCCCACCACGGTGACCTTGCCCTCGGAGCGGTCGTGCGCGACGCCGGTGATCATCGCCTGTTCCACGGTCAGATCCTCCACTGAGCCGGAGACCAGGGTCCCCGGCTTGCTGCTGTACGACGAACGGACGTGTACGGGTACGCCGTATCGACGGGCGTACTCCACACAACGGAGCATCAGAACCTTCGCGCCACAGGCGGCCATCTCCAGCATTTCCTCGTAGCTGATGGTCTGGAGATGCTTGGCGTTGGGCACGATCCTCGGGTCGGCGCTGAACACGCCGTCGACATCGGTGTAGATCTCGCAGACATCGGCGTTCAATGCCGCGGCCAGCGCGACGGCGGTGGTGTCCGAACCGCCCCTGCCCAGCGTGGTGATGTCCTTGGTGTCCTGTGCGACGCCCTGGAAACCGGCGACGAGGACGATCGCGCCCTCACCCAGTGCCTGTTGGACGCGCCCAGGAGTGACGTCGATGATCCTGGCCTTCTGGTGTACCGGGGTGGTGATCACGCCTGCCTGCGAGCCCGAGAAGGACCGGGCCTCGGCGCCGAGCGCGTCGATGGCCATCGCGACCAAGGCGTTGGATATCCGCTCACCTGCGGTGAGCAGCATGTCCATCTCGCGTTCCGGCGGGTTTGGCGACACCTGCTTGGCGAGCTCGAGCATCTCGTCCGTCGTGTCACCCATGGCCGAACACACGACGACTACGTCGTTGCCCGCCTTGCGGGTCTCGACGATTCGCTCGGCCACCCGTTTGATCCGGTCGGCACTCTGTACAGAGGAACCGCCGTACTTCTGGACGACCAGCGCCACGTCCTCGAACCTCCTCCAAGATCAGCCTTGCTGCGACCCCGGATGTCAGCTCGATCCAACAGCATCGAGCCCCCACGGGTCGCTCCGCTGCCAGGTCAGCCTACAGAGAATTAACGAAACACCCGAGTTTCAACCACGCCGACTAGCGTGTGACCCCCGATCGACCAACCCTGGGGAGGACCGGCTTGCGCTCCACGACGGCAGCCGAAGACGCGCGGGACGGATCAACCACGGGTTCGGGGGCTGAGCAGGGCAGACCGTCGCCGATATCCCGGCTCTGGGAGTGGGCTCAGCGGCATCCGCGGGCGGTCCGAATCGGTGAGCTCGCAGCGCCCGCTGTGGTCTACCTCGCACTTCGCCAGCTGGGGCTCTGGGTGCTCGGTTGGATGGCCGCACAACACGGAGAGTCACCACTTTCGGAACGCACGGCCTGGGATGGCCAGTGGTACCTGAGCATCGCCGAACACGGCTACGCGAACGTCTCGCCGGAGCTGTACGACGCGTTCGGCCAACGCACCGAGGACACCGCCACCGCATTCTTCCCCGGCTATCCGGGGTTGATCCGACTTCTCGCCGCGCTGCCCGGCGGCGAGCACGTCGCCTCGGCGCTGTTGATCAGCCTTGTCAGCGGTGTGGCGCTGGCCTATGCGTTGATGCGACTGGCCGCCGCAGCGGGTGGCGATCGGCGAACCGGTCTCATCCTCATCGCGCTGTTCACCTGTACCCCGCTGTCCATCTCCTTGTCGATGGCGTACTCGGAGGCGCTGTTCTGCGCGCTGGCGGCCTGGGCGCTGGTCGGGGTGGTGGAGCGGCGTTGGCTGCTCGCCGGGTTCTGTTGCGCCGCAGCGGGCCTGGTGCGTCCGACGGCTGCGGCCTTGATCCTGATCGTGGGGATCGCCGCCCTGACCGCGGTGCTGCATCGCCGGGACGGCTGGCGGCCGTGGGCGGCCGGGTTACTGGCGCCGTTGGGGATGCTCGGCTACCTGGGCTGGGTCGGCCTGCGCACCGGGTCGGTGACCGGTTGGTTCGACGTCCAGGAGGCGGGGTGGGGCTCCCAGTTCGACGGCGGTGCCGCGACGCTTCGCTTCACGATCCAGGTGCTCGCCGATGGTTCCTCGGTGCTGGAGGTCGGCACCGTCGCGCTGCTGTTGGCGGCGATCGTGGCGATCGTGGCCTCGATCCGGATGCGGCTGCCCTGGCCGTTGGTGGGCTATGGGATCGCCGTGTTCATCATGGATATCGGTTCGAACGGGCTGATGAACTCCAAGGCGCGGCTGCTGCTGCCCGCATTCACGCTGCTGTTGCCGGTCGCCATCAGCCTGGCCCGACGACGGCCGAGCACGGCGTTGAGCGTCGTGGCCACCGTCGCACTGGCCGGGTCGTGGTTCGGCGCCTATGCCCTGGTCGCCTGGCCGTACGCCACCTGATCCGCGCCGGTCACGCCGCCGGTGCGTGCCGGGACTACCAGGTGACTACGCTGGCCGCGATGCCCACGGATCGCGGAGGTGCCCAGGTGACCGAATCGGCGGCGACATCGGTCGAGAACTCCGACCGTCGCGCACACACCAGCGTGCCGTTGCACCCCTTGATCGCCGACCGCTGGAGTCCGCGCAACCTCGACGCGACCGCCGAGTTCTCCCTCGATCAGCTCCGACCACTGTTCGAGGCGGCGCGCTGGGCGCCGTCCTGGGGCAATTCGCAGCCCGCGCGCTATCTCGTCGGGCTCCGGGGCAGCGAGACCTTCGAGCGGATCGCCAGCACGCTGACCAGGGGAAACAAGGCGTGGGCGCCCGCATCGGCGGCGCTGGTGGTCGGCATCGCCGTGGTCTTGGACGAGGAGGGGCACCCGCTGCCCTACTCCGAATACGGGTTGGGGATGGCCACCCAGAATCTAGTCCTGCAGGCCGTGGCGGAGGGCATGATCGCGCACCAGATGGCCGGCTTCGACGCCGAGGCGATCGCGGACGCGTTCAACCTGCCCGACAGCGTCGAGCCCCGCGTCACCATCGCCATCGGCAGGCTGGCCGCGCCAGGAACCGGACCGGAGGACCTCCGCGAGCGGGATGCCCAACCACGAAAGCGGCGTGGCCTGGACGAACTGGTCTCCGGCGAAGCCTGGGGCACCCCGGTGTACTGAGCCGGGGTGCGGGCGTCCCGACTCAGCCGAAGGCCCGCGCCAGAATCGCCGCGACCACGACCCAGAACAGGGCCGCGACGCCGTGGTCGACGAGCACCTGGAGTGTCTCGTTGTCGGTCGGGATCAGGCCCGGCCACCAGAGGGTGAGCCATTCGGAGAGGTTGCCGATCAGTTGGACGACCTCCACGTCCGTGCTCACGTTGAGCAGGACCAGTAAGGCGTTCACCACGAGCACCGCAGCCAGCACGAAGCCGACGGCGTTGATCAATCCGGCAAGTCCACTGTCTCCACGTTTTGATGCCGCCATGATGTGAGTGTTTCTCACTTGCAGGTCGGCGCGCACTCCCCGGTAGGCAGGAATGCGGTTGTTCGGGTGGCCTGCGCCGCCACTCGGCCGGGTTCGAGTGGCTCGGCACACACCTTGCCTGCGACATCGTGCAGCTCGGCGTGCCCAGGCTCCCAGCATCTGGACGACGGGCTTTCGCGCCGGGCGCCACGTCGGTTAGCCTCTCGCCGTGGCTCGTGCGCTCCTGCTTCGCTGCCGCGACGGGGTCTGACCAGACCGGCTCCCCGGCGCGGAGTTCGAGGCTGCCGGTCGTCGTACTCGGCATCAGTAGGAGAACATCCGTCATGGCCAGCCATTCCGAGATTTCCGCGCCCGACGCCTTCAGCACCGGCCGTAGTCGGCTGCGCGTGCCGTCGCGACCGGCGCCCGCCGACCAGCCCGCCTGGAACCCGCAGCGGGGCAGCTCGATGCCGTTTCACCGCTACCAGTCCTTCGCCGAGCAGGTAGAGCCGGTCACGCTGGCCGACCGCACCTGGCCCGACGTCGTGACCCGCACGGCCCCGCAGTGGTGTGCGGTCGACCTGCGGGACGGCAATCAGGCGTTGATCGACCCCATGTCCCCCGCCCGCAAGCGTCGGATGTTCGACCTGCTGGTGCGGATGGGTTACAAGGAGATCGAGGTCGGTTTCCCGGCGGCGAGCCAGACGGACTTCGACTTCGTCCGCGAGATCATCGAGGACGACGCGATTCCCGAGGACGTCACCATCCAGGTGTTGACCCAGGCGCGACCCGAGCTGATCGAACGCACCTTCGACGCCGTCAACGGCGTGCACAAGGCGATCGTGCACCTCTACAACTCGACGTCGATCCTGCAGCGGCGGGTGGTGTTCCGCAGCGAGCGCGAGGGCATCAAGAAGATCGCCACCGACGGCGCTGAGCTGGTCGCCGCCTTCGCCGAGAAGCACCCGGAGACGCAGTTCCGCTTCCAGTACTCGCCCGAGTCCTACACGGGCACGGAGCTGGCCTACGCCGTCGAGGTGTGCAACGCCGTCATCGACATCTGGCAGCCGACGCCCGAGGCGCCCGCGATCATCAACCTGCCCGCGACCGTGGAGATGGCCACTCCCAACGTCTACGCGGATTCGATCGAGTGGATGCACCGGAACCTGGCGCGCCGCGATTCCATCGTGCTGTCGCTGCACCCGCACAACGACCGGGGCACCGGGGTGGCCGCCGCCGAGCTGGGATATCAGGCCGGGGCCGACCGCATCGAGGGTTGCCTGTTCGGCAACGGCGAGCGGACCGGCAACGTCTGTCTGGTGACCCTGGCGCTGAACCTGTTCAGCCAGGGCGTCGATCCGCAGATCGACCTCTCCGACATCGACGAGATCCGGCGCACCGTCGAGTACTGCAACCAGCTGCCGATCCCGGAACGGCATCCCTACGGCGGTGAGCTGGTCTACACGGCGTTCTCCGGCAGCCATCAGGACGCCATCAACAAGGGGCTGGACGCGCTGCGCGTCGACGCCGAGGCGGCGGGCGTGCCGGTCGACGACTTCCGTTGGGCGGTGCCGTATCTGCCGATCGACCCGAAGGACGTCGGCCGCAGCTACGAGGCGGTCATCCGGGTCAACTCGCAGTCCGGCAAGGGCGGCGTCGCCTACATCATGAAGACCGAGCATCAGCTGACGCTGCCGCGCAGGCTGCAGATCGAGTTCTCCAAGCTGGTGCAGGCGGTCACCGACTCCGAGGGCGGCGAGGTCGACCCGAAGACGATGTGGGACGTCTTCGCCACCGAGTACCTGGAGCCGACGGCCCCGCTGAAGCTGGCCAAACACCGGGTGAGCGGCGGCGATCAGGACGCGATCGTGGCCACCGTGGTGGTCGATGGCGAAGAACGCGAGATCACCGGCACCGGCAACGGGCCGATCTCGGCGTTCGTGGACGCGCTGACGACCATCGGCTACGACGTCCGGGTCCTGGACTACGTCGAGCACGCGCTGACCGGCGGCGATGATGCCAAGGCCGCGTCCTATGTCGAGTGCGCCGTGGGCGACACGCTGCTGTGGGGCGTCGGGGTGGACACCTCCACGGTCACCGCAGCGCTGCGTTCGGTGGTCTCGGCGGTCAACCGCGCCCAGCGCTGAGCGAGCTCTTCTGTGGCGGTGGCCGGGGTCGATCCTGGCCACCGCGCATCGATCCGCGCGACCCCAGGCTGTCCGGTTCGGGCCGTTCTCTCGCGGCAACCGGACGGTTCGCACCGCACCGCCCGCCGGCCTCGTCCGATGGCGGAGCCACCGATCGGGGCCGGTTCGCCGCAGAATCGACCACGGGCGAGAGCCGGTTGAACTCGATCGATCCGGCGCACCGTCGACTTGCGACGCCGGTCCGTCGCCCAGATGGTGGTGGGCGTCGGCTGTGGTGACCGGGCTACCGCCCAGTCGATCAGTGCGAAACCGGATGTCAGTACTGTGAACGGAATTCTTGTTCTGCTGTGGCCCTACTAGCGATGAATGGAGACGGCATGAGCGCCGGATCGGACGAGGGACTGCGCTGGTGGGTCGACTGCACGGACGCCTCCGGGCGATCCAGGCAGCTCACCGTTCTCGTATTGGGCGACCGGGTCGCCGTCGTGACGCCACCCGGCGAGACCGCCGTCATGGAGCCCTCCGATGCCGTGGGACTCGCTCAGGCCCTGGAGCGGGCCTCGGAGGCGCAGAAGGTGATCGCCGACGGCAGACCGTTGCACCCCGAGACCATCGGCTGACGAGGAAGACCGACCCGAACAATGCGGCTCGACCCGGATTCCGGGTCGAGCCGCATCTCGTTTCGCAGAGGCGAACGGCCGGTTACTTCTGGTCCATCACCTCGGTGATCGAGGCCGGACCGGCCGCCGTCGTGTGCGCCGCGCTCGCCGCGAGGTCCGGATCGACGGCCTCCGCCTTGACCGCGTGCTGTTCGATCTTGCCGTCGCGGATGTCCTCGGCGAAGTGGCAGGCGACCTTGTGGCCGGGCGCCAGCTCCCGCAACGCGGGCCGCTCGGTGTCGCAGCGCGTCTCCTGCCGCCAGGGACACCTGGTGTGGAACCGACAGCCGCTGGGCGGCGCGGCGGGCGAGGGCAGATCGCCGGTGAGCAGGATGTGCTCCCGTCGATCCTCCAACGCCGGATCCGGCACCGGCACCGCCGAGAGCAGCGCCCGCGTGTACGGGTGCAGCGGCTCGGTGTACAGCGAGTCCGAGGTCGCCTCCTCGACGATCCCGCCCAGGTACATCACGCCGACCCGATCCGAGATGTGCCGGACGACCGCCAGGTCGTGGGCGATCACCAGATAGGTCAGGCCGAACTCCTTCTGGAGGTCGCCGAGCAGGTTGATCACCTGCGCCTGCACGGAGACGTCCAGCGCCGACACCGGTTCGTCGGCCACGATGAGATCGGGATTGACCGTCAGGGCGCGGGCGATGCCGATCCGCTGCCGCTGACCGCCGGAGAACTCGTGCGGATATTTGCGCAGCGCGCTCTCGGGCAGGCCGACGGCCTTGAGCAACGTCCGCAGCCGCTCGTTGGTCGCCTCCTGGTCCTTGGCCAATCCGTGGGCCTTCAGCCCCTCCACCAGGATCGACTCGACCGACTGGCGGGGGTCCAGCGAGGACAGCGGGTCCTGGAAGACCATCTGCATCCGCTTGCGCATCCGCCGCAGCGGCTCGCCCTTGAGGGTCGACAGGTCGGTTCCATCGAAGACGACCTTGCCCTTGACCTCGTCCACCAGCCGCAACAGCGCCCGGCCGAGGGTGGACTTACCGCAGCCGGACTCGCCGACCAGGCCATAGGTCTCGCCACGGTGGATGGTCAGGTCGACCCCGTCCACCGCGTAGACATAGCCGACGGTGCGGTCCAGGATCATGCCGCGCTTGATCGGGAAGTGGACCTTGAGATCCTCGACCGAGACCAGGACCTCATCCCGGTTCTCCGCGACCTCGTCCGTCGCGGAGGTGTCGGCGGTTGCCGTGTCGGTGCTGGTCTCGCTCATCCGGTCACCTCCTGCGTTTCGTGCCGACGCGCGACCGGATTGTGGCAGCGCAGCAGGCGGTCGTCGTCGGACTCCATCGCCGGACTGATCTGCTCGCACTTGTCAAGTCGGTTCGGGCAGCGGGGCGCGAACGCACACGCCGAGTGCCACGGCAGGTTGTCCGCCATCGAACCCTCGATGGGGGTCAACCGCTCGCCCTTGGTGGAGTCGAGCCGGGGAATCGAGGCCAGCAGACCCGAGGTGTAGGGGTGTCGCGGCTCGGAGAACAGCCGATGCCTGCCCGCCCGTTCGACCATCCGGCCGCCGTAGAGCACGTTGACCTCGTCGCAGAGGCCCGCCACGACACCGAGGTCGTGGGTGATCATGATCAGCGCGGTGCCGGTGTCGCGCACCAGGCTCGCGAGCAGCGACAGGATCTGCGCCTGAATGGTGACGTCCAGGGCCGTGGTCGGCTCGTCGGCGATCAACAGCCTCGGCTTGCAGGCCAGGGCCATCGCGATGAGTCCGCGTTGCCGCATCCCACCGGAGAGCTGGTGCGGGTACTCGTCGAGCCTGCGGTTCGGGTCCGGGATCCCGACCCGGTCCAACAGCTCGGCGGCCTCGACCCTGGCCGCCTTGCGGGACATGCCGCGATGCCGCTCCAGCACCTCGGTGACCTGCAGGCCGATGGAGACCACCGGGTTCAACGAGGACAGCGGGTCCTGGAACACCATCCCGAGGTCCCGGCCACGGCGTTCGTCCATCTGCTTGCCGTTGAGCTTGAGCAGGTCGGTGCCCTCGAATTCGACGGTGCCGCCGACCTTGGCCCCGTGCTGGGGCAGCAGACCCATGATGGCCAGCGAGGTCACGGACTTACCGCAACCGGACTCGCCGACCAGGCCGACCGTCTGGCCGGGTTCCACATCGAAGCTGATGCCGTCGACCGCGGTGAAGGGCTTCTCGCCCTTGCGTTCGAAGACGACCGAGAGATCGCGAACTTCGAGGAGAGCCATCCTTATCGCCGCCTCTTCGGGTCAAGCGCGTCCCGCATCGACTCACCGACGAGGGTGAAGCCGAGCGCCACCAGGATGATGCAGCTCGCTGGATAGAACGCCAGGTGTGGATGTGAATCGATGATCGTCTGCGCGCCACCGAGCATCTGACCCCACTCGGGGATCGCGTCGTTGGCGGCGCCGAGACCCAGGAAGGATAGGGCGGCGGCGTCGATGATCGCGACCGCCAACACCAGGGTGGCCTGCACGATGACCGGGCCGAGTGCGTTGGGCAGCATGTGCCGGAACACGATCGCGCCTCGACGAACACCCAGTGCCTTGGCCGCCAACACGTGGTCGCTGGAGCGCTGCGCGAGCATCGCGCCCCGCAGCAACCGGGCGAAGACCGGGATCTGCACGATCGCCACCGCCAGGATCACGGTGAATTGAGTCTGCCCCGCGAACAGGGCGCCGATCGACACGGCCAGCAGCAGGGACGGGACCGACAGCATCACGTCGACCATCCGCATGACGAACGAGTCGACCCAGCCGCCGAAGGCACCGGCCAGGGTGCCGAGGGTGAGCCCGCCGCCGAGCCCGATCAGGGTGGCGAACAGCGCGACCAACAGGGTCTGCTGCGAACCCAGCAGCAACCGCGAGAGCAGGTCGCGACCGTTCTGGTCGCCGCCGAGCGGGTGGCCCTCCTGCGCGGGCGGAATGCTGTTGGTGGCCGCCGACACCTGGTCGGCAAGCATCCGGGTGCCAGGGTCGTGCGGTGCGAGGAATGGCGCCAACAGCGCCAACAGCACGAACAGACCGATGATGGTCACGCCGACCAGGAAGGTCGGGCTGCGGCGGAGTCTGCGCCAAGCGGAGGCCAGCAGGCTGGTGCCCGAGTCCGCTGCGGCCGTCTCGGCCACGGCGTCGATGCGCTCCTTGCGAGCGTTGCCTATCGCCATCACCGCGTCCTGATCCGGGGATCGATCGCCGCGTACGACAGATCGACCACCAGGTTCACCAGGACGTACACCATCGCCGCGGCGATGATCACGACCTGCAACACCGGAAAGTCCTTACGTTCGAAGCCCAACGCCAGCGCTTGTCCCAGCCCGGAGATGTTGAACACCCGTTCGGTGAGCACCGCCCCGGAGAGCAGCGCACCGGTCTGGAGACCGATGGTGGTGACCACCGGGAGCATCGCGTTGCGTAGTACGTGCCGCCGCCGGATCACCGAACCGGCCAGGCCCTTGGACTTGGCGGTGCGGACGTAGTCCTCGTCCAACACGTCCAGCACGGCGGCGCGGGTGATGCGGAAGATCACGGCGAACGGGATGGTCGACAGCGCGATCGCGGGCAGGATCAGGTGCAGCACGGCATCCCAGGCCGCATCCCATTCCCTGGTCATCAGGCCGTCGAGGATGTAGAAGCCGGTGATTCTGGTGGCATCCAGCCCGGTGCTCTGCCTACCGGAGGCGGGCAGCCAGCCCAGTTCGACGGCGAAGATCCACTTGAACAGGAAGGCCAGGAAGAAGACCGGGACGGCGATGCCGACCAGCGACCAGCCGATGCTCAGGTTGTCCAGCCAACCGCCTCGCCGCCGCGCGGCCAGGTAGCCCAGCGGGACGCCGACGGCGATCGCGATCAGGATCGCGAAGATCGACAACTCGAGGGTCGCCGGGAAGCGCTGGAGGAACACCTCCATCGCGGGAACTCCGCGCTGCACCCCGGTCGAGGTGCCGAAGTTCCCGGTGAGAGCACGTTCCAAGAAGCTGAAGTACTGCACGAAGATCGGCTGGTCCAAGCCCAGCTCGGCTCGCAACTGCGCTGCGGATTCGGGGGTGGAACGGTCTCCCAGGAGGGCCGAGACCGGCCCTCCTGGGAGTATCCGAAGCCAACCGAACAGCAGCACCGAGAGCACAGCGACGACCAGCACCATCTGGGCCAATCGCCGAACGGTGTATCGGAGCACGCGTTCGCCTTTGGTGGTGGGATTCGAGTCGAGTCGGGTCTCTTACGCCCTACTCTTCGGTCACGGTGATGGTGTTGAACTCCTCCGCCGTGAGGGGGCTGGTGACCAGGCCCTCGACGTTCGGGCCCACCACGATCGCGGGCGGCGAGTGCGACAGCGGGATCGAGGGCATCCAGTCGGACAGCATGTTGCGGTTGATGTCCTCGTAGAGACCGGCACGAATCTCGTCGTCCGGCTCGGCGTCGGCCTCCTGCAGCGCCTCGGACAGCTCCTCGCCGCCCTCGGACTCACCGGTGAAGAACTGGCCCTCGGTCTCGGTGAAGAAGGTGCCGATGAAGTTGTCGGCGGTGTTGTAGTCGCCGGTCCAACCGAGCAGGAACAGCTGGGCGTCACCCTGGTTGGTGCGCTCGGTGTAACCACCGTTCCACGAGGTGCTGACCGCTTCGACGGTGATGCCGACGGCCTCGAGGTCCTCGGAGATCGCGTTGAAGATGGTCTGCGGGTTCGGCATGTACGGCCGGGTGACCTCGGTCGGCCAGTGGAACTCCACCGTCAGGTCGGAGGCGCCTGCCTCCGCGAGCAGCTCCTCGGCGAGCTCCGGGTCGTACGCGTAGGTCTCGACGTCGTCGGCGTAGCCCTCGACCGACTCCGGGTAGAACTGGGTCGCGACCTCGGCACCGGCGGGCATCGTCGAGGTGACGAGCTCTTCGCGGTCGATGGCGTGCGCGAGGGCCTTGCGGACGCGCACGTCACGCAGCGCCTCGTTCTCCTTCTGGGAGATGCCCAGGTAGAGGATGTTGAACGGGTCGCGGATCTCGACCTTGTTGCCGCCGTCCTGCAAGGTCTGGTAGTCGGCCGGGTTCGGCAGGTCGTAACCGTCGATACCGCCGGACTGGAGCTCCTGGCGCCGGGTGGTCTCATCCGGGATGATCCGGAAGATCAGGTTGTCGATCTTCGCTGCGGCCTCGGCGTCCCAGTACTCGTCGTACTTGGTCAGCTCGATCGTCGCGTTGCCCTCGTCGTAAGACGCGAACTGGAACGGACCGGTACCGGTCGGGTGCTCCCGGGCGTAGTCGGAGAAGACGAAGCTGTCGCCCTCGGCCCGTACGTTGTCGGCCTCGTACTCCTCCAGCGCGGTGGGCGACTGCATGGAGAACGAGGGCAGACCCAGGATCGACGGGAACTTGCCGGTCGCCCTGGTCAGCTGGATGACGGCGGTGCTGTCGTCCTCGACGGAACACGACTCGAACAGCGAGGGGCTCTCGCCGTCGGAGAAGCCGCCGAAGGTGTTGTTCCAGTAGTAGGAGATCGCCGGGTTCTGCCCGGTGCCCTCCTGGTTGTACCAGCGGTCGAAGTTGAAGCAGACCGCCTCGGCGTTGAAGGGGGTGCCGTCGTGGAAGGTGACGTTCTCCTGGAGGTTGAAGGTCCAGGTCAGTCCGTCCTCGGACGACTCCCAGTCGGTGGCGAGTTCCGGCTCGACGTCGACGCCTGCCGGCTCGAAGCCGACCAGGCCCTCGAAGATCTGCCGGGAGACGCGGAAGGTCTCGCCATCGCTGGCGAAGAAGGGGTCGAACAGGGCTGGCGCGCCTGCGGCGCCGAAGACGAAGGTGCCGCCTTCACCGGAACCCCCACCGGTGTCGTCGGACCGCTGCGACTCAGCGCAGGCGGACAGGACAAGGGCTCCGGCCAGGCCGACGGCACTCAGCCGTAGGAGCCGTGACCTCGGGGCCGTTCGGGATGTGGCCATCACGCACCTCAGTGTTCGGCTAACTCACAGTTGGTCGCAGACGATAACCCTTGTTCGCTACGTATCCGTAGCGTTACCGGGTCACGATCCCGACACGCATGAATCCTGCCAGCCGAATGCGCCGGATTTCGCTCACTGAGTGTAACGTTCTGATGAATCGGTTGGAGTCGACCAACCGCGCTGAGTGATGATGAGGTCGGCACGTCGCGGGGTCTGATCCTCGGCGAACCACTCGCGTTCGAACCGCTGCCACTCGATGATCGGCTCCCGGATCGTCTCGCCGTCCCGACGTATCGACCGTTCACGTCTGCGCTGCTCATCGCCCCAGGTGATCCACACCCGGTAGGAGAGGAAGTGTTCCGCGGCTCGCCGTCCCATCGAGACGCCCTCCAGCACGAGCACCTCTGGAACCGGCACGCGGACCACGTCCCCGAGGACCGGGCCGGCCTCCGACCAGACGATCCGCCGATACTCCGCTGGCGCACCCGCCCGCAGTGGCGTTAACACAGCGTGCTCGAAACCGGGCCACCACTGCCAGGGCTCGGACCACGTAGCGAAGTCGTCGGCGCGGACCAGACTCACACCCACATCACGGCGACGGAGTTCGGCGGCCACGGCATCCGCGAGGGAGGATTTGCCCGATCCGGAGGGGCCGTCGATCGCCATCGCCCGGACCGTGCCGAGCCTCGCCGGCCGATGCAACACCGAGTCGGCGAGTCGTTCGACCGCACCGGCCGGGAAGGAGACCGGTTCCGTGACCTGCGAGATCTCACCCGGCGTCTCGTGGGAAGCCGGCCGATCGGCCTCGGCCGGTTCAGAACCGGTCACACCGTTCGGCGTCCGGACAGGGCCCGGCCGAGGGTCAACTCGTCGGCGAACTCCAGGTCGCCGCCCATCGGGAGACCGGAGGCCAACCGGGTCACCGTGAGCCCGGGGAAGTCGCGCAGCATGCGGATCAGGTAGGCCGCCGTAGCCTCACCCTCGGTATTCGGATCGGTCGCGATGATCACCTCGGTGACCTCGACCCCGTCGGCCGTGCCGCCGATTCTGGCCAACAACTCCCGGATCCGAAGCTGGTCCGGGCCGATGCCGGACAACGGATCCAGCGCGCCGCCCAGGACGTGATAGCGCCCCCGGAATTCCCGGGTCCGCTCCACGGCGGGCACGTCCTTGGGCTCCTCCACCACGCAGACCAGCCGGGGGTCCCGTCGCACATCGCGACAGATCCGGCAGGTCTGTTCCTCCGAGACGTTGCCGCAGACGTCGCAGAACACCACGCCCTCCTTGACCCGCTGCAATACCTCTTGCAGCCGGGTCACATCGGCGGGTTCGGCGGCGAGCAGATGGAAGGCGATCCGCTGGGCGCTCTTGGGCCCGATACCGGGCAGTCGACCCAGCTCGTCGATCAGATCCTGAACCGGACCCTCGTACACCCCGACCTCTCCTTACTGCCGACTCGCGCTTGCGTCGCGAGAGTCCACGACAATCCGCCCCGGTATTCCGGGTCGAATCACATGCCCGGGAAACCGGGCAGTGCCGGGCCGCCGGGGCCGCCGCCGAGACCGCCGAGGCCACCGAGGTCGCCCAGGCCACCGAGGCCACCCGCGACCGGGCCGAGCTTCTGCTGCGCCAGTTCCTGGGCCTGCCGGTTCGCATCGCGCACGGCGGCGACGACCAGGTCGCCGATGGTCTCGGCGTCGTCCGGGTCGACGACCTTGGGGTCGATGTTCACCGACTGGAGCTCACCGGAGCCGTTGACCGTCGCGGTCACCAGGCCGCCGCCCGCAGTCCCCGTGACCTCGGCCTCGGCGAGTTCCTGCTGGGCCGCGAGCACCTGCTGCTGCATTTTCTGTGCTTGCTGAAGGATCTGCTGCATGTTGGGTCCACCGGGCTGCACTTGTCTGGTTCCTCTCCACGACGGGTGGGGCCTTCTGGCCAGCCTACGGCGTGCTCCAGGCACGTCGGTGCGACGTGGCGGCGCGCGCCAGAGCTTGTTCGGCGAGCCTTTCGATCAGGACCGAAGCCTGCTGACGCCCAGTTCCTCGGTGAGCAATCGCTCGGCGGCCCGCATCGGATCCGGTGGGCGGTCGAATCCCGAACCGCCGGACCCGGCTGCCTCGGCGGCGCCCTCGGTCGGTACGGGTTCCGAAGGCTTGGCGGGCACGACCCGTCGAACCGGGGCCGAGGGCGTCGACTGCGGGTCGGGTTCCGGCGGCTCCATGTCATCGGGCTCGGGTGGCAACGGCACGCCGTCGGCGTCCTCGGTGTCCACCCGGCGCGGCCGCTGTTCGGCGGGCTGAGCTGCGGGACGTTGTGGGCGAACCGGCGCCTGCGGGGCGGGGGCGGCCTGCCGGACGGGTTGCTTCGGAGCGGCCGCAGGCGCTCCGCCGCCGATCGCGGCCATCTCCTCGGCCGACCCGCAGCGCACCTGCCAACTACCGCCGAGGACCTGACCCAACGCCGCCGCGATCGCCTCGGAATTGCGGCTGTCGGCCAATCGACGCGCCAGCGGTGCGGACATGTGGGTCAGCAACACCAGGTTGCCCTGGACGGCGTGCACCGTCGCGTCGGAGAGCATCGCCTCCAGGCTCCGGCTGCGTTCCCGGACGACACCGAGCAACGCCGTCCAGACCCGGCGGATGGCGGCGGCATCGATGCCACCGGTGGCCGCTGGTGCTGCGGCGACGGGTTCCGGCTCGGGGGCCACCGGTGCCGGGTCGGGTGCGGCGGCGGGCGGCGTCGGTGTCTGGGCGGCCTGTGGTGCGGCGGCGGGCGCCTCGCGCTGGGCGGGGCTCGGTTCCGGCTGCGGCGGGCGGGCCTGCGGCCGTTCGATGGTTCGTGGCGCGGCGGCGGGGGCTGCCTGCGCTGGGGAGGTCGCCTGCGCTGCGGGTGCCCGAACGGCCGGGGCCGGACTGGCGGCCTCGGCGCGGGGAGCCGCCGCAGGGGGTGCGACCCCGATGCCCGTCGTCATCCGCAGCTCGACCTGTTCCAAGCGCTGCAACAGGGCCTGCTCGGAATCGGACACCGCAGGCAGCAGCATCCGGGCACACAGCAGTTCCAGCAGCAGCCTCGGCGCGGTCGCGCCCCGCATCTCGCCCAAACCGGAGTGCACGATCTCGGCGAAGCGGGCCAGGGTCGCGGCCCCGAGCTGTGTGCTCTGCCGCTGCATCACCGTGAGCTGGTCGGCGGGGACGTCCACCAGTCCGCGCTGCGCGGCCTCGGGCACGGCCTGGAGCAGGACGAGGTCCCGCAGCCGTTCCAGCAGATCGGTGGCGAATCGGCGGGGGTCGTGGCCCGCGTCGGCCAACCGGTCGACCGTGGCGTAAACGGCGGCGTGGTCGGCGGTGGCCAGCCCGTCGACCATCTCGTCGATCAACGCGGCATCGGTGACGCCGAGCAGGGTGACCGCGCGCTGGTAGGTGACGCCCTCCTCGCCCGCGCCCGCCAACAGCTGGTCGAGCACCGACTGGGTGTCCCGGGCGGAACCACCGCCCGCCTTGATGACCAGCGGGTAGACGGCGGGGTCGACCGCGACGCCCTCCTCGGCGCAGATCCGCTCCAGCAGGCCACGCATCGTGGCGGGCGGCATCAGCCGGAACGGGTAGTGGTGCGTCCGGGACCGGATGGTGGGCAGCACCTTGTCCGGCTCGGTGGTGGCGAAGATGAAGATCAGGTGTTCCGGGGGCTCCTCCACGATCTTGAGCAGGGCGTTGAAGCCCTGCGTCGTGACCATGTGGGCCTCGTCGACGATGAACACGCGGTAGCGGGACTCGGCGGGCGCGTAGAAGGCCCGGTCACGCAGCTCACGGGCGTCGTCCACGCCACCGTGACTGGCGGCGTCCAGCTCGACGACGTCGACGTTGCCCGCGCCCTCCGGCGCCAGCGCCACGCAGGACGAACAGGTGCCACAGGGGTCGGGGGTGGGACCTTCGACACAGTTCAGCGAGCGCGCCAGGATGCGCGCGCTGGAGGTCTTCCCGCAGCCCCTGGGCCCGGAGAACAGGTATGCGTGGTTGATCCGACCAGCCGACAGCGCGGTGCGAATCGGGTCGGTGACATGTTCCTGACCGACGACCTCGGCGAAGGTCGCCGGGCGGTATTTGCGGTAAAGGGCCAGCGCCACACGACGAGGCTACGCGGCAGGTCCGACAGCGTGACGAGCGGTTTGCCCGTGGGCCGGGGCGAGGCCGACGTACTTGCCCTAGAGACAGAAGGGGACCCCGTGCACCCGCCAGAGCCCGCTTACCCTTGCTGCCTTCCGGCCCTGGGGGAGTTCACAGGATGGACGCCGCACGGGGTCCGTGAGTCAGTGTAGCGACCATCTCCGGCGGGCGTGGACACCGGTCCCCGCCCGCCCGATGCGTCGCGCTGACCTGCTCAGTTCAGGCGCAGGACGGTGCCGTGTCGCACGAAGCCGGACAACCCGCCGGGCAGTTCCCTCGGCGCGGTCCACTCGTAGAGGTCCGCGCTGTCGCTGTAGAGGAAGCGGTCGGAGGTGTAGGCGTCCATGTAGATCCGGTACCGGCCGTCGGGCAGTTCGGTGATCGCGGGCCCCTCGGCTCGCCCCCAGCCCGCGAAGTCGCCGGTCTGGACGAACTCATAGGGCCCGCCGAGCCGGGGCGCCACGGCGTGTTCGATGCGCTTGTCCGTCTCGTTCTTGGCGAAGGCGTGGTACTCGCCCTGGTGGTAGGTCACGAAGGTGTCGATGTAGTTGGGCTCGATGCCGGGCAGCGCGGCGGGCGGTCCCCAGCGGCGCAACGAGGAGTCCAATGCGGTGAATAGGTAGGGCCGGAAAGAGCTGCGGTACTCCGCGCCCAGCGAGACGATCACGTTCACCGAGCCGTTGACCGGGTCGACGAAGAATTCCGGTGCCCAAGTGTTATGAATCCCGGCTACCGGCACCGATACCGTCGTCAGGTGTTGCCAGGATTGCAGGTCATTGCTGACTGCGATCGCGAAGTTCGTGGTGTCCCAACCGGTGGTGTGGACGACGTAGTAGCGCCCGTCGCGATGCCTGATGATGCTCGGATCCCGCAGCAGGCTGTCCGACGGGGTGTACGCGGGCCCGGCGGGCGCCTCGAAGTTCAGCGCGTCCGACGACCGGTAGATGTGCAGATCGCTCTCACTGTCGTAGGTGAACGTGGTGAAGACGTACTCGGACTGCGGTGCCGGATTCGCCTGTGCGGCACCGGACACGATCCCTCCCGCGCCCAGCAGCAGGGCGGTCAGTAGTACCGCGTGGATTCGACGTCGAACTCGCATCGGGCAGCTCCTTCACACCAGCCGATCACATCGCAGTTCACTGTGGACCGATGTGGTTTCGGCGGTGTCCGATATCGGCCGCAAGGCCCCGGACGAGTGAGCCGGTTAGCTCGTTCGGAGCGGCTGGTCACGGCGGACGAGAGGACGTCTCGGGTCGGGCCGCGCGGCTGCGACCACATAGGACCGATCGGCCTAGCCGGGTAGTCCGAACCGAAAATCAAGTTCTTGACGACCTCCCAGCGCCGGCCTAACTTGACACGACAGTATCTCGAATAGCATCCGATATTTCGTATACAGCGTGGTCACGGAAGGGATGTGCGAGGGTGCGACCGTTCCCGCTCGCGGTTTCCGTCGTCCTGGTCGCCCTTGTCGCGACCAGCTGCGGCTCGAATTCCGATTACCTGGCAGAACAACGCGAGGCGATCCCCCAGGACGCAAGTCAGAACGATGCGGCCGAGTTGGCCGCCGAATTGGGCATTCCCGACGTCACGGGTGAATCGGAAGAAGATTTGTACATCTTCTTACCGAAATCGCTGGACAACCCCTATTGGGATGACGCCCGACTAGGTGTGGAGGCCGCCGCCGAACGACTGGGAGTCAGCGCCGAGTTCATCGGCCCGCAGACCACCGACGTCGGCCAGCAGGTCCAGATGTTCGAGGCGGCCGTCTCGCGCCGACCGGCGGGCATCGCGATCTCGCCGAACGACCCGGCATCGGTGCAGGCCACCATCGAGGCCGCCCGCGAAGAGGGAATCCAGGTCATCGCCTGGGACTCCCCCGTGCCGGACAGCGAGGTGCAGGGCTACATCGGCACCGACAACACCGAGGCAGGCCGCACGTTCGGCCGTAACCTCGCCGAACAGCTCGGCGGCGAGGGCGAGATCGCGGTCATCGTCGGCTCCCTGGGCGCGGTCAACTCCCAACAGCGCCTCACCGGCCTCGAAGAGGTCATCGAGGAGCACCCGGACATGGAGATCGTCACGATCGAGGAGTCCAACGACAGCCTCGCGCAGGCCACCAGCCGCACCGAGGCGATCCTCTCCGTCCACCCGGATGTGTCCGCGATCGTCGGCATCAACGGCGGTGACGCACCGGGCGCGGCCGTGGCCCTACAGCAGCAGAACCGCTGTGGCGAGGTTCTGATCGCGGGCTTCGACGCGGTCCCGCAGGCCCGCGATCTGATGCGCGCCGAGTGCATCCAGCTCCTCGTCTCGCAGCGGCCCTACGGAATGTCGGCCGCAGGCCTGCAGCTCCTAGTGGCCATGGCGCAGGGCGAGGAACCGGAGGAGACCGAGCTGGACACCGGCGTCGTCGCGGTCACCCTCGACACCCTGGACGACTTCGAACAGGTCGTCTCGTGACCGCCCCCGCCGTCCGAATGACCGGATTGGTGAAGAACTATCCCGGCGTTCGCGCACTGGACGAGGTCGACTTCGAGGTCAACCCGGCCGAGGTGATGGGCCTGGTCGGCGAGAACGGCGCGGGCAAGTCGACGCTGCTCAAGATCCTCGCTGGCGCGGTGAGCCCGGATGCGGGCAGTGTCGAGCTGGCCGGCGAATCGGTACGGATCACCGACCCGCGTTCCTCACGGGCGCATGGCATCGCGGTCATCCACCAGGAATTGACGCTGGCGCCGGATCTCTCCGTCGCCGAGAACATCCTGGTCGCCGCCGAGCCGACCCGCCTCGGTTTCCTCGACAAGGCAGAGATGTCCCGGTTGAGCAAGGAGGCGCTGGCCGAACTCGGTGTGACAATCGATCCGTGGGCCGAGGTCGGCACGCTGTCGCTGGCACGGCAACAACTCGTCGAGATCGCCAGGGCGCTGAACGCGAAGGCCCGCGTGGTGGTGATGGACGAACCGACCTCGGCGTTGACCGAGGACGAGGTCGACCGACTGCTCGACGTGGTGCGCCGACTTCGCGGCAATGGGGTCTCGGTGGTCTACGTCAGCCACCGGATGCGGGAGATCTTCGCCGTGTGCGACCGGGTGACCGTGCTGCGCGACGGCAAGCACAACGGCGTGTTGACGGTGGCCGACACCGACTCGGACGCGTTGGTCACCCGCATGGTCGGCCGGGAGATCACCCAGCTCTACGGCCAGCGCTCCGATGCCGCCCGCGACGAGGTCGTGCTGGAGGTCAACAGGCTGAGCAGCGGAACCCGAGTGCACGACGTCTCCTTCCAGGTGCGCGCGGGCGAGATCGTCGGCCTGGCCGGTCTGGTCGGTTCCGGTCGCACCGAGACCGCCAAAGCGGTGTTCGGCGCCGAGCGGTTCGAGGGCGAGGTCCTGCTGCGCGGCGAGTCCGTGGCGTTCCGGCATCCGAAGCACGCGGTACGCGCCGGCCTCGGCTATCTGTCGGAGGACCGGGCGTTCTCGGGGCTGTTCCTGGACAAGTCGGTCGGCAACAACATCTCGGTGACCGTCCCGGATCAGGTCGCGCCGGGCGGCTGGTTCCGACCGCCCAAGGAGCGACAGCTCGGGGAGCGGTTCCGCAGCGACCTGCGTATCGCCAGCCCGGACGTCGGTTCCATCGTCGGCGCGCTCTCGGGCGGTAACCAACAGAAGGTATCGCTGGCCAAGTGGCTCGCCACCAACCCGACGGTGCTGCTCTTGGACGAGCCGACGCGGGGGGTGGACATCGGCGCCAAGGCCGAGATCTACCGCATCATCCGCAGGCTGGCGGCCGAGGGCGTCGCGATTGTGTTGATCTCCAGTGAACTCACGGAGGTCCTGGGCATGAGCGATCGGATCGTCGTCCTGCACGAGGGACGTTCGGTCGGGGAGCTCGATGCGGCAAGCGCCACAGAGGAGCAGGTGGTGGCGCTGGCCACCGGTGTGACCACGGCATCCGCCGGCTGAGGAGGAAGAGTCCATCCATGGTTGAGACCAAGTCCGTGACACCGCCGGACCCTCCCACCGAGGCCGAGAAGGAGGCCGCCGCAAGGACGGCACCGTTCTGGCAACGCGCGCTGCGGGCCCGCGAGTCCGGCCTGGTCTTAGTGTTGTTGGCGCTGCTGGCCTTACTCGCGATCCGCACCGACAGCTTCGTGACGCTGGACAACCTGGTCGTGGTGGCCAGGCAGGCGGCGTTGGTGGTGATCATCGCGGTCGGTGTGACCTTCGTGATCGCCACCGGCGGCATCGATCTGTCGGTGGGTTCGGTGGTCGCGCTGACCTCGGTGGCCACCGGCTACTGGGTGATCGTCGCCGATCTGCCCTATATCGTCGCGATCCCGTTCGCGCTGCTCACCGGCTTGGCGTGTGGCGTGCTCAACGGTGTGCTGATCGTGTTGACGAGAGTTCCACCGTTCATCATCACCCTGGGAATGCTCGGCATCGCCCGAGGTCTGGCGCTCGGCCTGACCAGCGGTTCCACCCAGACCGGTTTCGCCCCGCCGTTCCTGGCGCTAGGCCAGGGTTCGTGGTTGGGCATCCCGATCCCGGTGTGGATCGCTGCGGTGGTCGCGGTCGGGGCGCACCTGGTGCTGAGCCGGACCACCCTGGGACGCCACGTCTACTTCACCGGCTCGAACGAACCGGCCGCGGTGCTCTCCGGCATCCGGGTGGACCGGGTCAAGCTGTTCGTCTACGCCACGGCCGGATCACTGGCGGCGCTGTCGAGCTTGCTGGAGACGGCCCGGTTGTCGGTGGCCCAGCCCAGCGCGGGTGTCGGTTATGAGTTGACGGCGATCGGCGCGGTGGTGATCGGTGGCGCGAGCCTGTTCGGTGGTCGGGGGACGATCCTCGGCACCGTGCTGGGCGCGGTGCTGCTGAGCGTCATCACCAACGGACTCATTGCCTTGCAGGTCAGTGCCTATTGGCAGCAGGCCATCCAGGGTGCCGTGATCATCCTGGCCGTGATGCTCAACGAGTACCGCTCGCGACGGTCGGTGGTGCGAACAGGTTGACCGAGGCGGGCCCGGGGTTTGCGGGTCCGCCGCTCTAGTGAACGAACGCCCGCCCTGCGCGGGGCGAACAACCGAGTCGGTTCGGCTCGGGTCCGCCCCGGCAGGGCGTTGGTGTCTGCGCGACTCGGATCGATGTTTGCCCAGGTCATCAGCCATGCAGAGCCGGTATCCGGGCCGGGAACCCGATCGGGTAAAGTCTCCGGCGGAGGATTGGCCGAGCGGCCTAAGGCGCACGATTGGAAATCGTGTTGGGCTAAAACCCTCACGGGTTCGAATCCCGTATCCTCCGCCGCAGGTCAAGGGCCCGAGCGCGTGCAGCGCTCGGGCCCTTGTGCGTTGGTGGGGCGGGTACGACGTGCACCCGAAGCCGGTTGCGCCTATCCGCGATACCAGTCGGTCACAAGGCATCAGCACCTCGCTCGAACTCACTGTCAGTCTGGTAGCCGACCCGCCCGATGTTGGTTGCTTCGTTCTTGATCCGAACAGCAAGGGCAGCGCCCTTACGCAGCCGAGCCTGGTACGCAGCATCTGAGCTGAATCCGGCGTCTTGGGGCTCGTCGATGTTCATCGTTGCCTGACACTCCGAATCCCAGGCAGCCAACTCCGTGACCAGGGCCGAAGAAAACTGGAAGAACTCTGCGGTCTCCGCCAGGGTGTGGTTGAGAAATTCGCGCTGCCGATCGTCGAAGAAGAACGGCGGCTGGCGATACCCGGCCAGGATTTCAAGATCGGCCTGTACGGCATTCATACGATTTCCAGTTTTCGATCCGTAGGGTTGGAAGTCACGATGTACCCATTGCTTCCGACCACAATGGCAATGTTCGTTTTCCGGCCATCGACACACCGAACGGCAATTCTCTCATTAGCACGCCGTGGATCCGGATCCAGCACGGACGGGAAGACGTGCGCCACCACAGGTGGCCGCTGTCCCGACCGTAGCCGGGGGCCGCTGTCATCCGATTCCTCAGATGTGCTTGATGAGTTCCACTGTTCCTGTGAAGTTCTCGGTTTGCCGGACGAATCCTTCGCTCGTGTACAGGTCAATGTTCTTCGCGCTCAGCGATCCGGTGCTGAGTTCGATACGGTCGCATGATCCCTCCAGGGCGTTTGTCGCGCTCCGGAGGAGCCAGCGCCCGATTCCTTGTCCGTGCAGATCTGGAACCACGGCAAGCCTGCCGATGTGTCCCGTTCGCGATTCGCGCCGAGTGCGAACCATTCCGATGAGACGACCGTCGAGCCAGAGCCCGGTCGCCGCCCAGTCGGCCAGCCAGGTTTGCACCTCTTCGAGGGTCTCAGTGAACGGAGCGAGGTCTAGGGTCGTGTTGCTCAACGCCTCATCGACCCAGCAGCACCGCTGCAGAACCAGCACATGCGGGCCATCTTCAGAGGTGAGTGGGCGGGCATAGCTACCCGGCAGCGGCCCAACTTCGGCGCTGCGTTGTGCGGCCTCCCGCATGGGCGAGAGCGCGTGAGCGAGCCTGACCAGCTCCTCGAGCAAGCCGTTCGCCGACGCGGTCAGATGTGCATTCTGCCGCACTCTGCCGCTATCGATCGTGTCTTGTAGGCGTAAAGCAACGGTCGAGCCGAGCGGGACGAGGCGAAGAGTCGTGATCACCTGTTTTGCATGTTGTACGGACCGAGTGCCTGCCGACGTGTTGCCGTAACTCACGAATCCCATGGGTTTCCACGCCCATTCATGGCTGAGATAGTCGAGGGCATTCTTGAGGGTTGCGGGCATGCCGTAGTTGTACTCGGGCGTGATGGCGATAAAGCCATCTGCCGGATCGACGATGTTGCTCCACGCTGTGGTGTGCGGGTTCCGGTAGGAGCCGAGAGCAGGGTGCTCCTCTTCGTCGAAGAACGGGAGGTTGAGATCGCGCAGTGAGACATGTCGAAGTTCGACGCCGAGTGCGTCGGCGTGTGGTGTGAGAGTTCTCAGGAGCCAGTCCGCAACCGCGGGGCCGGTCGCGCCGGGTCGCGTGCTGCACGTAAGAACCACCACTCTCACAGGTTTCGTTGACATGTAAATGAGCGTAGACGCTAGAATGATTACATGTCAACGAGAAGGGTCGGCTCCGCAGCACCGTGGCTGAGCGAGGGTGAGGAAGTCGCCTGGCGCGCGTTCCGTCGCATGACGATCGCGGTGCAGGCCAGTGTGGTGCAGGGCCTCGTGGCGTCGGGGCTCTCGGAGCCGGACTATGAAGTTCTCAGCACCCTGGTCGAAGCACCAGAGATGACGAGCACGCTGCATGCCCAGGCGGAGAAGATGGGCTGGTCGAGAAGCAGGCTCTCGCGTCACGCTGGCCGGATGGAAGCGCGCGAGCTGATTCGCCGTGATCCGGATCCAGCGGACGGTCGCGGTTGCCTGCTTGTGCTCACACCCCTTGGGCGTGACACTCTTCGCGGAGCGACTGCCATGCACCTGGAATCCGTGCGTCGTAGCTTCGCCGATCGACTCGACGAGCGCGATCTCAGCGACATCGCACGAATCGCGGGAAAGCTCGCGCAGCCCCAGGGGCCGTCATGAGCACCCATCACGAGCCATCGGATGACGACGGCAGGACGTGCCCATCTCGATCTTATGGAAGGTAGGCCGCGAGCAGCCTATCGAGCGCCGCGCGGGACTGCTCGCGTGCCAGGGCGGTGTTTTCGTGTTGCGCCGTCCAGAGCCCGGCCCCGATCGACGACTTGTTGGCTGCGTTGTGAACCAGCTCCTCACCCTCGGCCTACTCCTCATCGCTGCTGGACTCCCGCTGACGATCTGGAGCTATCGCACGCCGTCCGCTCGTCCACAGCGACATGTCCGAACGGTTGCCGTCGCGGCGATCTTCGACCGGATTGCCCGGGAACGACTCATTGCGGCGGTGAGCTCGTGACCAGCATCAATGTTCTTTTCTTCGCACCCTGCAACAGGAGCGGCATCATGTTCGTCACCTCGCGCGAGCACGGTGTCCTCATCGAGGGTGTCCGGCCCGGCGCAGATCCAGTCCGCGCCAGGATCACGCCTACGGACGCTGTCGACGTGCTCGACGCGCTGTGGGGTGGGCGCGCTATCGACCTTCCAGCGGTCGAAGGAGCTACCGGTATTCGGCGGCTCCAGTTCCGCCCGAGGCCCGACGGCGTGGAGATCTCCATCCGTAGCCACGAGTCGATCGCCTCGTCGATTGTATGGTTGGAAATATCGCCGTCCCGAGCATCAAAGAAGAACGGAGGCTGTCGATAACCTGCAAGAATGTCAAGGCTAGTTCGGTCATTCATGCTCTGGACGGTATGTAGTCGAAGGCGACATCGTCACCGGGCTGGCCGAAAGTAGTTCGAGAATAGCCAACGGCGCTACCTACGATGAGTTCGCCGAGACCGTAAGCCGAGACTGATGGGAAGGCTGCCACAGCAGGGGGCGAGCACAGTCTCGGCTTATCAGCGGCGGCGACGGAGGGCAGCGCGGATCGCTGTCTCTGATTGGCGATTGCGCTCGCGTAATGGGCGGGCCCACCGTGGGTAGACGAAGTTCGGCAGCGGGACGAACGGCAGTAGGACGACGACCAGGAACGGCAGGAACAGCAGCGCGGCGATCGGGAAGGTCACCAGCATCAGGTACCGCCCGACCGTCGGAAGGATGCCGAGGGCGATGCACAGACACATCACGGCCAACAGCGGGGCGCCGAGCACCGTCATCCGCTCGTCCTGCGTCCGGCTGCCGAAGTCGTTGCCCATCCATTCCCGCGCCGCTGCGGACCGGCCCCGGCGCGCCCACCCGGTGTAGAGAAGAAGCAGCAGCGCAACCACGGTGAGCCCGGCCGCGATCAGAAGGCCGGTGGTTCCGGGGTCGTTCATGTAGCCAGTGAAGCAGGTCTATCCGCCATGGACGGCCGAATCCTCCAGGATGGGCGAGCTTTCAGTCGCCACGGACCGACCTGAGGCAGCCACAGCGAGGCGCCGTTGTGGATTCCTGACGGTGTCGAGCCGGTTCGTGCTCGACACCACCGGTACGCAAGAGCGTCAGCCGAGCTTGTTGGATTTGACCGCGTCGAGCAGGTTGCCGAAGGCCGCACGATCGACGACGAGCGTGCCCCCATCGCGGTTCTTGGTGTCCCGGATGCCGACTAAGCCGGGGGCGTGGCCGATCTCGACGCACCCGGTACCTGTCTGGGATCTGCTCGACTTCTTCCAACCGCGCATGTTCGTCATGATCTTGACGCCTCTCGTGCGTGAATGTCCGCGTGCGTCGCGATGAGTTCGGTGGACGCCTCCGGGCTCAGCGCGATCAAACGCAGGCTATCCAGCGCATCCAAGAACGTCTTTGTGTCTGGCCGCTTGTGCACGAAGGTTCCGCTGTCAAGGTGTTCGAGGTGGACTACAGGAGCGGTGTCAAGTGATTCCAACACCGTGAAGCCGCCAATCATGCCTCGGTGCGCGCCTGCTTCGAGCGGCAGAACCCGCACCGTTACTGACGCATCATGAGCGATCGATTCTAGTTCGCGAAGCTGCTCGGCCATGACCGCGTGGCCTCCGATGTGGCGTAGCAGCACGGCCTCGTCGATGATCGCTTCGAGGGCTGGCGGCGTCGTTCGCCGCAGGACCGCTTGGCGTCCCAACCGATACGTCACTCGGTCGTCGATCTCATCGGCTGGTACGTCGCCCATTGACATGATCGCGCGTATGTAGTTCTCCGTCTGCAATAGACCGGGCACGAGAGCCGAACTCACCTCGATGATGCGCCGAGCATCCTTCTCGTAGCGGACCAACGTCGAGAGCTGCACGGGCATCGAGTGGCCCATGGCAGACCAGGCAGATCGATCGGTATCACGCAGCATCGCCATGATCGATTGACGTTCAGCAGCCGTAGCACCGAGGTGCCCCAGCAAAGTGGCTACCTCGTCATCTTCGAGACGTTTCGTTCCCGCTTCGGCGCGCACGATCGCCGAGTGGTGCAACTCCATCCGGCGTGCAACCTCACGCACAGACAGGCCAGAACGCCTGCGGATTTCGGCGAGCGCGTCACCGACGGCCACGGTGATTGGACTCCTGGTGCCAGGCATGTACCAGACGATAGACGCCGACGTAGTAGGCCCGAGATACCCGATCAGGGCATTGACCACCAGTTGGCGCACTGAAATAAACAAGTGCGACACAACTGCGCCAACTTGGCGAAGTTGTCAGACCTGGAGGTTGCCAATGCCCTACAAACGTTCAACTGACTTGCCCGCCCACGTGGGCTTCTTCTCGGCGTTCCACACGAACGGCCTTGATGGACCGGTCCCGTTGCGAGGACTGCGACACAGTGCGCCACCCATGCGGTGCATCAAGCACCAGCACAAGGACGGCGTCGCATGACCGCGCTACTCGTCCTCGGCGTACTTCTGATCGCCGCCGGGTTTCCGCTGGTGATCTGGGGATATCGCCCGCCGCCGACCCGACGGCGGACCCACATCCGCACG
Organism: Actinoalloteichus hymeniacidonis; assembly: GCF_014203365.1. NCBI lineage: Bacteria > Bacillati > Actinomycetota > Actinomycetes > Pseudonocardiales > Pseudonocardiaceae > Actinoalloteichus > Actinoalloteichus hymeniacidonis. Next base: position 6,111,291 of record NZ_JACHIS010000001.1, read on the forward strand.
GTGGCCTTCGCTTCGATCATGGCTCGCCTGGTCGAGGAACGGCTGGCCATGGCGGTGGGCTCATGACGACCCTCAACGCACTTTTTCTCGACACCGACATCAGCAGGAGCGGCATCATGTTCGTCACCTCGGGCGGGCACGGCGTGCTCGTCGAGGGCGTCCGGCCCGGCGCGGACCCGATTCGGGCCGCCATCACGCCAACGGATGCGGTCGATGTGCTCGACGCCCTCTGGACCGGGCGCGCGATCGATCTGCCCGCAATCGATGGCACCAGCGGTATCCGTCGACTCCAGTTCCGGCCACGGCCCGAGGGGGTGGAGGTCTCTATCCGCAGCCGCACGTCGACTCTGGGCCGTTGGCTCGTGCACTCCGACCGCATTCCCGAGTTGGGCGACGCACTGCGCCGAGCACTGACCTGCGCAGAATCCGGTAAGCCGGTCGCCGGAACGGATGTCGGGGACGGCCGAGACGACGCCGAGAACGATCCAGGCCGTCCTGCTTCCCTGTTCACTTCGGGAATCCACCGATGACCGGCCTGTGGTTCGTCCGGAGCATTCGTGACGGCGACACCCATCGGGCCGTGCACGAGCGGTGGACCGTGGACGGGCAAGCGTGTATCCGGCCGGTGTGTGCACCGGGCGCGGAGTTCACCGCGCTCAACCGCGAGCCGATCGCCCAGCCCTACTACGAGGAACAGCACTGCCCGCGTTGTCTCGCCACCAGCACACGTCAGCCCCGCCGCCTGGCGGTGGTTCGGTGAGGACGTTGACGACGTTCAAGCTCGTCCCGGTCGTACACCGGATGCGGGCGGCTCGCATTCGACCGTACGTCCGGGCGCTCACCGGGAATCGGCGATGACCGAGGACCGGGAGACCGCCGACGAACCGCTACTCATGGAACAGGCCGCACTGCCCGCAGCCGGAATCTTCCTCGACCGCCATCAGGTGTTCGTCAACACCGGCGAACCGATCCCCATCGATGGCGACCGCGTCACCGCGCTCTGCGGCACCTCACTGCTGATCGGCCCACCCCCGACCGAGGTGCTGCCCGGCATACCGGCAATGCGCTTCGCGGACTGCGCCGACTGCACAGCGGTGTTGTGGGCACCTCCGAAAGAGGTCGGCGGCGAGGAAGCCCTCCGAATTTTCCTTCGCCTCCCGGGCACGATGCCCGTACACATCGTGGAGATCGGGGCCGCGACCCCGGCACCGATGCCGCTGGTCTCCCTCTGTGGCGCGGTGTTCGGCGTCGGCCAGCCCGTCGACAGAGTCGACGCGGGCGATGGCACCCCCTGCACGCTGTGCCTGCTGCGCTCGTTATCCGACCGGGCGCACATCGAGGTCGCGGGCGAGCGCACCGCAGTCGGCTGATCGCCGATCTGCCACCCCATGTTGGGCCTCTTTGCCGTTATCCAAAAAGGACTTGCCCGCAGCTGGCATCCTGATTACGTCACAGAAAGTGAGGAGTCATGCCGTGTCCGTCACCGAGGTGGTCGCGCAGCTCCAGCGAGCCCATGCCCTACTGACCGAGGCCCGCCACGCTGCGGCCGTGGCGGACGCGGCGATCAGCGACGGCGCCGCCGTTTTCGCCACCGCCACCACCGGATCGACACAGCCCGAGGTCACCCAGATCAACCGGCTGGCCGTCCGCTCCGGCCAGGATGTCCGCGCAGCCCATGACTTATTCGCCCAAGCCCAAGACCGCATCGACAGATACTGCCAGGAGATCGCGGGGCACGGCATCGGCGGCGGCTCATCGTCGCTGCTGGCTTCGACCAGCGACGACAACGCAACCCGGCCACCGCTGCTCACCACCCCTGCCAACGACACCAACCGACACCCCGACCCAGCGATTCGCTACGCCGAAGAGATTGCCGAGATCCGCCGCAACGGAAGCAAGATCAGCCCTGAGAAGGTCGTCCGTGTGGGCCGCCACTGGCAGGGTCACCTGATCTGGTTGGAGGAAGGTGACAGGTACACAGCGGGAAGAGCCCACATTCTCCGTGAGAACAGGGTCGGGAACTTCGAGGAAGTGGGATTGCCGGAGACTCAGGTCATCGATACCATTTTCGAGTTGCTTGAAAATGGCCCAATCGCTGGCTATTGCGGAGAAGACGGGGAGGTCTACGAGATAGAAATCAACAAAAATCCACGCCGCATAGCTATAGTCGTTTCCGACAACGGCTTTATTGTGACCTCGTACCCACTGAGCCTCAACGATAAGATTCGACCACACCGCGAGCGGAAGTGAGATCCCATGCTCTTGGCCGTAGCATTGCACGCGGGATTCCAGGAAGGCCCATTCTTTTACGTCGCCAAAAAAGGTGAGCGAACCAACCATTGGATCGATGAAGCGGCAATAGACTTGCAGCTCAGCGCCGAACTCGTCGTCGCCCTCACCGCATGGGACGACGAATATCAGTCCATCTACGATCGAGGCTACCCACCGGACTCTAGGTTCCCTACCCCCGAGGCCGAACGGGCCTGGATCGAGAAGGGAAAAGAACTCGCAGCTCGGGTCAAGACAGAGTCTCCGGTCGTGTCTAGCGTCGACTACCAAGCAAACGGCTTTTACGATAAGGGGACTTGTGTGTTCTGATCTCCGAGAACGCGGCGCGGAATATTACTAGCACGGTCAGATCCGCACTGCCCGCCAGCTGGCGCCTAACAGGGTATCGATATTCGCTGGCACAAGAACCGAAGGAAGGCAATGTCAACCAAGATTACGATCCTCACCGAGTGGGATCGGAGTCCGTTCTACTACCGCCGAGGTGATGACGCCGAAGGCTACGACTGGTCGATCGAGGAGACCGGCGAGTATCTGGGGCTCAGTGCGGACCTTGTCCGCGACCTCGCTGCCTGGGACAACCAGTGGCAGGACACCCTTGACCTCGCCGAGGGCCGAAACTCCGGCTTCCGCACCGAGGAAGAGGCACTCCCCTGGATCGAGCGCGGCAAGGAACTCGCCGCCCGCGTCCAGAAAGAATCCACCCTCGACATCAGCGTCGACTACCAGGCCAACGGCGTCATCGCCGAAGGCACCTACGTGTTCTGACCCCTGAAAAACCGACGAGAGGCCCCCGTCGCCGGGGACCTCTCGTCGAGGTTGCGGTGGCGCAGCGAGAGCCCCGCCGCCGCGCCGAGAGCATCAGCCGATGGAGATGCCGAAGACCTCCAGTGCGGAGTAGACCCCCAGCAGCATGATCGCGATGCTGCTCACCACCAGGGCTCCGGTGATGAAGGGGTTCGGGCGGAAGCGTTTATCCGGTTCCTTGGCCCGCAGGTACCAGACGCCGATGACCACGGCGACCAGGAAGATTCCCGATCCGATGCCGCCGATCTGCACCATCAGCACCGGGGACTGCACGAACAGGTAGAACGACGCCCACAGCGGCGGGAAACAGAAGGTGAGGATGCGGATCGTCTTGCGCCGCACCTCCGGGTCCTTCCAGTTCAGCACGCCGATGATGCCCAGGGTGTTGGTCCAGAGCCTCGGGACACTGGCCGTCGAGCCGATGTTGGTGGAGAACAGCACCGCGATCGCCCCGAGCAGGAACACGATCTCCGCCCAGCCGCCGATGGTGTCGGTGTACATCCGGGACAGCGTGGTGATCATCTCGTTGCCCTCGGGCACGAGTCCCTGCGGATGCAGCACCGACGCACCGATGATGTAGAAGGCGATCGTGCAGATCGTGCACACCAGCCAGCCCACCGCGACGTCGAGGCGCATCACCTTCAGCCAGCCCTCGGCCCGCCGATCGCGGTCCTTGGTGCCGTCGGCGGGTCCGGTCCAGCGGGCGTAACCCTTCTCCATGCACCAGTAGGTGTAGGTGGTCATCTCGTCGGCGCCCACACCCGTGGAACCGAACATCGCCACCGCGAGCCCGAGTGCACCCACGGGTACCGCGAATTCCAGGCCGCCCGCGATGTCGCCGACGCCCCAACCGAACTCGGTGAACGGCAGCGCCAACGCGAGACCCACCGTGATCAGGGTGAACATCGCCACCGCGATCACCGAGGCGGTCTCGACGATCGAGTACTTGCTGCTCTGCAGGATCGCGATGGTGATCACCACGACCACCACACACCACACCGTGGTGGACTCCCGGCTCAGCGGCTCACCGACGATCGGCCAGAGAATCGAACAGGCCGCCGCCACTCCGCCGATGATCCCGCCGCGCTGGAACATCTTGGCGAAATCCATGCCGATCCACAGATAGTTGATCCAGCTGCCGCGCCGCGTCTTCGGGGCGACATCGCTGAATGCCTCCAGCGCAGGCCGGCCATATAAGACCGTCAGGCGCCCGAGTTCCATCTGCACCCAGACCTTCACCGTGGTCGCCACGATGATCAGCCACATCAGGGCGAAACCCGCCCTGGCACCGAGCGAGGTCGTCAGGATCAGCTCACCGGATCCGACCACCGCCGCCGAGAGAATCATGCCCGGTCCGAGGTACTTCAGCCGTCCCCGAAGGGTGGTGGGCGGCTCCTGCACATCCTCCGCGCGCAGTGCGTAGAGGTCGGCCTGCTCGGGTCTCGCTTCCGATGTCGTCATCAGGAGAATTCCACTGTCTCGACGGTGTTCGCCTCGATGACATCCCAGTCGTAGGTGATGCCGAGGCCGTTGCCCTCGGGGACCGGCACATAGCCGTCCGCGTCGATCGCGGTCAGGCCGTCCCGGTAGTCATCGGCGTAGACGAGCTGGCTACGGCCGATCTCGCTGGACTTCGGGTGCACGAAGGACATCTCGTAGTAGTTGGTGTTGCGCAGCGACGCCATCAGCTGCCGCTGAGCCGGGCCGGGGGTGTGCAGTTCGACGTCCAAGCCGAAGCCCTCGGTGGCGTGCGCGATCTTCAGCGCGCCGGTGATGCCGCCGTCGTACTCGGTGTCGGCACGCACGAAGTCGGTGCCGCCGCCCACCACGAAGTCGACGTGCTGCTCCAGGCCCCGGACGTGCTCGGTCTGCAACAGCGGCGTGCGGATCAGTTCCCGCAGCCGCTTGTGGCCGAAGATCGAGATGCCGGTGTCCTTGTACGGATCCTCCAGCCACAGGAAGTTCGCCTCGTCGCAGGCGCGGCCGACCTGGATGGCGTGCGCGAAGGTTTCCAGCTTGCAGCCCGGGTCCAACATCAGATCCATGTCGGGGCCGACGGCCTCGCGGACCTTGGCGATGGTCTTGACGATCTCCGAGACCTCGTACTCGTCCCAGACGTGCAGCTTGTAGGCCCGGTAGCCGAGTTCCTTACAGGCCACCGCGAAGTCGGCGTAGGCCTCGGCGCTGTCCAGGCCGCCGTTGCGGTCGCCCGCCGCCGTCGAGGCGTAGGCGGGCAGCCGGGTCTTCCAACCACCCAAGAGGGTTCGGATCGAAGCATTGTGGACGTGGCCCGCCAGATCCCACAGCGCGATGTCGACGAAGCCCATGCCCATCTTGTCGAACTTGCGCAGCTGCCGTTTGACGTCGTTGTAGATCAGCTCCCGCTGCAACGGGTTCTTGCCGATCAGGTAGTCGCCGAACATGCGCAACTGCGCCGCAGCGACCGCATTGCCGCCGACATAGCCGCCCATCACACCCTCATCGGTGTAGATGCGGATGGCATAGGCGCTGGTCGGCTTGCGGCTACCCGGCTCGTACACCAGCGAGAAACCGGTCGGGTGCTTGGCGAAGTCGACCATGTCGAACTTGGCCTTGTCGAGACGAATGCGTTCGATCTTCATGATTTCCTCTTCGGTGGTTAGGAGCCGTCACACGGCGCTGTGGCGCGGCTCGGTACCACCGAGCACGCTGAGAACTCCTTCGGCGACGGCGATACCCATCGCCGCATTCGCCTCCCGGCTGCACGCACCGATATGTGCGGTGAGCACCACATTCGGCGCGCTGGCCAATGGGCTGTCGCCGATCGGTTCGAGCGCGAAGGCGTCGAAACCGGCACCGGCGAAGTGCCCGCTGTGCAACAGATCCGCGAGGGCCTGCTCATCGACGAGACCGCCGCGTGCGGCGTTGAGCAGGATCGAGCCCGGCCGCATCGCGCTCAGCCGCTCGCGGTCGAGCAGCGGACCAGCACCCGGTGCCGCGGGCAGATGCAGGCTGACCACATCGCAGTCGAGAGTGGTGGCCAGGTCCGCCGAGGCGACCGAGCCGAACGCGTCGGCGGCCAGGAACGGGTCATGGGCCACGACGTTCATTCCGAACGCCTCGGCATAACCGGCCATCAACCTGCCGATCCGGCCGAAACCGAGGATGCCCAGGCTGCGACCGGCCAACTCGACGCCGAAGGTCTTCGGCCAGCCCCCGGCCCGGACGGCCCGATCGTTGGCGGAGATCCCCCTGGCCACGTCGAGCAGCAACCCGAAGGTCAGCTCCGCGACCGCCCGCGAATTGCTGCCGGGCGCGTAGACCACCCGCACCCCGTGATCCCGCGCCGCATCGAGATCGATGTTGTCGTAGCCGACCCCGTGTTTCGCGACGACCTTCAGCTTCGGTGCCGCCTCGAACACCTCGCGGTCGATCGGATCCAGTCCGACGATCAGCGCCTCGGCCTCGCCCACCCTGGCCAGCAGCTCGGCCCTCGGTAGCGGGCCGTCCTCGCGGGGCCGCTGCGCGTCGACCCCGGCGTTACGCAGCAACTCCCACGGTTCGGTGGAGAACCGGCCGAACGTGGGTGTGGTGATCAGGGTGAGGCTCATCGGGTCTCCTGCCAGCCCGGCCAGTCGGGCGCGATGCGGGTGTGTCGGATCGACGACCGGTGGTGGGTGTAGGCGACGTGCACATAGCCCTGGGCGTCTTGGGTGATCGACGGATAGGACAGCTCGGTGTTCAAGCCGTCCCGGGAGTTGTTGGTCAGGGCGTTGCCCTCGCCCTGGGCCAGATCGGGATGCCGCTGCCAGGTGCGCCCGTCGTCGGCCGAGGTGGCCAGCGCGATCGGAGTCCGGGGCGCGCCCCAGAAGGCCTGGCGGTCGTCGGCGGCGGTTTCCCCGACGGCGACCGGGGCGCGTTCGGTGCCGCCCAACGCGCCGTGGTCGTCGACCTCGTCGTACAGGCCCGCGCGGCGGTGGCTGGCATCGGCCGCGCTGCTGGCGTTGTAGACCAGCGCCAACCTGCCGTCGGCGAGCCGGGTGGCCTGCACCGACGAGTTGTTGTTGGGCAACGCGGTCGGCACGGGTGCGCTCCAGTGCAGGCCGTCCGCCGATGCGCTGTGCTTGATGTTGTCGGCGAATCGGCTCCGGTACAGCGCGACATAGCCTTCGGCGGCGGGCAGCACGTTCATGTGCACCGCTCCCCGACTGTCGTCGACGTCGTGTCGGGTCCAGGTCCACCCGTCGTCGGTGCTCGCGTACACCGCGCTGGTGTCCTCGCCACCCGACCAGGTGCCGGTTTCCGGTGTCCGGCAGGAGAAGGATGGCAACAGCCAGGTGCCATCCGGGGTGACCTGCACCGGTTGGCGGACGAAGACGCCGCCGGTCTCGGTCGCGGGCAACAACACCCGAGGCTCGCTCCAGGTCCGGCCGCTGTCGGTGGACCGGCGGGTGCGGACCTCGGCGGTGTTCTGGTGCCCGGCATGTTGGGCGGTCCAGAACAACCACAGGCTGTCGTCCGGGGCGGCGAAGAGCACCGGATTCTGCTCGGAACGCTCCGGATCATCGCTCAACGCGACCGGCTCCGACCAGGTGTCGGCGCTCAGGCGCGAGAACCAGATCCGGATGTCGTGCACGCCTTCCTGCGTGCCGCCGAACCAGACGCAGCCCAGGTCGCCGTCGGGCAGCACGGCGAGGTTGGCCGCGTGGGACTGTGCGGTGGGCGCGGCGAGCCGGGCCTCGGTGCGGCCCGGCTCCACCTCGTGAAGCGCACTCATCGGTCGTCTCGCGCGGCAGCCAGGTGCGAGCGGGCCGCCTGCTCCAGGTGCACGAGGTCGCAGGCCACCGAGGCGAAGGTGTAGCCCTGCGCCAGCCTGCGGCGAGCCGCCTCACCACTGGGGTTGTGGATGCCTGCGGCGATTCCCGCCTTCTCGGCAGCCTTGGCGATCTTCTCCACGGCCTCCTCGAACGGTCCGTCCACCGCCGGGTCGGTGGAGGTGGCGCCGCCGACCGCGAGCCGCAGGTCGGAGGGGCCGACGTAGACGCCATCCAGGCCGGGGGTCGCGCAGATCTCGTCGACGTTGGCCAGGCCCTCCGGGGTCTCGATCATCGCCAGCACCAGCGTGGCCTCGTCCGAGACTGCGGGCGTCGGGCCGACCCGCAGCTGGGCGCGCATCGGGCCGTAGGACCGGCGGCCGTGCGGGGGGTAGCGGGTGGAGCGCACGGCGGCGGCGGCGTCCTCGGCGTTGTCGATCAGCGGAACGATCACGCCGGTGGCGCCCGCGTCGAGCACCCGGCCGATGGCGAACGGGTCGTTCTGCTCGACCCGCACCATCGCGGCGGACGTGGCGCCCGCGTCGATCGCGAGCATCGCGTCCCGGATGCCGGTGTAGCCGAGCAGGCCGTGCTGGGCGTCGACGGCCACGTAGTCATAGCCGATGCGGGCCAGCCGCTCGGTGGCGATGGGGTCATCCAGCACCACCCAATAGCCGACGGCCTGCTCCCGGTTGCGGATGCGGCGGGCGAATTCGAGTGCGTCCATGGAAGCGGTGCTCCTTAGGCAGATCTGTGGGTCGGGGTTGGTTGATCAGCGGTTGTAGGCGGGCATCGGCCCGCGCAGCCGGGCGCCCACCTCGTCGCAGGCCGCCACCAGCTCGGCGGGCAACGGGCCCTTGCCCAGCGCCTCGATGTTGGCGGTGAGGTGTTCGATCCGCGATGCGCCGAGCAGGACGGCGTCCACGACGGGCCGGGAGGCCAGCCAGCGCAGGGCGAGTTCGGTGAGCGGCACCTCGGCGCGCGCGGCGATCTCGGCGAGTGCGTCGATCGCCTCGAAGAGCTGGGCGTCCCAGTAGCGTTGCTTGTACATGCCCGCCAACACCGAATCGCCGAATCGGCCGCTGCCCGGCTCGCTCTCGAAACGGTGCCTGCCGGTGAGCAAGCCACCGCCGAGCGGGTTGTAGACCATCGTCTCCAGGCCGGTGGCCGCGGCCATCGCCGCGTACTCCTCGTCGATTCGCCTGGCCAGCAGGTTGTAGAGCTGCTGGGCCACCACGGGCCTCGGCGCTCCGACCTGATCGGCGACTCGGTTCAGCTCGACGATCTGCCAGGCCGCGAAGTTCGACACGCCGAGTTGGCGGATCTTGCCCGCCTCGACCAGCTCGCGCACCGTCGACATGGTGTCCTCGAAGGTGGCCGCACCATCCGGTTGGTGCAGGTAGAATAGGTCGATGTGGTCGACGCCGAGCCTGCGCAGGCTGCCGTCGACACTGGCGCGCAAGCCCGCCGGGGACAGCGGCGAGTTCTCGCCCGCGTCCGGGTGCGGCATGCCCGCCTTGGTCGCCAGCCTGATGCGATCCCGGCGCGGGGCGATCAGCGGGGCCAACAGGGTTTCGGTGGTGCCCTTGGCATAACCGTTGGCGGTGTCGACGTCGACGATTCCGGCGTCGAGCGCGGTGTCGAGCATCCGCTCCGCGTCGGCGGCGGAGACGGTGTCGGCAAAGGTCATCGTCCCGAGGACCAGCCTGGGTGCTCCGGTCGTCATGAGGTCCTTTCCTCCTCGATGCCGCCCGCGCCGATCGCGGCCAGCAGGTATCGCGGCTTTCGTCCGGTGATCGTGGTCGGATCGAGCGCGGCGCTGCGCAGTTGCCGGGTGTACTCGGCAGCGGGATCGCCCAGAACCTGGGCGGCGGGGCCGTGTTCCACGACCTCGCCCTTGCGCATCACCAGCACCTCGTCGCTCAGCTCCCGCACCACGCCGAGGTTGTGGGCGATCACCACGAAGGCGACGCCGCTCTCGGCCTGGATGTCCTTGAGCAAGGCGATGACCTGGGCCTGCACCGAGACGTCCAGGGCGCTGGTCGCCTCGTCGCAGACCAGCACGTCGGGCTTGCAGGCAAGCGCCCTGGCGATGCCGATGCGCTGGCGTTGCCCGCCGGAGAACTCGTCCGGCCGCTTGTCCACCGCTGACTCGGGCAGTTCCACGCGGGCGAGCAGGTCGGTGGCGGCCTTGCGGCGCTGCGCCGAATCCTTCATGCCCTGCAACTTCAGCGGCTCGCCGACGATGTCGCCCGCGTCCAGATGCGGATCGAGCGAGGCGTACGGGTCCTGGAAGATCATCTGGATGCGGGCCCGCATCGGTCGCAGCTTGCGTTCGGACAGCCGGGTGATGTCGGTGCCGTCCAACACGATGCGGCCGGAGGTGGGGCGCTGCAATCGGACGATGCTGCGGGCGATGGTGCTCTTGCCGCAGCCGGATTCGCCGACGATGCCCACCGTCCGCCCCCGGTGCAGCTCGAAGCCGACCTCGGAGACCGCGCGGAACGGTGTGCCGCCGGCACCGGGGAATTCGACGACGAGGTCCTGCACCTGCAAGATCGGCTGCTCGCTCATGCGTGCGCCTCCTTCGTCGTCAAGCTGGGCACGGCCGCCAACAACCGCTGGGTGTAGGCGTGGGTCGGCGCGTCCACCACCTGTTCGACCTCGCCGCTCTCGACGAAACGACCGGCCTTCATCACGTGCACCCGGTCGGAGACCATCCGGGCGACGCCGAGGTCGTGGGTGATCATCAAAATCGCCACCCCGGTGCGTTCCTGGAGGTCCATCAGCAGGCTGAGCACGCCCGCCTGCACGGTGACGTCCAGTGCGCTGGTCGGCTCGTCGGCGATCAGCAGTTTCGGTTCGCCCGCCAGTGCACAGGCGATGAGCACCCGCTGTTGAAGTCCGCCGGAGAGCTGGTGCGGATAGCGGTCCAGCAGCCGATCCGGGTCGGGCACCCGCACCTGCTCCAACAGATTCCGGGCGGTGGCGCGCGCGGCACGGCGGCTGGTGCCGGGATTACGGAGCCGGACCAGCGCGGTGAGCCTGCGGCCGATGGTCTGCACCGGGCTCAACGCGGTCATCGGGTCCTGCGGGATGAGGCCGACGACGCTGCCGCGCAGTTGCGCGATCGACGCCGGATCCGCGACCACGTCGTGGCCCATCAGCAGGGCCTTGCCGGACAACACGGCCAATCCCGGCGGCAGCAGTCGCAGCAGGCCCATCGCGGTCGTCGACTTCCCGGAGCCCGACTCGCCGATCAGGGTGACCGTCTCGCCCGGATCGACGTGCAGCGAGACCCCGTCGACGGCTCGGACGACGCCGCGCCCGGTGACCAGTTCGATTTGTAGGTCCTCGACCTCGACCAAGGAACTCATGCCGTGGCTCCCTTCTTGCGCCGGGTGCGGTCGCGAAGTCCGTCGCCGAGCAGGTTGACGCCGACGACGAGCGCCACGATCACCAGACCGGGCAGGGTCACCAGCCACCACGAGGTGGTGACGTAGTCCTGACCGTCGGAGATGAGCCGACCCCAGGTGGCGTACGGGCGTTCCGGTCCGGCGCCGAGGTAGCTCAGCGCGCTCTCCAGCAGCACCGCCTGGGCGAGCAGCAACAGCACGACGAGGCTGGTCTGGCGAACGATGTTGGGCACGACGTGCCGGAACAGCACGCCGGAGGGCATCAGCCCGAGGGTGCGCGCCGCGTCCACATAGGGCTTCTCGCGTTCCACCATCACCATCGACCGGGTCAGCCGCGCGACCTCCGGCCATTGGGCGATGGCGATGACCGAGGTGATCACCGGGATGGACGGACCGAACAACGCCACCACGAGCAGCAGCATCATCAGCAGCGGCAACGACATCTGGGCTTCCAACACCCGGGAGACCACCGCATCCACCCAGCCGCCGAAGTAACCGGCGGCGGCGCCCGCGATCAGTCCGATCAGGCCGGACACCACGACCGCGAGCACGCCGATGAGTACCGAGACCTGGCCGCCGTCGAGCACCCTGGCCAGCAGGTCGCGGCCGAGTTGGTCGGTGCCGAACAGGTGGCCTTCGGAGAAGGGCGGCAGTCGGCGGGAGCTGAGGTCCTGCTCGTTGGCGTCCGGCAGCGGCAGGAGATTGGCCAGGGCCACCGGAAGCACGACCAGCGCGGTGAGCACGGCGCCGATCCAGATCTTGGCCTTGGCGGTGCGGGAGCGGCGAGCGGCGCCCGCATCGCGCAACTGGCGTGGTTTCACCCGGCTGGGCCGGGTTTCCGGAGTATTCGTAGTGGTCATCGCGCCGTGGCCTTTCCGAGCCGGACCCGCGGGTCGAGCAGCGGGTACAACAGGTCGATGAGCAGTTGGACGAGGACGGCCAGCGCTGCGGTGACCAGGACCGTCGCCTGGATCAGCGGGTAGTCCCGCGTCTCCAGCGCGCGAACGACCAGCGAACCGACGCCCGGCCAGGAGAAGACGACCTCCACCACGACGACGCCGTTGAGCATCGCGGCGAAGCGGGTGCCCAGCGCGGTGATCACCGGAATGATCGAGTTGCTCAGCGCGTATCCCCAGATCAGCCGCCGCTCGCCGAAGCCGTGGGCCCGCGCGACCGTCAGATAGTGCGAGTTGAGGTTGCCGACCATCTCCCGCCGGACCAGCCGGGAGATCAACGCGATCTGCAACAGCGCGACGGTGACTGCGGGCAGCACCAGCCCGGCCCAGGTGGTGAAGCCGGAGGACGGCAGCACCGGTACCAGCACGGAGAAGACGGTGAGCAGCATGATGCCGCTCCAGAACTCCGGCATCGACTGGGCCGCGACGGTGGCGATGTTCGCGCCGGTCTCCCGCGCGGTGTCCGCCCGGCTGGCCATCCAGATGCCCAGCGGCAGGGCGATCAGCGCGGTGAGCAGCACCGAGGCCGAAGCCAGGGTGAGCGTGTAGGGCACCCGATCGAGCACCACGTCGAAGGCGGGGGCCCGGAACGAGTACGAGGTGCCCATGTCGCCGGTGAACAACTGCCCGAGGAAGGTCAGGTACTGCGAGAGGATCGAGCCGTCGAGGCCGAGTTCGGTGCGGATCGCCGCCAGGTCCTCGGAGCTGGCGTTCGGCGCGGCGAAGGCGGCGGCCGGGTCGCCCGGTGCCATCCTGATCAGCACGAAGACGGTCGACACGGTGAGCATGACGACCAGCGCGCTCTGGCCTAACCGTTTGAGGATGTACCTCGTCACCTCACGCCTCCAGACCGATGTGCTCGAGTTGGTAGGAGTTGGTGGCTTCCAAGGACACCCCGGTGACCCTGGTTCGGTAGGCCAGCACCGAATTGGGCACGAACGCCCACATACTCGGCCAGGAATCCCACACGATCTGCTGGATCTCGGCGGTGATCTCCTGCCTGCGGTCGGGGTCGACCTCGGCGTAGGCCTCGTCGAGCTTCGCGACGACCTCGGTGTTGACGTAGCCCTGGTAGGTGTCGCGGGTCTGTTCGCGTTCCGGCGTCCCGCCGTACATCCCCTGCAGGATCGGCAAGGCCGCGCCGACCGGCGAGGCGTAACCGTTGCCGAGGATGTCCCAGTCGCCGCCCCGGCCCTGCCGCCAGGCGGGGATGTCGCCGCCCGGTTCGAACTGGCGCAGGGTGACGCCGACGCCGATCTCGCCGAGCATCTGCATCACGGCCTCCATGACCGTGGTGTCGCTGGCGAACTCGCCGGTCTCCCAGATCAGCGTCAGCCGCAGGTCGCCATCGGCGATGCCCTCGGCCTCCAACATCTGCTTGGCTCGACGCGGGTCGTAGGTGTAGTCGCCGCAGACGACGGAGCCGTTGAGGGTCTCGGCCACCGGTCCCCTGGCCGGGCGCACCGAGTCGGCGAGGATGTCCTTGGCCAGCACGTCGCCATCGATGGCCAGCGAGAGCGCCTGGCGCACCGAGGCCTTGGACAGCGGGTGGTCCTCGGGCTTGCGGAAGTTGTAGAAGAGCTGGTTGATCCGGGTGCCCCTGACGCGGTCGATCTGCACATCGGCGAGCCCTTCGAGCTGTTCGGCCGAGTCGGGGCTGATCGTGTCGATGAGGTCGAGTTCGCCGGAGCGCAGTGCGACGACGCGGTTGGACTCCTCCGGGGTGAACCGGACCCGCACCTGCTCGATGCTGGGCCGATCGCCCCAGTACTTCTCGTTGCGGCGCAGGCTGTAGTCGCCGGTACCCCGGTTGGAGGCGGTGACGACGTAGGGCCCGGTGCCGATACCGGTCTGGAGCTCCTCGGGGATGTTGTCCTTGGCCGGGGTGATCAGGATGTTGGCCATCAGGTAGTCCAGAACCGGCAGCGGCCGATTGGTCTCCAGCGTGAAGGTGCGGTCGTCGACGGGCACGACCTCGGGCCATTCGGGGAAGAAGGCCGCGAGGTAGGAGCCATTGACCTGCCGATACATCTCCAGCGCCGTGCCGATGTCGTCGATGGCGACCGGGCTGCCGTCGGAGTAGCGGATGTCGTCGCGCAGCCGGACCGTCCATTGGGTCGGCGCGGTCAGCTCGAATCGGTCGGCCAACACCGGCACGGGCGCGAGATCCGGTCCGATCCGGGTCAGTCCTTGGCGCACCGCGCGCTGCACGGTGACCGCGGCGTCGAACTGGTTGAGCTTGTTGTCGAGTGAGACCAGCGAGCGGTTGAGACCCAGGGTGACCGAGCCGGGTGGCGGCCCGCCCGTGGGACCCGCGCAGCCGGTGACGACACCGGTCGCGGCCAATCCCCCGGCGAGGCCAAGCGCCTTGAGCAGCGTTCTCCGGGACATCTTTGTCTGCATTCGGAACCTCCGTTGCTCTCGAGCGCCGTCGCCCGCCGAGCACCTGCTGGTGCGACACAGTTGCATGCTTGCGTGATATGCGCAACATCGATAGCCTGATTCGCGCAGAACAGATATCTCGCACCGGGTTCGGGTCCAGGTTCAGGGAGACGTTCATGAGGCCAGCAAGACCAGCACTGGCCTTGCAAGATGCCTCCCTTTACGCCATCGTCAGCGAATCGGATCCGGATCGAAGGTCAACCGATTCAGTCCCGCCGACAGCGGGCCCGCTCGACAAAGTTGCGCGTTTCGCGCACAGTCGCATCGCGCAAACGCCTTGCGGCTCGGCGACTTCCGGCAGGAGACGCCGCGATCACCCACCGCGCGCGGTCGAGTAGTCCACAGCGGACACATCCCGTGACCGGATCGCCGACAACGTCAGATTGATCACCAGGAGGACCTGTGAGCACGCCACTACCCGTGATCGCCATCACGATGGGAGACGGTGCAGGCATCGGCCCGGAGGTCGTCGCAGGCGCCCTCGCCGAGGCGACCGTGTACGAGCGCTGCAGGCCACTGGTGATCGGCGACGCGGGCAGATTGCGCCAGGCCGCGGCACTGATGAACGCCGAGGTCGAGGTCGTCGCCGTCGGCTCCATCGCCGAGGCGAGCTTCACCCGGGGCCGGATCGACGTGATCGACCTCGGCTTACTGCCCGAGGACCTCGCCTGGGGCAAGCTGAGCGCCACGGCGGGCGACGCGGCCTACCAGTACATCCGAGTGGCCTCCGAGCTGGCGCTCGCGGGTGAGGCGCACGCGATCTGCACCGCGCCGTTGAACAAGGAGGCGCTGCACGCCGCCGGGCACCTCTACCCCGGCCACACCGAGATGCTCGCCGCCCTGACCGGCACCGAAGAGGTGTCGATGATGCTCTCGACGCCCAAGGTCAAGGTCATCCACGTGACCACGCACATCGGCCTGATCGCGGCCATCGCCAAGATCGAACCCGGCCTGGTCGAGCGGACCGTCCGCCGAGGTCACACCGCCATCAAGGCCTCCGGCGTGGCCGAGCCCGTCATCGGCGTGTGCGCGATCAACCCGCACGCGGGCGAGAACGGCCTGTTCGGCGAGGGCGAGGAAGCGGAGAAGATCACTCCCGCCATCGAGCGGCTACAGGCCGACGGCATCGACGCCCGGGGGCCGCTGCCCGCCGACACCGCCTTCTTCCTCGCGGGCCGGGGCGACTACGACCTCATCGTGGCGATGTACCACGACCAGGGCCACGGCCCGGTCAAGGTGCTCGGCATCGAGGCGGGCGTCAACATCACCGTCGGGCTCCCGGTCATCCGCACCTCCGTGGACCACGGAACGGCCTTCGACATCGCCGGAACCGGGACCGCCGAGGTCGGTAGCATGATCGAGGCACTACGTCAGGCCGCAGACCTGGCCCCGATCTCCGTCAGCTGAAGAAGGACGAGCCAGTGCCTCGTGACTCCGAAATCCGCCGGAAGTCCATCGTGCAGATGGCCAGCAGCGGGCTGGCCAACGTCGAAGAGCTATCCGAGCGCTTCGGGGTCACCGCGTCGACCATCCGCCGCGACCTCGCGCAGTTGGAACGGTCGGGGGCACTGGCTCGCACCTACGGCGGCGCGATGGCGCTCGTCGCGCACCCCGAGTCCAGCCTTCGGCAGCGCGTCGGTGAACAGTTCGACGCCAAGCGCGGCATCGCCCGTTGGGCGGCCCGACAGATCGGCGCGGGCGAGACGGTGCTGCTGGACGCCGGCACCACGACCGGGGCTCTCGCGCACGAACTCCGGGCCGCGCCCGCGCTGACGGTGGTCACCACCGGGATGACCGCGTTGCAGGAGTTGGCCGCCTCCGACAGCGTGACGGTCGAATGCCTCGGCGGCGTGCTGCGGCCTAGGAGCCTGGGATTCATCGGGCCGCTCGCCGAGGCGGCCCTGGAACGACGCACCTTCGACCGGGTCTTCCTCGGCGCGGACGGCGTGACGGCCAAAGAGGGCATCTGCGAGGCCGACATCCGCCAGACCAGGCTCAAGGAGCTGATGGCGCGACGCAGTGACCGTGTCTACCTCCTCGCCCACGGCGCCAAGGTCGGCAGGCGGCCCTTCCACGCCTGGGCCCCGATGCCCGCGCAATGGACCCTGGTGACCGATCGATCGGCTTCGGAGGAGGCGCTGGAGCCGTTTCGCGCCCGGGGAGTCGACGTCATCGTCACCGACATCAACGGCGAGGTCACCTCGGCCGTCGGGGCGGCGGCGCTGGCCGAGACGGCGGCGCTGGGCGTCGAACTGGATTCGCGGGACGCCGAGCCGCTGGATATCGAGCAGACCCACGGCGTCGAACCGGCCTGATGAAGGTCGGCTCGACGCGCCGGTCTGGGGAGCGGCTAGTCGGCGGTGTCGCGCAGCAGGCCTGCGCGGGCGCGGATCCGCGCGGTGGCCGCCTCGAACTCGGTCTCGTCGGTCACCGTCCGGTTGTCCAGGTAGTCGACTCCGTCGGGGATCTCTTGGCTGCCGATGGGGTCGGCATCCCAGAAGTTGCCCCGGTAGGTCACGTGCTCCAACGGTGGGCTGACCAGCAGTACCGCCGTGCTGTCGGCGCGCTGGACCACATTGCCCTCAACGGTCACCCAGGCCGCCCCGTAATCGGTGTAGAGCCCGAAGTTGTAGGGCGTCCGGGTGTCGATGATGACGTTTCCGGCGATCACCGCGCCGTTGTCCGCACGGTCGCCCTGCGGGCCGGAGAGGTAGATGCCGCCGCCGTCCGCGAGCACGCCCATGGTGTCGGTGGTGAGATTGCGCAGGATTCTGGTTCCCCGGCCCGGACCTGCGGTGATTCCGCAGTGCGGGACATCGGACACCTCGTTGTGCGCCACCGTGCAATCAACCGTGTTCGACAACGCGATGCCGGGTGAACCGGAGTAGTCCAGGCCGATGCGCTGGACTCGGTTGTCCTCGATCACCGTGTGGGTGCCACCGTCGACCGAGATCGCCGAGCCCGCGAGGGTGTCGAAGTCGCAGCCGCGCACCGTCAGGTCCGCGCCGCCGAGAACGCCCAACCCGGCAGCGCCGAGCCGGGTGAAGCGACAGCGGTCGAACCGAATTCCGCTGGTCTCCGCGAAACTCAAGCACGCAGGCATGGTCTTGGCCTCCGTCGGCACGGTGACCCAGGCCTGGTCCTCGATCACGACAACGGTGTCGAGAGCGCCGCCGTCGTGATAGCCGTTGGCGTGATAGTGCAGGAAACCGAGGTCGCCGCCGGGCCGCAGCCAGGTGGCATCGGCGAAGACCAGCCCTCGGAACGAGACGTCCCGGGTTCCGGTGGCGTGAATCAACTTCTCCAGCACCGGGACCACCACCCGAGTGCGTTGCGGATCTTCGCCCGCACGCGGCAGGTAGTTCAGCACATGCCGACCGGGGCGGGAGCGATCCAGCGCGAAGGTGCCGGGTTCGGTCAGGAATGCGGGGTCGTTCTCCACTCGGCTCGGCAGCGGCAGCCCCGTCATCTGCTCGCCCTCCCAGGCCGACCGATAGAGATCGGTGCCCCAGGAGAAGGCGGGCTGGGCCATACGGATCTCGGTGTTCTCCCCGTCTTGGACGATCTCCGCGACGGCACAACGCGCCTCGGTCCACGGATAAACCCCTCGGAAGACCAGTTCGACGCCGGGCGCCCGCCACTGCAACGGTTCGGCGCTGTCCGTGACGTAACCCGTGTCGGTTCGGCGGGTCGAACCGGGGATCGCCTCGATACCGGCGCGTTCGACGCGCTTGCCGTCCACCGACAGCTGCCGGAAGTCCAGTTCACCGACATCCGCCGACCAGATGCCGTCCCGCACCTGCCAATCCGTGATCCGTCGACCACCGCTGACCTCGACTAACTCCTGTTCGTCGGTGCCGAATCCGTAGGCCTGGTAGCTGATCCGGCTGCCCTTGGCGGCGGAATCCCGTTCGGTGAACTCCAGAGTCTCGGTGAGCAGGTGGGTGCCCGCCCTGAGCTGCACCAGGACCTCGCCGTCGGCCTCGCGGGCCGCTTGCTGGGCTCGTCGCAGAGTCGCGAAGGGTCGATCGGCGCTACCGGGCGCGGAGTCGTCGCCGGTCGGGCACACGAAGAGTTCGGTCATCGCTCACCTCATCAATGTTTACACCATAAACCGGTGTGTACCATAAACAAGGAGGTTCGAGATGGCAAGTGGCAAGGCGGACGATCCCGATCACGGCGTCGAGCTGCTGTGGCGGGAGCAGGCACGCGATGCGCGGCCCGGGTTGACCCTGGATCGCATCGTGCGGGCCGCCATCGAGGTGGCCGACGCGGATGGTTTGACGGGGCTGTCCATGCGCAAGATCGCCGATCGGCTCGGCTTCACCAGCATGTCGCTCTACCGACACGTACCCGGCCGCGACCACCTGGTGGACCTGATGCGCGATGTCGCGTTGGGCGAACCGGACGAGGTCGGCGAGCTGTCCGGTTGGCGAGCACAGCTGGAGGAACTTGTCCGACAGGGACTGGAACTGCGGAAACGACATCCCTGGCTCGCGGAGGTTCGTACCACCCGATTCGTCCCCGGACCGAACGTGATGGCGCACTACGAGGCGCTGCTGCGCAGCGTCGCGGCCAGCGGCCTACCGCCCACCGAGGTGGTTGCCACCGTCAATCTCATCGGACGGTGGGTCGATGCCGAATCACTGGTCGCCCTGGAGACCGCGCAGGCCGAGCAGCGCAGCGAGGTCAGCCATGAGCAGTGGTGGGGCGAACGCGACTCGCTCTACGCCGAGTTCGACCGCTACCCGACCCTGACAGCACTCTGGGAGGGCGGCGGATTCGATCGACCAGTCGACCCCTTCGAGTTCGGGCTGGCCCGCATCCTGGACGGCGTCGAGCTTCTGATCGCACAGCATCGTGATGAAAGACGTGATGAAATTACCGAGCGGGACTCACGCTGTGCGGTCTGTGGGAATCCCGTGGTGCAACCGTCGTCCGGACGACCGCGTGCGTACTGCTCCCGAGCCTGCCAGCAACGCGCTTACCGACAGCGTAGATCCGGCTGACTCGTACTAGCACCGAGAACGACCGTGGCCCGGCTGCCGAGGACGACAACCGGGCCACGCACCAGAAATCAAGAAGGGATCAGTCGGTCTGCTCCGCCTCGCCCGCGCCCGACTTCTTGCGGCGCGCCAGGAAGATCGCCGTACCACCGCCCACGAGTAGTACCAGCGCGCCGATCACCAGGAACAGCGTGCCGGACACACCGGTGTTGGCCAAGCCGGCAGCACCAGCCAGCTCGGGCACCTTGGTCACGGGCGCGGGATCCTCCTCCGGGTCCTCGTCCGGGGTCGGCCCATCACCGGGGCCGGCACCGCCGCCATCGCCGTCACCCGGGCCGCCGCCCGCCCCGTAGTACTCCTCCTGCTCGGCGGCGTCGATCTCCGCGTCACCGTGCAGCGGACGGAAACGCACGATCTGCGGATCGTGGTCGCTGGCCTGGTCGGCGAACTCGGCGTTGATCCGCACCGGGTCGTAGTCGGCCCGCTCGGACAGGTTTCCGCTGACCAACAGGTGATCGAGCGCCTGCGAGTTGCCGTCGAAGACGTACCCGTACTGCTCGGTGCTCGGCAGCCACTCCATGGGGTTCACCAGGACATCGGCCTCGGTGAGGGTGTCGAGCACCGGCGAGAACTGGAAGTCGTTGAGGTCGCCGACCACCAGCACGTTGGCCGCCGGATCCACCTCGGCGATCTCGTCGACGAAGGTCCGCACCGCAGCCGCCTGCGCCAACCGCTGCGTCTCCGAGGAGCGCACCGGCGGCTGGAACCTGCCGTGCAGAGCCTGGTCGCCGCCCTTGGACGCGAAGTGGTTCGCCACCACGAACACGTTGCGGTCCTCGAAGCGGAACTGGCCGACCAGCGGCTTGCGGCTGTCGTCCCAAGCCGAGTTCGCCGGGTCGATCCGACCGGGCGACACGCTCAGCTCCGCACGATCCTCCGCATCCACCTGCACCTCGACCGAGGTGTCGGCGTCGCCGCCCTCGATGTCCACGAAGGACACCCGGGCCGGGTCGAACAGGAACGCCGTGCGGATGTTGCCGCCCGGCGCGCCACCGTCCTGCTTGTCGTTCGGATCGATCTGCCGCCACTCGTAGCTGGGTCCGCCCGCTGCCTCGATCGCGGCCACGAACTGGTTCAGCGTTCCATCGGCGGCCACGACGCCGTCGTCCTCGGGCCCGCTCTCGTCCTGGATCTCCTCCAGCGCAACGATGTCGGGGGAAGCCAGGTTCTCCACGATCCCGCCCGCCAGCCGGTCGAACTTCGCCTGGTCGTCGGCGGGCGAGAGGTTCTCGACGTTGTAGGTCGCTACCGCCAGTTCCCAAGACTCGGTGTCCCGGGTGATCTCCCTGGTCAGGCCGCCGGTGAGATGTGTTCCCAACGTGGTGGCCTTGATCAGGTAGCCGCCGTACTGCGAGTAGTAGAGCGGACCCTCGGTCACGCCGCGCAACTCGTCGCCGACATCGGCGATCGGGAACGGACGCTCGGCAAAGGGAATCAGCGACTCGATCTTCAGTCGGCCGGTGTTCGAGTCCGCGTAGTCCTGGTAGACCGTGCCGCCGCGTTCGCTGCGGTTCTGGGTGGGCTTGGTGGTCACCCACAGCGCGTCATAGGCGTCCGTCGGGCCGACCACCGGCGCGTCCATCACCTTGACCAGCATGTTCTCGCGGGAGGCGTAGAAGTCGAGCGCGTACTCGGTGGGCGCCAGCTCCAGTTCCTCGATGTCGCCGCCCGCCTCCGGGGCCAGGGCCCTCGGAACCGCGTCGGCGTCGAGGATCTCGGCCTCGGGAAGCTCGTTGTCGTTGGAGAGCACCGTCCAGGTCGCGTTGGCGAGCTGGGTGATGGACTGCGCGGCACCCGAGTCGCCGCCGGGGCGGTAGGCGTCCACGGTGCCGGAAACGAGAACCTCGTCGCCGACCGCCACGTCGGGCGTGGTGTCGGAGGTGAAGACGAACATGCCCTCGCTGGTGCGGTCGTCGCCGTCGCCCTCGACGTCCTGGAACCAGAAGCCCTGCGAGGAGCCGAAGGAGTTGATCCCGGTGACCACACCGGGAACCCCGTCGACCTGCTCATCGGCCAGCGGCGAGATGCGGGTGACGCCCTGGATGTCGTGGATCCGTACCTCGCCCGGCTCCTCCGGGGTCTCGGGGAGCTCCGGCTCCTCGGGGTCCTCCGGCGTGCCGGGCGTCTCGCCACTGGAGTTGATCGGCGCGGGTTCGCCTGCGGTGAAGTCGACGGAGTTGTCGTCGGTGTCGGATAACTCGGCGTCCCGGGACACCGAGGTGGTGTTGGTGGTGCCCTCGGCGGGCTCGCCCTCGCGCACCTCGGCCGCGCCGTAACCGACCACGTCGATGATGCGCTCGTCCTCGGCGCAATCAACCTCGGTGAGGCAGTCCAACGGCTCGGTCCCGTTGACGACCGCCACCGTGCCCCGGCTCGCCGACATCGCGATCTCGCCGACGGCGTCGGGCTCGGGTAACTCCACCGAGCCGCCATCGCCCAAGCCCTGCGCGACGAGGAATCGGCCTGCGGGCTCGACGGTGCCCGCCAGCGGCGTGCTCTGCCATTTCGAGGTGGGGCCGGGCTCGGCGGGAAGGTACTGCACGCTGAGGTCGTCCACCGGCACCTCGGCGGAACCACGATTACCGAGGACGACGAAGTCGTTGGTCAGGGTCGCCCCGATATTGCCGCCGCCACCATAGATCTCGGCGATCACCAGGTCGCTCGATTGCGCGGCTGCGGTGGGCACCAACGCGAGGTTCGCGGCCACGGCGAGGGCAGCCACCGCACCGGCGCCCGCTCGCCGGGATAAAGAAGTAAGACGCACTCGATCCTCCGGTCTCGAAGGAGCCGCCGGACCACTGGCGACACATGAGCGGTCGACGGCCGGGCTCCTCAAGGGCTCGAGGCATCTTCACCTGGCCGGGTGAACACCAGGCGTCATAAACCGAAAATGACCACCGAGCGCGACTGGATCGTTGTGATCAAGCCACGGAAATCAGTGATATGTCCAGGTCCGGTGGGCCTCGCGGCGTCTCGACGCACGGCGGCTCAATGGAATTCGGCGCGACTCAATTCGGCGCGGCGAGGCAGTGCGCGGGTTCCACGACCCCTGCGGCCAAGATCAGATCCACCGTGTCCAATCGGCGAAAGCCGCGCCGCGAGTACAACTGAAGAGCCGCGCGATCCCGTGCGAGGACGTCGAGCACCGGGTGACGATCACGACGGCGAGCCTCGGCGCAGGCGGCATCCAACAGCAGTGTTCCGATGCCGCGTCCGCGCGCGGATGGGGCGACGAAGAGTCGGGTGATCCCGGCAGGCGCGGCAGCCTGTGGACCGGCGTGCCGACGCCAGGCCTGGCCCGCGATCTCCGATTCGGCCTCGATCAAGCCCACCTGCCCGAGCAGGACGCCTGCCTCGGCGACGATCCAGGCCCCGAGCATCGCACCGGGATCACGCAGCCATTCGGTCGGATTCGCGGGCCAGTGCCGGGGATAGCCGTCGGCGGCGTGCACCGCCGCCAACACCGACACACAGTCGTCGAGGTCGCTCTCACGGCGCGGCCGCACGATCGGCGTCGAGCGGGCCGATTCCTCGGCTGCGGCGTGCGGTACGGAGTCGATCAGGTGAGTTCCTCGACGATGGAACAGGTGTCCTTCACCGGATCGAAGCTGTTGGCGTGGACGGCGACGCGCTGAAGCAGCTGTCGGAAGAGCGTGGCGTCCTCACCGAGTGCACTGAGTACGTGCCGTTCGACGTGGCGCAGCGCGTCCTGCCGGTCGGTCCACAGCGCCCGGCCCTTCTTGGTCGCCACCACCAGCCTGCTGCGGCGATCGGACGGGTCGGGACGGCGCTCGACGAGCCCGGCCTTCTCCAGATCGTCGATCAGATAGGTGAGAACGGTGCGGTCCAGCCCCAGCTGCGCGGCGATCGTCCCCTGGTTACCGCCGAGGTCCTGAACGGCGAAGGCGAGTACCTGATGCCCGCGAGGTCCGCCGGGGATGTCCTCGAGCACGGCATTGGTGACCTTGACGTGGGCACGGAAGACAACACCCAGCCCCCAACCCAGGTCAGCTTCGAGAGCTGCCTCACACGGATGCGGCGTCGGTGTGTCCGCTGCGGCAGGAGTCGCCATAGCTCAACCCTACTCCCGTTCGAGGATCCATCTGCCGGCAAGTTGTTCTGTGTAGGATAACGTCTGCCCGACAGAACATCTTCCATCAAGGAGTTCGATCATGACGCTGTTTCGTCTGGACGCAAGCATCCGCACCGAGGGCTCCGTCACCCGTGAGCTGGCGGATTCCGCCCAGGCTGCCTGGCAGGAGGCCCGCCCCGGCCAGTCGGTGATCCGGCGCGACCTCGCCGCCGACCCGCTGCCCGCGGATGCCTGGTCGACCTCGGCGCTCTCCGGATTCGTCCCGGCCGAGCAGCACACCGAGGAGCAGCTGGCCGCCAAGGCGCTGGCCTCGACCCTCGCCGAGGAGCTGCTCGCGGCGGACGCCTACCTGTTCGCGGTGCCGCTCTACAACTGGGGCGTGTCGCAGCACTTCAAGACCTGGTTCGACCTGCTCGTCACCGACCCGAGGTTCGCGCCCGGCGGCGACACCCTCCTGGAGGGCAAGCCCGCAGCCCTGTACGTCGCCAGGGGCGGCGGCTACGGTCCGGGCACGCCCAAGGAGGGCTGGGACCACGCCACGCCGTGGATGGTCCGCATCCTGCAGGACGTGTTGAAGCTGGACCTGAAGGTGAGCGTCGCCGAGCTGACCCTCGCGCCCGTCACGCCCGGAATGGAGGGCCTGCTGGGCTTGGCGCAGGATTCACTCGACACCGCGCAGCAGTCGGCCCGCGAGCACGGCAAGAGCCTCGCCGACCAGGTCGCAGCCGCGGTCTGATCCAGCCGAAATCCCCGCCCGCCGCTGAAGGAGAGCAGAGTTGGCCGACTACGGGCACGAATTGCGGTTCGGAACCTTCCTGACCCCGACCGCCGATCGTGCGGACCAAGTGATCGAACTGGCTCAACTCACCGAGCAGGTCGGCCTCGACCTGGTGACCGTGCAGGACCACCCGTATAACAACGGCTTCCTGGACACCTGGACGCTGTTGTCGGTGATCGCGGCCAAGACCAACACCGTGCACGTGTCACCGAACGTGGCCAACCTGCCCTTGCGGCTTCCCGTGATCCTGGCTCGCAGCGCCGCGAGCCTGGACATCCTCAGCGGCGGGCGGGTGGAACTCGGCCTCGGCGCAGGCGGCGTCGCGAAGGCCATCGCCTCCATCGGCGGACCAGACCTCAGCACGGGCCAGCTGGTCACCGCCTTGGAGGAAGGCATCCAGGTCATCCGGGGCATCTGGAATCCGGCCGCCGGAAACGTGCGGGTCGACGGCGAGCACCACCGCATCGCCAGCGCTCGATCCGGCCCGGCCCCGCAGCACGACATCGGCATCTGGCTGGGTGCCTATCGACGTCGGATGCTCACCATCACCGGCAGATCCGCCGATGGTTGGCTGCCCAGCAGCCCCTTCGCTGCGCCGGAGACGCTCACCGAGAAGAACGCGGTGATCGACGCGGCCGCCATCGAAGCCGGTCGCGACCCATCGGAGATCATCCGGCTCTACAACATCATGGGCACCTTCGGCCGCGACGACGGCACCTTCCTGCACGGCCCGGCCGCCGTCTGGGCCGAGCAACTGGCCGAGCTGACGCTCACCGAGGGCATGAGCACCTACATCCTCGGCTCGGACTCCCCCGACGACATCCGGCGCTTCGCCGCCGAGGTCGCGCCGCAGGTCCGCGAGCTGGTGGCGGCCGAACGCGCCCTGTCGACGGCTGACTCAGGCGATGATGGTGATCCGGATCGATTAGTCGACGAGGCACCGAGCGAGCGTCCATCGATCGAGACCACCTCCCGCAGCACGCGAGCGGGCTCGGCGGGGGTGCGAGCGACCGAGTTCTCGGTGGTCCCGACCCCCGACACCGGTGCCCGCTACAGCGCCGAGCGCCCGTGGGACGAGAGCACCAGGCCGACCGGCCCGGACCGCGACCCCGACCGGCGATACACCGCACACGAACAGGCCACGGGCCGACACCTCATCGATGTGCACGACATGCTGCGCCAGGAACTCGCCCAGGTGCGGGACCTCGTCGAGCAGGTGGCGGCGGGCATCCTGGAAGCAGGCGTGGCCCGCTCGCACATCAACACGATGACCATGCGGCAGAACAACTGGACGCTCGGCACCTACTGCGAGTCCTACTGCCGAGTCGTCACCACCCACCACAGCATGGAGGACGTCGGCGTCTTCCCCCGACTTCGCCGCGCCGACCCACGGCTGGCGCCGGTCGTGGATCGGTTGCAGGAGGAACACCAGGTCATCCACGAGGTGCTCGAACAGCTGGATCGAGCGCTGGTGGCCTTCGTCGCCGACCCGGCCGAGAAGATGAAGGACCTGCGAGCCGCCGTGGACCTGCTGACCGACACGCTCCTGTCGCACCTGTCCTACGAGGAACGCGAGCTGGTCGAGCCGCTGGCCAGACTCGGGTTCCAGTAGTCGCTCGTATGACGAGACGCCGGGCGGGTTCGACGCCCGGCGTTCGTCGTGTTCGAGGGCAGTGGTCGTCGAGCCGCTGCGCTGGAACAGCATCGCCGCTCGCCGAGACGCGACCGGGGCCTAAACGTCGAAGAGCCGGTCCCCTCTGTTGAGGGAACCGGCTCTGACCTGCGGTAGCGGTGGGATTTGAACCCACGGAGGGGGTAAACCCTCACACGCTTTCGAGGCGTGCTCCTTAGGCCGCTCGGACACGCTACCGTGCGCCAGAATAGCGAACGTCATCTTCGCCGATACAAGGGGGGCACCCCCGCGATGCAACGCGCGATCATCGCCAGGCCCGCAGCGCGACGGCAAGCCTGCTCCTAGCCCGACAGAGCCTGCCCCGAACCGCTTGTTCATCCAGGTCGAGCAACCGGGCCGCCTCGGCATGCGAGATGCCCGCGACCTCGATCAACAGCCAGACGACCCGCTGTGGCGCGGTCAGGGTCCGCACCGCGCAGCCGAGATCACGAAGCGCAGCGCTGGTCTCCGCAGCCCGCTCCGGCTGCACGCAGCATCGGCCCGTCACCCCGAGACCGGAGATCATCGCGGACTCCGGAACCTGCGCATACGGCTCGGTGCGACGACGTCGGCGCGCCCGCAGCACCTCCAGGGCACGCCGCTGTGCGATGCGACACAGCCAACCACCGACGGCCTGCGGATCGGCGAGCCCGTCGATCTTGCGCCAGCAGATCAAGAAGACGTCCTGGGTGACGTCCTCGGCCTCCGCCCGGTCGCCGAGCATCCGCAGCGCGATGCCGAAGACCTGCCGGGAGTAGTCGCGCACCAACACGGCGAATGCGGCGTCGTCCGGGGCGGTCGATGCGACAGTCGGCAACCACGGTGTGGTCGGGATCAGCGCGACGATCGGGGTGGTCGAGTCATCGCCGGGGCCTCGGGCCGTCCCCTCGTCCAGGACCGCCGCCCCGCCGCGAAGCCTCACCACACCGCACCCCCGAGGTCGCCCATGCCAAAGGCCCGCCCCACATCGCGTGGAACGGGCCTCATGGTGGCAGCGCCTCGGCGTGCCTGCCTGGCGAGTCGTTCGTGGCTTATCTAGAGCGGCGCTCGCGGGCCATCGCCTGTCTGCGGCCGCGCGCTCCGGCCCCGGCGGGTCAGGCGCCGTTGTCGAACTTCTTCTTCACGTCGTCGACCACGCCTGCCGCCTTGTCCTTGGCGTCCTGTCCGGCCTGCTTGGCCTGACTCTCGAGTTTTTCCCGCTTGCCGGCGTTCTCGAGTTCCTCGTTGTCAGTCGCGCGCCCCACGGCCTCCTTCGCCTTGCCTGCAACCTCTTGCGCCTGTTGCTTGGCCTTGTCGAACACGCCCATCGAATGACTCCTCGTCTCGGCTTCGCGTCCGGGCCCCGCCGCCGAAGTTCACCGGCTGCCGTGCCCCTCGCGATGAGAGGTGCCCATCAGCGACATCAACATCACGGAGTTGTGAAACCAATCACATCAAGCTCGGCTACGGCGTTGCGTGAAGAAGCCATCCAGCAGCGCTGCGGACTCGGCCGCCAGCACTCCCCCGACCACCTCGGGGCGGTGGTTCAGCCTGCGGTCGCGCACCACGTCCCAGAGCGATCCGACGGCTCCCGTGCGCGGCTCCCAGGCACCGAAGACCAACCGGTCGACCCGCGCGGCGACCACGGCACCCGCGCACATCGCGCATGGCTCGACCGTGACAGCCAGGGTGCAGCCGGTGAGCCGCCAGCCATCGCCGTGTACCTGCGCTGCGCGGCGCAGCGCGAGCACCTCCGCATGCGCGGTCGGATCGCCGAGCACCTCGCGTTGGTTGTGGGCGGTCGCGAGCAGGCCGCCCTGCGCGTCGACGACCACCGCGCCGATCGGCACATCGCCCGCCCGGCCCGCCAGTTCGGCCTCGGCGATGGCCATTGCGACCAGTTCGCGGTCGGTCTCCCGTTCGTACGGCTGCGACACGTTCCTAACGTTCCAGGACCGCGTTGAGCTCGGTGCCGAAGCCGCATCGCTGGGCGATCATCATCAGCTGCTCATCCGGATAGACGTCCTCTTCGGCGATGACCGTCAGTTCGGCGTCGGACAGCCCGAGATCGGCGAGGATCGCCAGGTCGCCCACCGGCCAGATCTCCTCGTCGTCCTCCTCCGGCGGCTCGACCCCGAGCGCGTCGACGACGTCCTCGGCCACGTCGTAGTAGAGCGACGCCACCGCGTCGGACAGCAACAGCGCCATCCCGCCGGGGGTGGGTCGCAGCAGAATGAAGAACTCGTCGTCGACGTTGAGCAGCGCGAACGCGGCACCGGTCGATCGAGTGTTGCGCAACTCCGTGACTGCCCTGTCCAGGTCGAGCAGGCACGCATCAGGCAGCGGTAGGCACCGCCAGCGCCCCTCTTCACGAAGCACCGCAACGGCCGTGCCCTGGATCGGCTCCTGCACCGACATGCCACCACGGTATGCCTCCCCGACGTGACCCGAAAGCAGTAGCCGTCGGAGACAACCCGGACGAGGATTCACGCAGGGTTCGCCAGAATCACCGTGGGTGATACCTATCGGCGAATGCCCTGTTCACGCAGGCAGTCGCCGAGCAGTACGTGGGTTCGGCTCACATGTGGGCATCCGACGGAGGAGAATGATCGACGTGCCTGCGGTATGTGTGATCGGAATCGGTTTGATCGGCGGATCGGTGTTGCGCGCGGCTGCGGCAGCGGGTTGGCAGGCATTCGGCGCGACCACCTCGCCGACGGACGCCGAGCTGGCGCGAGCCGACGGGGCCGATGTCTGCACCGATGTCGACACCGCGCTGCGCCGGGCGGCGGCCGAGGACGCACTCGTGGTGATCGCCGTTCCCTTGACCGCCCTGGACACCGTCCTGCGCCAGATCGCCAGGTACGCACCCGACTGCGGGCTGACCGACGTGATCAGCGTGAAGGAGCCGGTCGCCGCGCGGATCGCCGAGCGGTTGCCGGACGCCCGCTATGTCGGCGGGCATCCGATGGCGGGTAGCGCCACCTCCGGTTGGGCAGGCGGCTCGGTGGATCTCTTCCGGGGCGCACCCTGGGTACTGACCACCGAGGACGACACTGATCGGGCCCATTGGCTGCGCACCGCCAGGTTGGCGTTGGCCTGTGGCGCGGCCGTGGTGCCTGCCTCCGCGCGCGAACACGATGCCGCTGCCGCACGGATCTCCCACCTGCCCCATGTGCTCGCCGCCGTGCTGGCCTCGGTCGCCCAGGAGGGCGGCAGTCTCGCGTTGAGCCTGGCCGCCGGTTCCTTCACCGACGGGACCCGGGTCGCCGCGACCCGCCCGGAACTGGTGCAGGCCATGTGTGAGGGCAACCGAGACGCACTGTTGGCGGCCATGGACGACGCCCTCGGCCGTCTCGGCGTGGCCCGAGGCGCCCTGGCCACCACCGGGTCGTTGGCCGCCACCATCAACCACGGACACCAATCCCGGTTGCAGTGGGCACAGCAGCAGGCGCAGGCCACCGGCGAGTTCACCGTGCCGTTCCTCGAAGCCGATGCGCCGGAACGACTGCGGACCATCGGCGCGGCCGGTGGCCGCATCCATCGCATCAGCGGTGATGTGCTGGACGGCGTGTTGCCGCTGCCGCAGTGAGCGATGTCGAAGCCCCCGGAGACGGCACCGCCGAACCCGGTGGGCCCCGGCGACTGCGGCTGATCGCGATCCTCGTCGTCGGTCTCCTGGTGGTGGGCGGCGGCGTGTTCCTGCTGCGCGATCGGCTCGACACCGAACGCACCGCGTGGGCCGATCCCAACCCGCAGCAGGAGTTTCGGGCCGAGGAGGTCACGTACCACGCCGCGCAGGCACCGAGCAGCCCGGAAGGCCTGCGGGTCGATTCGTGGCGCCCGAACAGCCTCCGCGTTCGTTGGGACGCCGCACGGACCGAAGGCTCGGTCGCAGGCACCGCCTACGAGCTGTATTGGGCGGGTGACGGGCGCACCGAACGACTGGTGCTCGGCTCGAACGCGACCGAGTTGACCGGCCTCGCCGACGACGCCAGATATTCGGTGGAGCTGCGCTCGATCAACGCACTCGGCGAACGCTCCGAAGCGGTTCGAGCCACCGCGGTCCCCAGCCGATCCCGCGTCGATCACGTCGAGGACGACTGGTCGCTGATCGAGGATTTCGACGAGCCGGAACTGTCTTCGCAACGCTGGCAGCCACAAAGCAACCGATGCATACCGGAGTGGGTCGATGGCGGCTCGATCACCGCCGATCCGAGCTGTTGGTGGACCTCGATCCGCAGCCGGGCGCCACTCGTCCTCGATTCGGCCGACGCCCCGTCGCGGGGCCGGATTCTGCTGCTCGCCGAGACACCGGCCGCCGCTCCGATCGATCCGAGCGCGGAGGCCATCTCGGGCGGCCCCCGACGGTCCGACCCTCCGAGTGTCTCGCTCGACCTCACGCCACGGCCCGCCATCGCCGACGGCGCGCCGGTGCAGAGCACCGAGACGGGAACCGCCCCCGAGTTGCCGCCCGAGTCGATTCGGCTGGTGATCGACGCCGACGGCCCGACGTTGTTGGTGGGCCCGGGACTCCTCGACGATGGCGCTGCCGGCGAGTACGGGCCGGCCGAGATTCCGGCCACTGTCGGTATGCCGACCCAGTGGGAACTGCGAGTGGGTTCGACGCAGCTGACCGTCCTGCAGGACGACGTCCCCGTGATCCGCCTGCCTGCCGAGGTGTCCTGGCGGGAGGCCGACGTCACCCTGACCAGCGGCCGGACTCGGGATCCGCACCATCTGGGGGCACCGGCGACCGTCGACCTGATCGCCATCGACCGGCTCAACGCCGACGCCGCGACCGACGACTTCCCGTTCGTGTTGGCCGAGCAGGGCGTGCAGGTGTTGCCGCTGCCCGCTTCCTCGGCACTGCTACGCACTCCGGCCCGTGCCGAACTCGTCCTGAGCGGCTCGCCGGGGAGAGCGCCCGAGCTCGAACTGGCCGGGAAGCACATCGAGATGCAAACGGTGGAGCATCCGGCCGGCGGACAACGATTCTGGACCGTCGAGATAGCAGCCGAGCTCCTGTCGGAGCAGCATTCGGAGTTCTCCTTCCCGGAACCCGAGGACGGCGGCGCGACGGTGACAGCGGCCGCGCTGCGGCTGTGGTCCGATCCGGACGAACGGTTGGCACCGATCGGTCTGAGCACAGCGGAACCCCCGCCATCCAGGGTCACATTGCTGGACGAGTACAACGCGCAGAAGGTGCCTGTCGCGACCCTCGCCGTCAGCCATGACGGGCAGGAGATCCAACCGATCCATCCCTGGAGCGAATCCACCGAGGCGACGCCGATATCCCGGGGAGAGCTGGAGATCACCGCCACCTTCGCGGAGGGCCACGATCTGCGGGAACCCATGGACGGCTACGGCATGACCGGCTGGGAACTCCGTGCCGACGACGAGGTCCTGCTCCGGGTCACCGCGCATTCGGACGGACCGATGTCGGTAGGCGAGCACCGCCTCACGCTGGACACCTCCGAACTCCCACCCGGCGAGGTCGAGTTCGAGTTATGGACCTACGGCCTGGAACCAGGATCGGACGAGGAGACCGCCGGAACCTTCACCGTCGTATTCCTCGAATGATCCGGCGGCCTGCCGACCAGCACCGATAGATTCACCGGACCCGTCGAAACCCACGCTGCGGCGCGGTCTTCATCACTCACGGAACCCGTTCTTCGGGGACGATAGGGCGATGCGAAGCGCACTCATCCTGGACGCCGCCCGCACTCCCTTCGGCCGCTACCGAGGCGGCCTGTCCGGCGTTCGAGTGGACGACCTGGCAGCCCTGCCCATCGTCGAACTGTTGCGCAGACACGGTCCCGATGGCACCGAGCGGCTGGACCCGACCCGGATCGACGACATCGTCTACGGCAACACCAACGGCGCAGGCGAGGAGAACCGCAATGTCGCCAGGATGGCGGCGCTGCTGGCCGGGCTGCCGCCGACGATCCCCGGTGTCACCGTCAACCGCCTATGCGGCTCGGGCGGCGAATCGATCGTTGCGGCATCCCGCGCCATCGCGACCGGCGACGCGGACCTGATGCTGGCCGGCGGTGTGGAAGGCATGAGCCGTGCGCCGTTCGTGGTGCCACGGCCTGCACGCGCACTACCCGACCGACTCGAAACGGCGACCACGACCCTCGGTTGGCGGCTGGTCAATCCACGGATGCCCGCGGAATGGACGGTGCCGCTGGGCACCGCGGCCGAGCAGGTCGCCATCCGACAGGGCATCAGCCGCGAGGCGATGGACCACTTCGCACTGCTCTCGCACCGCCGGGCCGTGGCGGCCTGGGACGCCGGAGTGCACGACGGATTCGCTTTCGCGGTACGCACTCCGGACGACGAGACCGTGCGCCGCGACGAATCCGTGCGGGCCGACACCAACGAAGCACAGCTCGCCGGGCTCGGCTCGGTCTTCTCCGAGGACGGCCCGGTGACGGCCGGGAACTCGGCTCCGCTGAACGACGGCGCCGTGGCCGCGTTGATCGGCACCGAGGACACGGCGGATCGACTCGGATTGGCTCCCATCGGCCGCATCGTCAGCAGCACGGTGGCCGCGGTCTCTCCCGAGGAGTTCTCGCTGGCCCCGGTGCCTGCCGTGCGCAAACTGCTGGCGCGGTTGGGAATCGGCATCGAGGACGTCGCGCTCTGGGAGATCAACGAGGCGTTCGCCGCGATGGTGCTCTCGGTATTGGACGGACTGCCGGAGATCGATCCCTCGCTGGTCAACGTGCACGGCGGCGCGCTGGCCTACGGACATCCGCTCGGCGCGTCGATGTCCCGAGTGGTGGTGGACCTCTGCCGCCATCTCCGAGTGCGGGGCGGCGGGCTCGGAATCGCCACCGCCTGCGTCGGGGTCGGACAGGGCATCGCGATCGCGGTCGAGGCTTGAGGCGGTTGGCGAGCGCTAGATACGGCGGGCCAGGCCCGGGCAGTCCAGGGTGAACCCGTCGGCATCCATGACGAGTTCGACCGTGCTCTCGTTCGAGGTCAGCGCGACGATGCGGCCCTCGGGTTCGTCGCGCACCAGTTCGTATCGGCGTTGCACCGGCTCGACCGCCAGATCAGGCAGCCCCACGAAAGCCATCGGCACGTCCTGCGCCCCGCTCTCCGGCGTCAACCCCAGGCGATTGACCGGCAGGGTGGCGAAGAGCGCGGAACCCGCCAGGTCGACGTCGAGGGCGCCGTCCAACTCGGTGCGCTCGACACGCTGTTCGCCCCCGGTGAGGTTGTCGCCCCGGTCGACCAACCAGATTCCCTCGCGGGAGTGGCTGATGGACAGGTGTCGCTCTTCCTCGGCGGTGATGGAGTGCACCAGGAGCCTGCGCACGCCGCCCTGGTCGTCGAGGTGCAGCTCGTAGGAGACGGTGAGGGCCGGGGTGTCGTCGGTCGCGGCGGCGATGATCTGCCCCAGGGCGCGCAGCCGACCACCGCTGGTCAGCACACGGGCTGATTCCAGTCTTCCCCCGTCGACGCCGCGCCAGGTGAGCATGCGGGCGGGCGGGGTGACCTCGGCCTTCGACAAGCGGGCCCCCTGCTCACCGGGGGCCCGCTCCGTCGTGTCAAAAACGTTCACTCTCCACCTGGGATGTAGTCCTTGCCCTTGCCGACGACCTTGTCGACCTGCTCTTCATGGCCGCCCAGTCGCTCCTTGGCGGTGTCGCCGACCTTGTCAGCGCCTTCCCTCAGCTTGTCGCTGTGCTTCTCGCCGAAGTCCTGCGCCTTCTTCTTCATGTCGTCCAAACCCATTTACACCCCTCCTATTTCATCCCCGTTGCCGGGTAGTCACGGATGGAGTGGAGGGCTCTGGAGCCGGAGAGTACCCGAATCCCGCTCCCTCCACCTATACGGATGAACCCTCGTCAGGGCCGGGTTTGGCCAGGTTTCGTGCCGTCATCCGTCTATGTCGGGTACCCCGTTGCCCGACGCGCTATGCCGTCCGCTGACCAGAGCATTCGACGCCACTGCTCCGATAGCCCGATGCCGTTCGGCCGAGCGGCGCACTCGATCGGGGCGAACAAACACGGCGTGTCAGCAAGATGTCGAAAAGCACCGCGAACGGGTGAGGAGACAACGAAAAGGGGCCGTCCCTCCGGAAGGAGGAACGGCCCCGAATCAGCTGGGCGAATCAGCCTGGCAACCGGCAGGCGAACTCACCGGTTCGGCCTAATCAGTCAGCTCAGACGTCGCCGGTCTTCTTGCGACGCATCAGCAGCAGCGCACCCGCGCCGCCACCGACCAGGACCACGCCGATGATGATCGGCAGCAGGATCGAGGCACCGGTGTCGGCAAGGTCGTCGGTCTCGTTGACGTCGTCGACGTCGGTCTCCGTGGTGGGAGCCGCGGAGCTGGACGGGACCTCTTCGCTCGACCCAGGCGCAGACGGCTCCGTGGTGGGGGCCGGGGGCTCCTCGGTCGGAGCGGGCGGCTCCGTGGTCGGCTCGGCGCCTGCGACCCACTCCGCGGTGGCCTGGCTCTGCAGATCGGTCGGGGTGGACTCCGCGACGATCAGCGACTGCGTCTTCATCTCCTGACGCGAGGCCGTGTCGCGCACGCTGCCCCAGTCGGCGCTTTCGTCACCGATGAAGAGCCTGCCCGCGTCGACCGTGGCGTTGGCCTCGGCGGTGATGGTGGCGCCGCCCTCCTCGACCTCGGCCGGGACATCCAGGAAGAGCTCGCCGAGGTCAGCGGTCTCGACCTCGCCGTCGAGAATCGCGATCGGCTCGGCGTCGCCCGACTTGCTGACGAGCTGCACTCCCTCGGGAGCGTCCAGGCCCAGGGTCACCACGTCGGCGGTGGTCTCCAGGGAGAACGGCCCGACCAGGCTGCCTGCCTCGCCCTGCACCTCGGCGGGGCTGAACTGAAGGCTCGGGGTGGGCTGCTCGCCGATGCCGACGTTCTCTTCGCCGGTCAGGTAATCGAAGAGCGCGCGGACGTCGCCGTCGTTGTCACCGTCGAGCTCGGCACCGTTGCTGTAGTGCCAGATCGCGGCCTGCGTGCCGCCGATCGCTTCCTGCTGGTTGAGGTTGAGGCCGAGCTTCTCGTTGAGCTCGTCCACCGAGACCGTGGGGAACGAGTGCTGGAGGATCCACAGCACGTGCTCGCGGTTCTCGTCGAACGTGGCGTTGTCCCGCGTGGGGTACTGGTCCCACGGGACCTCCACCATCGGGGCGCCCGTGCGGGCGCTGACGGTGAGCTCCACGCAGTAGGTGCGAAGGATCGTGCCGTCGTCGAGGCCGAGGCTGAGCAGCCGCGTGATCTGATCGCCGCCATCCTCCAGGCTCACCCGAGTGCCACGGTCCGGGTCGGGATTGGGGGTGGGGAGAAGCTCACCGCGAGTGGCCGCGAAGGCAGGCAGCGCGGTGCTCGCCACAATGGCCGCAGCACC
Source organism: Actinoalloteichus hymeniacidonis (assembly GCF_014203365.1). Taxonomy (NCBI): domain Bacteria; kingdom Bacillati; phylum Actinomycetota; class Actinomycetes; order Pseudonocardiales; family Pseudonocardiaceae; genus Actinoalloteichus; species Actinoalloteichus hymeniacidonis. Next base: position 6,146,967 of record NZ_JACHIS010000001.1, read on the forward strand.
GAGGAGCGCCGCGCCGGTCTGCGCGATACGCATCCGGATTCCCATGTCTCTCCTTTCGCCTGGACCTGGGTCCAGAAACCGCCGACCGCCGGCGGATCGTCCTGCTCGTTGGACTGCGTCGATCCCTGCCACGCCACTACCCGGCGCCGATATGCACTCGGTGGGAGGAAACCGAGTACCCGGGCAGCTCGGGAGTGGGAGATGGATGGGTGACGGTCGCCGTCCATAATCGATGGACACGCGGACTTTACTTCCTCTTCGAATGCACCACAAAACCGGGGGAGCAAACCGAGGTCGAACCAACGAGTCGCCGCCGGCACGCGGTTACCGCCGCCTGAGCCACACCTCAAAAGGGGCCATCAACACAAGACCGAATACGGCAGCCATAAGATAACGAAACGATCACTGTCATCAACGCGGCGAAACATATCCGACCTTATCGACGATGCAATGCGAATGGGATGAACCCTCGCCGTCGGGAGGCTTGCGAGACGACGATGCGAACTCGGGACGATCACCCCGGCTCACGACCCCGGCCTGCACGGCAGAAAAGCCCCGGCCACCGCGCTGTGTCCTGGGACGCCAGTCGTCGCGGCTCCGCCAAGGTTACCGGTACCGCCCATATCGGCGGGGCGGAATCCGATACGTCGACTACGTCATCTCGACAACGCTGCGGCACGAGCACGCCGGTTGGACGAGATCCGATGAGACGAGATCGGCGTTGGTTATCCGGCGTCGAATAAAGCGACCCGACTCGACCAATCGGCGGAGTCAGGCGGTCCAAACGCAATGTGATCAAGCTAATGACAACTTACCCGGCGTGACATTTGTCCGTCGATCAGCGAAACCCGAGTAGCCCCGGTAGTGCCGGTACGCCTGCGGACTTCCGCATCGACATCGCAGCGCAATCAAGCCATCGAACCGCATCGAACCGGATGGGCCTGCCTGCGGGACTGATCATCGATGCAATGACAGGCGACCGCAGGAGTAACCGAGCGTTTACCCGACGCGTGGATCGACGAAATCGGCAGGCGACTCAACTAACCGTTGCGCCAACGGCCACACCGAGGAACCCGATAGTCGGCGGCACGAATCGTGTGACTCCGAACACGACGAGAGGCCCCTCGGCGACGTCCACCGCACTACGGTGGATTCGTTATGACCGTGATCACATTCCGGTGCGGCGCACAGTCGGATCTGAGAGCGGAAAGCGAGAAGCCCCCTCCCGTGAAGGAGGGGGCTTCATGCTGTCTCAACCAGACGCGCGCCCGTAGGGATTCGAACCCCAAACCTTCTGATCCGTAGTCAGATGCTCTATCCGTTGAGCTACGGGCGCATTTTCAGTTGTTGACGATCAGGTTCGATCGCCAGCGCGGAGGCTCCGGGATTTGAACCCGGGAGGGGGCTTAAACCCCCAACCGCATTAGCAGTGCGGCGCCATAGACCAGACTAGGCGAAGCCTCCCGGGACCTCGTTACCGTCTGGGCCATACAGTACACAAGGCGTTGGGCACGAGGCAAAGGGGTACCCCTTATGCGGATCCAGCTGGCCCATCCGCCGCACTCACCGTCGCTTCCAAAGCCGTGGCCTGCGACGATCCATCCTGCGCCCACCGGATGAACGGTTCGAGCGCCTCGGGATTGCTCAGCGCCGCCCGGCTCACCGCCCGCTCGACCGGTGTCCCGGCGAGGATCTTCTTCACCGGCACCTCGCACTTCTTGCCGTTGAGCGTCCGAGGCACCGAGCCGACGACCGCGAAGAGGTCCGGCACATGCCGGGGCGAGAGTTCCCTGCGCAGCCCGCCACAGAGCCGGTCGACGACCTCGTCCCGCACCGCGCCCTCGGCCAACACCAGGAAGCACAGCAGCCTGCCCACCGGCTCGCCTACGCCGCTGGTATCGATCACCAGGGAGTCCAGGACGTCGGAGTCCTGTTCGACCACGCGGTAGAACTCGGCCGTGCCCATCCGGACGCCGCCCCGGTTCAACGTCGAGTCGCTGCGCCCATAGATGACGCACGATCCCCGAGGGGTCCGACGGATCCAGTCGCCATGCCGCCACACCCCCGGGAAGTCCTCGAAGTAGGCCGAGGTCAGCCGGGAGCCGTCCGGGTCGTTCCAGAAGGCCACCGGCATCGAGGGCATCGGTTCGGTGAGCACCAACTCCCCTACCTCGTCGTACACCGGCTGCCCCGACTCGTCGTAGGCCTCGACCGAGGCCCCGAGCAGCGGGCCGGACAACTCCCCCGACCACACCGGCCGGTCCGGAGAGGCACCGAGGAACGCCGTGCACAGATCGGTGCCGCCCGACACGCTCGCGAGCTGCACACCGGGGCCGAATTCCTCGGCCACCCAGTCGAAGCCCTCGGCGGACAGCGGCGCTCCGGTCGAGCCGAGGACCCGCAAGCGGTGCAGGCCGAACTGTTCGACGGGATGCAGCGCCTTCTTCACACAGGACTGGAGATAGGCCGCCGAGGTGCCCAGATAGGTCACCCGGTGATCCTCGGCCAGCTCCCACAGCCGAGCCGGTTCCGGGTACGCCGGACTGCCGTCGTAGAGCACGATGGTCGACCCGACCAGCAGCCCGGACACCAGGTAGTTCCACATCATCCAGCCGGTGGTGGTGTACCAGAGGAACCGCTGGCCGGGCCCGAGATCGGAATGCAGGCCCAGGGCCTTGAGATGTTCGAGCAGGATGCCGCCGTGGCCGTGCACGATGCCCTTGGGTAGGCCGGTGGTCCCCGAGGAATACAGCACCCAGAGCGGGTGATCGAAGGCGACCGATTCGAAGTGCAGCCGGGAACCCCAGTGATGCTGCAAGGCGTCCAGCCAGGTAACCACGCGATGGGGCTGGTTCGGCAAGGTGGCCTGCGGATCGACTCGCTGGACGAGCACGGTGCCCCGCAGACTCGGGATCTCGGCCCGCAACCTGGCAATGGTCGGGCGGACGTCGACGAAGCGTCCGCCGTATTGGTAGCCGTCCACCGCGATCAACACCGTCGGCTCGATCTGCCGGAATCGGTCGACCACGGCCCGGACGCCGAAGTCCGGCGAGCAGGACGACCAGACCGCCCCCAGACTCGCGGCGGCCAGCAGGGCGACCACGGCGTGCGCGGAGTTGGGCAGCAGTCCCACGACCCGATCGCCCTTCCCGACGCCCAGATCGACCAGGTAGGCCCGGATGGCGGCCACGTGGATGCGGAGCTCACCGAAGGTGTACCGCTCGATGCGGCCGTCCTCCCTGGTGTCCACGATCGCCAGGTCCTGGTTCTGTTTGCCCGGCCCGCGACGAAGCGCGTGCTCGGCGTAATTCACCGTCGCACCGGGAAACCAGCGAGTGCCGGGCATCGTCGCCGTGGGCAGCGCACCCCGAGGCAACTCCTCGTCCGGCGCGCGATGGAAACGCACCTCGAAGAACCGGGCAACCGAACTCCAGAAGCCTGCCAGATCGGTCACCGACCATCGATGAAGTGCGTCCGGGTCCTCCGGTATCGATCGGCCCTCGCCGATCGTCGACCATTCCCGTTCCAGCCATTGCCGGTAGCGGGTCATCGTGGTCGGCAGGGCAGGCCGTGGATCCGGCTGCCACAGCATCCTTGGTACAGCCTCGTCGCCAGCCATATTCAACCGTCCTAGCCGATGTTCCGCCGATCTGCCAAGATCCGTTTGAGTCAAGATCCGTTCGAGGTCTCCCGATACCCCCAGGCGGCGGAATCACTCACCGTAGGTGCGCGTCGAACCAGTTCAAGGTGCGCTGCCAAGCCTCGGCAGCCGCCTCCTGATCGTTATCGAAGCGATGGTCGGCATCCTCGAATCGGACCACGTCGACGGCGATCTGCGCCCCGGCGGCGGATTCACGGAGTTTCTCCACCTGTTCCACGGAGATCTCGGCGTCTTGATCGCCGTAGATACCCAACCACGGAGAACTCAATTCCGAGGCGATGTCGGCCAGCGGCGCCAATCCGGGCGCGGCGGGCTCGACGATGCCGCCCGCGCTCACCGTCACCACGGCACCGACCGAGCGGGTCGCGGCGACCGTGAACGCGGCCACGCCGCCGAATCCGAAGCCGAGCAGTCCGATCTGGTCCGCCTGTACGCCCTGGTCGGTCAGCCAGACCGATACGGCGTCGACGTCGACCAGCAGATCGGCGGCCGTGGTCGGGACGGTTCCTGCCGCAGCCGGTTCGGCGTCCGGTTCGTCGATGTCGGGCGGACCGCCCGCCGCCAGCGGCAGATGCGGCGCGACGGTCAGCCAACCCTCGGTCGCCAACACGCCGACGAGCTTGCGCAACGACTCCCCAGCCCCGGACGAATCGTGCAACAGCACCAAACCGCCGCGCGGCGGGTCTTCGGGCTCCGCAACGGTGACTCGAATGTCACTGCCGTCGGTCAGCGCGATGGTCTCGGTCCGCGTCTGCGTCATGACGTCAGCCAATCACGCGGGGGTGAACATTCGTCAACGTGACCAAACGAACGAAGCCACGCTGACAAGGTGCGATTCACCGGGTCGACGACTCGGAGTCACGGATTCGACCACACTCCGTGTAAGTCTGCCGACCGCACGAGCGGAAGCTGTCGGCGGAGAAGTCGACCGGCTCGGACGCAGGCGGCCGATGCACGGTCAACCGGGCTATACCGTGACACGAAAGAGCTAACCTCGTCTCGATAGCCGATCGGGCCATCGAGCGCGTCGGGCAGCGTGGGCCCTGGCCACGCTCGGGAGAGAAGCGAGGAGTCCGCCATGACCGTGCGCATTCGCGCCGATTTGGAGCAGCTTCCCGGCTATGTGCCCGGTCGCAGTCTGCCCGGAGCGGTGAAACTGGCCAGCAACGAGGTTCCGTTCGGACCGCTGCCCAGCGTCGTCGAGGCGATCACGGCGGTCGCCACCGAGATCAATCGTTATCCGGACAACTCCGCGAGCGCCCTCATCGCCGAGCTGTCCGGCTTCCTGGACGTCCCCGCCCAGCAGCTCGCCGTCGGCTGCGGCTCGGTGAGTCTCTGCCAACAGCTCGTGCAGGCCACCTGCACCTCCGCCGACGAGGTGCTCTTCGCCTGGCGCTCCTTCGAGGCCTACCCGGTCCTCACCCACGTCGTCGGCGCCCGCCAGGTCCGGGTGCCGCTCACCGGGGAACACGGGCTCGACCTGCGGGCGATGGCCGATGCCATCACCCCGGCAACCCGCCTGATCTTCGTGTGCAACCCGAACAACCCGACCGGTAGCGCCGTCCGGCGGGCGGAGCTGGAGGAGTTCCTCGATCGCGTCCCCGCTGACACGCTGGTGGTGCTCGATGAGGCGTATCGGGAGTTCATCACCGATCCCGACGTCCCCGACGGCGTCCGGCTGGCCGAGGAGCAGTTCGCCAAGGGCAGGCACAACATCGCCGTGCTGCGGACCTTCTCCAAGGCCTACGGGCTGGCCGGGCTACGGGTCGGCTACTGCTACGCCACCGGCGCCATCGCGGAGGCCCTGCGCAAGGTCTACGTGCCCTTCAGCGTCAACTCGCTCGCCCAGACTGCGGCCATCGCCTCGCTCCGGGCCCACGACCAGCTGATGGCCCGCTGCGCCGAGGTGGCCGCCGAACGGGATCGGGTGCACGGCGCCCTCATCGAGGCGGGCTACGCGGTGCCCGAGACCCAGGCGAACTTCGTGTGGCTTCCGCTGGGCGAGCGCACCGAGGCCTTCAACGAGCACTGCCTGACGCACAAGATCGTCACTCGGCCATTCGTCTCCGACGGGGTGCGGGTGACGATCGGCACACCAGAGGAGAACGACACCTTCCTCGCGGCCGCCCGGTCCTTCACCGGCTGAAAATCGGGTTTCCCGCGATCGTGCCTGGGCACACGGCGATCGCGGGCCGAGCGTCGGCCCATCGGCGGGTCGTCGACCCTCTCCGGCCGCCTATAGCGGTTACGGTGGGAGTACGCGACCCAGAGGCAGAACAGTATTTCTGTCGAAAGGAGCCGATGATGCTCACCGTCACGGACACCGCAGCGGAGACCATTCGCACCCTGCTCGCCGACCACGGAGCGCCGGAGGACGGCGGTCTGCGGATCACGGCAAGTAGGGAGACCGAGACCGAGACCGCACTCGAACTGGCGCTTGTCGCGACGGGCGAGGAAGGCGACCAGGCCGTTTCCGCACAGGCGGGCACCAAGGTGTATCTCGATCGACAGGCTGCCGACATCCTTGAGGACAAGCTGCTCGACGCGCACAAGGACGTGGACGGCCAACTGAACTTCGCACTTCGCGAGCAGTCGGAGTAGCGCCGATACATCGGTGTCCGGGATGGCGGGTGGAGACGTGGTGACACGTCTGCACCCGCCAGTTCTCGTTCTTGGTTCCCCGGGGCGTCTTAACGCAGGAATTCGACCTGCGGGTATTCCGGCGACGGACCGGTGAGCAGCGGTTGTTCGATACCGCGAAGCTCCTGGTCGAACAACGCTCGGCTGTAGCGCTGCTGGGCGGCGAAGGAAGCAGCCGGTTCGATGGTGCCGACCTCCAGGGTGAAACTGTCCGAAGGCAGCTCGAGGATGTCCACCAGCTGCGGATAGAACGTCTGGAAGTCGCTGAAGGAGTTGTGGCTGCCTTCGGCCAAACCGAGCTGCCAGGTGTCGCCGCGTAACTGCGGCCACCCCGCATCCCAGGAGTCGTTCCACGTGGGAACCTCGTACGTCGACTGCCGGAACAGCAGAAACGGCTCGTCGAAACCCTCTTCGATCACCGAGCCGAAGAAGGGGCCGTCGAGACTGACCGCCGCATCGAAACGGGGGTCCTGCTGCAATGCCACCGCAGCGGCCGAACCACCCAACGAGTGTCCGAGGATCCCCAACTCCGCAAGGTTCAACGCGCGACCGAGACCTTCGGGAAGTTCCCGGTCGGCTGCATCCGGGTTGCCGCCCTCGGCGATCTCGGTCAAGGCGTCGACGACGAATCCGAGGTCATCGGCATGTACCTCGGCCTGGTGGCCGAAGTCGTCACCCAGCTCGGTGCTCAACACCACCCGGCCATCGGGAAACTCCACCTGCCCCGCGTTGTAGGTGTGATCGACGGTGACCACGACGTAGCCGTGGCTGGCGAGATCTTGAACCAACGAGGTGCCCATCGACCGGGATAGTCCGGATCCCGGCGAATAGAGCACCACGGGATGCCCAGTCGGGGGCGATACCGCAGGCGCTCCCAGCACGCCCGCCGTCTCGGGGAGCCGCAGGTTCTCCACGGGGAGTCCGCTGCCCTCGGCGAAGTCGGCTATCAACGCCTCGCCTGCGTTCGGCGGGATCCACGGGGCCCGAACCGCCTCCGGATCCGGCGCATCGGTCGGATACCAGATGCTGACCATGAGCTCGCGGTCTCCCGCCGAGGGAACCCACGGGTCGGGCCGCGAGGAGTCGATGAGATGCAGCTCGACGGTGCCTACCTGGGCGGGGCCGGTAGGGGCGGGCAGGGTCAGAGTGATCGGGTCGTTCACCGGAGACCTGGACTCGGCCATCGCGGTACCCGTCGGCAGCACGGTGGTCCCCACCACGCCGATCCCGAGCAATGCCGTGCTCGCGAGCATTGCGTGGAACCGACGCACCATTGGTCGCCGTGATTGCTTGATCTTCATGACTGCCAAGTCAATATCGATGACAGGAGCCGGGCCATCCGGATGATCCCCGACCCTGGGGTCCGGGTGCCCCCAGCTTGCAGTGTGGGTTCTCGATCGCGGTTCGCTTGGTCAGCCGCCACGCCCACCGAGTTCGCACCGCGCAGTGCAGCGCACCGACCACGCCGCTGACCAGCCAATTGTGCATCAATAGAACACATGTTCGAAGTTATCCCCAGGCTTGTCCCCAGCTGTGGAGAACCCCCGACGGTGCCCACACCCCGACTCGGCCACTTGGTCGAATCGGCGCACGCCGGGCTCGACGGCAGCGGTTCAATGCACCGTCGAGGGCATCCCGACATCCACTCTCGGATAGGCTCGTCCTGAGCCGGGTAGCGTGTCCGAGCGGCCGAAGGAACGCGTCTTGAAAACGCGCGAGGTCTAAAAAGCCTCCGTGGGTTCGAATCCCACCGCTACCGCCCAGGACAACGACAGCGCCCCGCACTCGGGTCTGAGAGCGGGGCGCTTGTTCTGTCTTCGTGGCGACACCGTCGAGGCACGCTCGACGAGGCCCGACGCGAGTTCGTCATCGCCTGCGGGCCACAGGCGGCACGATCGAGGACCAATCTGGCTTTCGACAGCCGCATTCAGCCGCGATCCCCGCCCAACCGTTGCGTCACCCTGGCGAATACCCGGCCCAGAATTGCCTGTTCCTCGACGTCGAGCAGATCGATCAGCAGCCTGCGAACCCCGTCCGCGTGGGTGGGCGCGGCACGCTCCAGCACCTCGGCCCCCCGCTCGGTCAGTACCGCGAACACGCCGCGACCGTCGCTGGGGCACTCGATCCGCTGCACCAGCCCCGCATGCTGCAAGCGCGAGATCTGGTGCGAGACGCGGCTCTTGGACGAGGCGACCTCGGCGGCGAGTTCACTCATCCGCATTCGGCTGTCCGCCCGTTCGGCGAGCCGCACGAGGATCTCGTAATCGGCGAGCGCCAAGTCGTGCGCATCCTGTAGCTCTCGATGCAGGTGGTATTCCAGCAGAGAGCTGCCGACGACATAGTTCCGCCAAGCCCGCATCTCATCGTCGTCGAGCCAGTTGGGTTCGACCCGCGTTCCAGCAGTCACGACACCAGGCTATTGCTTTTCGGCCCACTCCCGACGATCTTGATCGCCACACAGTGACCGTTTGATTACCGTCCGCACATGAATCACATCATGTCGAGGGTATGGGGCCCAACGAATGGAGCAGCAGCACCACGGTCATTCCCGCTGGCCATCGAGGTCGAACAAGCGTCAACCACCCCGGCGGGCCGCGAAGCGGAAAGCGCGCGTCCCGCGCCCGGTCCTTTGCAGTCCGAACCATGCCGGACCAGCGCGCTCAACCGATTCGGCAGCGCATCGGGGCCGGATATCCCGTTGGTTGGGCCAACCGGCCCAACCAACGGGAGCGGGCACCCACCGTGATCAACTTCCACGCCCGGCGGGTGCTCGAGATCGCCCCGAAAGGTTCACTCTCCCGGCGTAAGGATTTCGTCGGCTAACCCGCCGTTCAGCGGCGCTTGCCGAACACGTCGACCCACACCAGGTGATGATCCGAAGCCGAATTGAGCCTGCTCAGCGCCGACTCCGGAATGGGCCAGAACACCCCGCTGCCCACCGGGATCAACTGTCGCGATGGCAGGACGTAGTCGACGCGGAGGTTGCCGGGGCTCTCGTCGTTGAAGTCCGCAGTGTCGAACCACGACAGACCTCGGTGCTCCCGATTGGCACCACCTTGATCCCAGGCCGCGCGGATCGCCCCGAGGCTGCCCGGCCAGGGATCGATCAGGGTTGGCGTGTTCAGCAACCGGGCGATGGCGCCCGGCTCGCCGTCGCCGTCCATCGGGTCGGCGTTCTGATCGCCCGCGATCACGAAGGCCGCGCCGTCGGCGAGACCGCCCCGGCCGCCCTGATCGTCGTAGGCGTAATCCCCTCGACCGGGCGTGACGTAGTCGGCCCAGAAGCGGATCTCGTCATGGTTGCGCAGCCGGTTGCGCCCCTCGGGGCCGTCGAAGGCGGGCGGAGTCGGATGCGACACCAGGAAGTGCACCGGCTCGGACCCGATCCGAATCGGCAGGTCCCAGTGGGATTTCGAGGACAGCGGCAGCAGATCGAGCGCCTCCGGCGAGTACCAGTCGGCGGGCTCGGGCGTGTCGACGTCGTCGGGCAGCAACGCGCCGGGCATGTCCTGCCAGCGGAAGTTCTGGAAGGTACGCACGCCGTCGAGGTCGATGGGATGCCGGGAGAGGACCACCATGCCGTACTGGCCGGGGAACTCGCCGAAGCCCAGCGCGTCGTCCGGCCCGCCCACCTCGCCGTCTCGGTTGAGATCCAGGCCGCTGGGCACGCCGGTGTTGACCGGTGCGATGAAGGAGTACGGGTACTCGATCGGCCGGGCGCCCTGCTGGCTCACCGACAGGTAGTTCTGCTGGAAGGCCGTGACAGCGGCACCGCCCTCGACGTGGTCGAACTCGTTGAGCAGCACCACATCCGGCCGGTTGCGTTGCAGGACCTCGGCGATCTGCGCGGCCTGCGGGTCGTCCGGCGTGCTCAGGTCGGCGAGCAGGCCGCCCTCGGTCTGTCGGTTCAACGAGGCGTTGAACGTCGCGAATCGTGTCGCACCGGGCAGTGCGGCGCGGGCCGCTCCATCGGCACCCATGGTGCTGATGTCCGGTCCGTCGGCAGGCGCCGTCGATGCCGTCGCGCCCGCCGGAACGCCTCCGATGCTGATGGCCACAGCACCGAGTATCGCCGCAACACCGATACCGGCGCGGTTGCTTCGAATACCCACCGACACTCCCCAGTCGTTCGAGCCGCCCCGGGATCGCTCGATCTCGGGGTTTGGTCGGCACGACCCTGGCACAGGGACGCAACCCGGGAAAGGCATCCGGGTGAACGCGTGATGTCGGCGGCAGGCGCCGCCAGGTGGGTCCCGCGCCGCCTGCCGGAGCCGGTTGGGGCGCGGGACCAACTGACTCAGCGGGTGGCGTCCTCGCCCTGGTGGGCTAGGGCGGCGGTGTCGGCCCGCAGGCCTGCGCGCATCGCGGCGCGGTCCTCCCGGGGCGGCACGCCGTTGACCGCCTCGGTGGTCTCGCCGTAGGCCGTGGTCACGTAGGCGACCGCCTTGGCGTTGCGTTCCAGGGCGACCCGATCGACGTTGCCCAGGTCATCGGCGGGCAGGTGGTAGCTGGCGTCGTAGGGCTCACCCGCGACCCCGCCCCACTTGTCGGCCTGCTCCTGGGTCTTCACTCCCTCGGCGCCGGTGAACAGACCACCCGAGGGAATTCCGACGGCGATGAACTCGGCATAGTCCGAACGACCGCTGAAGTCGGAACCCTCGGTCTCCAGGCCACCGTCGGCGAAGTAGTCGACGAAGGCCTGCTCGATCTGCGCCGAGCCGTAGGGGCCGGGCGCCGAGAGGCCTTCCGAACCGTCGCCGTCCAACACGAAGTAACCCGCGTTCGGCGAGCCGATCATGTCGAAGTTCAGGTAGAGGGCGATGTCGAGCTGCTGCTCGAAGTCCAGCGACCTGACGTACTGCGTCGAGCCGTGCAGGCCGAGCTCCTCGGCACCCCACCAGGCGAAGCGCACCGCGTTGTCGATGTCGGGTGCGCCGCCGAGCTGCAACGCGGTCTCCAACAGACCCGCCGATCCGGTGCCGTTGTCGTTGATCCCGGCGTACACCGAGTCCAGGTGCGCCCCGGCGACCACGACGTTGTCGGTCCGGCCGGTCCGCGTCTGCGCGATCACGTTGCGGCTGGAGTGCTCCTCGATGCCCGCGATCAACTCGAAGTCGACCTCGGCGCCATCCTGCGAGGTCAGGGCGTCGCCCGCCTCCTGGGTCACGCCACCGGTCGGAATTCGCGCCGCCGACGGGTCGCCCAGCGTCCCGTTCACCGAGCCCGCCTCGTTGTTGGCGATCAGCACCGCCGCCGCGCCCGCCTCGGATGCCAACCGCGCCTTCAATGCGAAGTCGCATTCGCCCCGGCGGATCAGCACGACGTCGCCATCGACCTCGACCCCGGCGAAGTCCTCCGGCGTGCAGCCCAGCTCCGAACCCGCGGGCAGTACCGCCAGCGGCGCGGCCAGCCCACCCTCCGAGGTGCTCGGGCTGTAGGTCAACGCCTCGACCTCGATGGTCTCCCCCGCCACGGCCAACCGTTCCGTCTGGGCGACGAACAGCTCGTAGCTGAACTCCGGGGTGCTCACGTCGTAACCGGCGGCGCGCAGTCTGCCGACCACGTAGTCGATGCTGGCGTCATAGCCGGGGTCCCCGGCCGCCCGCGTCCCGCCGTGGGACTCGGCGATGCGCTGCAGCGCGATCAGGTGTCGGTTGACGCCGGTCAGATCGACGGCGTTGGCGACGTCCTGCGGGAGTGAGCCCACCGCGAGGGTGCCTGCCTGGTCGGATTCGTCGGCCACGGCGGGAGATACCACCATGCCGAGTCCGAGACAGGCGGCGAGAAGGGCGGCGGCGGGTCTGACGCCGCCTCTGGTGAACGACATGGGCGAATCCCCCTCAGTGTGCGACCAGCGCTGGTCTCTCCATCGAGTGCTGGTGGTGACGAACGGCGGTGGCGGCGCGGTGTCATGCCGGTGCGAGCACGGGCTCCGTTGCTACACACTGGGGACAGGATCGACCACCGATGGTCACCTTCGCCTGTTCCGCCGACGGCGTCAAGACTTCCACCAGCGGTGCACGGTTACCCGGAAACCTCCCGCAACCTGGGAATCTCCCACCATCGCGCAGCGCGGACCCGGCCGGGCTCGCAGGCTTTCGCGCGCGTGGACCACTGTGCTGACAACGTCGACGCGGGCTAGCGTTGGGGAATGCGCGCGATCATCGTCCGTGAACCCGGCGGCCCGGAAGCACTGGAATGGGTCGAGCAACCAGCGCCCCGACCCGCCCCCGGCGAGGTGGTGATCGACGTGGTGGCCAGCGCGGTCAACCGCGCGGATCTCATTCAGCGACAGGGCTTCTACGACCCGCCACCCGGTGCCACGCCCGTCCTCGGCCTGGAGTGCTCCGGTGTGATCAGCGCACTCGGGGAGAACGTCACCGACTGGCACATCGGCGACGAGGTCTGCGCGCTACTCGCGGGCGGCGGCTATGCCGAGCAGGTGGCCGTCCCGGCCGAGCAGGTCCTACCGGTGCCCGCAGGCGTCGACCTGGTCACCTCGGCAGCGCTGCCGGAGGTCGCGTGCACGGTGTGGTCCAACGTGGTCGGCGCGGCCCGGCTGACCGCCGACGAGGTGCTGCTGGTGCATGGCGGCGGCAGTGGCATCGGCACGTTCGCCATCCAGCTGGGCAAGGCGCTGGGTGCCACGGTCGCGGTGACGGCGGGGTCGGCCGATCGGCTTGCGCGCTGCCGTGAGCTCGGTGCCGACATCACGGTCGATTACCGCTTGGAGGACTTCGTCGCCGAGGTCCGCACGGCGACCGAGGGCCGTGGTGCCGATGTCATCTTGGACAACATGGGTGCCAAGTACCTGAGCCGCAACGTCGAGGTACTCGCCGAGGACGGCCGTCTCATGATCATCGGCATGCAGGGCGGCCGGACCGCGGAGCTGAACATCGGCGCGCTGCTTCCCAAGCGCGCCAGCATCAGCGCGATCGGACTACGCGGCAGGCCCATCGCCGGGCCGAGCGGCAAGGCGGTCATCGTCGCCGAGGTGATCGAGAAGCTGTGGCCGATGATCGAGGACGGGCGTATCCGACCGGTGGTACACGACCGGATCCCGCTGGCCGAGGCGGCAAGGGCACACGAACAACTCGAGGTGGGCGGGGTGTTCGGCAAGCTGCTGCTGGTCCGGTGAGCAGCGGCGCTGCTTCAGATCCGCACGGTCGCCGTGGCCAGTCTGGCCGTCTCGTCGTGGTGAAAACGCAGGCCGAACTCCCGGGCCCATCTGTCGAGGACGGCCTGCTCACTCACCCGGTCCGCATCGGCGACCAACACCGTCGCCCCCGGCGACAGGGCGCCTCGAAAGACCGGCATCGCCGGATACCGCGACAGGTCCGGCCGCTGTTGTCGACTCGCACTGGGCGGGCCATCCACCAATAAGAGGTCCACCAGGCCGTTGCGCTCCACGAAGTTCGTCACCATCTCGAAGACCACCGACGGCTCGTACCAGTGCAGTCCGCTCAACGCGGCCGGGTGCGCGGCCAACGGGGCATGCACCACCCGCGCCACCTCCGAGAGCCGCTCCCGACGGAGTTGGCTGGTGGCGAACGCCGCGGCCCGCTCGTCGTGTTCCAGGGCGAGAAGCCTGCCGAATCCGCGCCTGCTCAACAATCGGGCCAGCAACACCGAGGAAGCGCCGCTCCCGCACTGCACGATGACACTGCGATCCCCGATCAGGACCTCGTCCAGGAATGCGACGATCCCGCTGGGGCTCAATGATTCGGGCGGAAAAGGAAGGTAATCGCTCAACAACGGGGCGAGGCGTTGCCAGGCGGCGAGATCGGCGACGGCATGTTGCAACGAGCCGTCCACCCAGCACCATCCCGTCCTCGCGCACCCCGCTCCCAGCGGTCGGCGTCGTCGAATCCGACCCTGCCATTCAAGCGCACCACCTGCGGTGGCGACCATCACCCGACAAGGGATTCCGACAGAAGGATCAACCTCTGCGGAAACGTCGGGCGAAAAGCGCACTCAGCGGAATCGAATCCGACGAGGAATGGACCCGGACGGCTCAATCCAGCTCGGCGACCGCTGCGAGTAGTCGATCCACCTCGTCGGCCTTGCTGTAGTGGGCGAGCCCGATGCGCACCGCGCCGCCCACCTCCCCGACCCCGAGCACCGCGAACACCCCATGGGTTCCCGGGTCCTCGAAGGCACAGACGCCGCGTTCGCGGAGATGGTCGACGACATCGCAGGCCTTGATGCCGTTCACCGTGAAGGCCATCGCGGGGACCCGGCGCATCGCATCGCCGATCAGCACCACCTTCGGCAGCGCGCGTAGCCCCGTGGTCAAGCTGGCCAGCAGACCCGCCTGGTACGCCTTGACCGAACCGAGCGAGGTCAGCACGCGTTCCCGACGTGGTCCCTTCGCCGCGTCGTCGAGACCGGCCAGGTAATCGACCGAGCCGATCAGACCGGCGAGCAGCGGATAGGCATGCGGCCCCAGCTCCAGACGTTCCGGTCCCTTCGCGGTGGGTTCCAGCGACACCGACGGCCACCGGTCCAACAGCGCGGGGTCGCGGAACACCAGGGCACCGACCGGTGGGCCGCCCCAGGAGGTCGCCGACACCGCGACGACGTCGGCGCCCATCGCGGTGATGTCCAGGGGCAGGAATGGCGCGGCGTAGGAGGCGTCGACCACCACCAGCGCATCGACCGCCGCAGCGAGTTCGGCGATCTGGCGGACGTCGGGTCGGGTGCCGACCGCCCCCGAGGCCGCCGTCACCGCCACCACCTGGGTCCGCTCGCCGATCAGGTCGCGGTACTGCCATTCCGGCAGTTCACAGGTCTCGATGTCGACCTCGGCCCACCGAACGGCGGCGCCGCTGCGTTGGGCCGCGCGACGCCACGGCGCGACGTTGGCCGGGTGATCCAAGCGGGAGACGATCACCTCGTCGCCGAGCACCCAGGTGTCCGAGACGACCTCGGCGAGACGTTGCAACAGCACGGCCGCGCTCGGGCCGAGGACGACGCCCGCCGGTTTGGCCCCCACCAGGTCGGCGATCGATCTGCGGGCCGCGTCCAGGATCGCCGCCGCGCGTTGTGATGCGGGGAACAACCCGCCCGGACCCGAGACCGGGGCGCGTAAGGCGGTCGCGACCGCGGTGGCCACCTGCTCGGGCACCTGCATGCCCGCCGGGGCATCGAGATGGACCCAGCCATCGCCCAGCGCGGGGAACAACCCACGTACCCGTGCGACGTCGAACGCCATACGAACACCGTACGTACCCCGTCACTCACACCTTTCGCGCGGGTCAGGACGGGTTCGCGGTCGGATGCCCTGGATCAACCCCTCCGCCGATCCGCCACGAACCCGTCATCCCATCCGCGCCCGCACGACGGCAGGTGACCGGCGACGAAGGTGAAATGCCTGGCGACAGCGATAATCACCGCAGGTAGAGGAGGCCTAGTGCATCGCTGGTGTGCAAACGGGTCCAGGATGGGGATATGAGTCGCGAGAGGGACAACGGACAGGACCACCCCGACCAGGTCGGAGCCGACCGGCGGCACCGGGTCGTCCTCATCGGCGATGACGGGGTACCGCTGGCCACCGGGGACCCCAGCGATGCCGAGGCGGATGAATTCGGTGCGGCAGGCGGCGAACAGATCACCGATCTGGTCGAGCAACCCGCGAAGGTGATGCGCATCGGAACCATGATCAAACAACTGTTGGAGGAGGTCAGGACCGCGCCGCTCGACGAGGCGAGCCGGAGCAGGCTTCGGGAGATCCACGTTTCCTCCATCAAGGAACTGGAACAGGGCCTAGCACCGGAATTGGTGGCGGAACTGGACCGATTGTCGTTGCCCTTCGCGGAGGACTCGGTTCCATCCGATGCCGAGCTCCGCATTGCCCAGGCACAGCTCGTCGGCTGGTTGGAAGGGCTGTTCCACGGCATCCAAACCGCATTGTTCGCCCAACAGATGGCCGCTAGAGCGCAACTGGAGCAGATGCGTCGAGGTGCGCTACCGCCTGGAACGAAGGCCACCGAACCCGGCGAGTCCAGTCCGTTGCGCGGCATGGGGCAATACCTGTGAGGACGACTCTCGGGTAAGCGACAACTCACGATGTGATTCGAGAAGAGTCATGGTGTGCTCCGACAGAGTGACGCGAGCGTGACCTACCGGCGACGAGTCACACACACCGTCGCCGGTACTCTCTCTCCCGTGCAGGCAACCAGCACGCGTGAGCGTTCGACAGAGCCGCCCCAGCCCTCCTATCGGAGCTGGAGCCGTGCCTTCGGCGATCTGCGCCGGGGATGGCATCAGCGCCCTTTGTGGGGCTACCTCGGCTGGCAGGACATCAAGCAGGGTTACAACCGATCCGTGATCGGTCCCCTGTGGATCACCATCAGCATGGCCGTGACGGCATTCGCCCTCGGCGTGCTTTATTCGACGTTGTTCGATCAGGATCTAGCGGTACACCTGCCGTATCTGACGGTCGGCTTCATCGTCTGGAACTTCATCGCGGGCAATGTGAATGAGGGTGCCTCGGTCTTCATCGCCAACGAGGGCCTGATCAAGCAGCTGCCTGCACCGCTCTCGGTGCACGTGTACCGCCTGGTGTGGCGACAGATGCTGTTCTTCGCCCACAACCTGGTCGTTTACGTCATCCTGATGTTCATCTTCCCGAAGCCGCTCGGATTCCACAGCCTGATGGCCGTGCCCGCCTTCGCGGTGTTGGCCATCAACGCCATGTGGATGGCGATCCTGGTGGGCATCATCTCCACCCGCTTCCGCGACATCCCGCCGGTCACCGGCAGCCTGATGCAGTTGCTGTTCTTCATGACGCCGATCGTGTGGAACTACGACATCATCGCCGATCGCAGCGAAGAGGTCGCGGCTCAGCTCTGGGTCGTCGAGCTCAACCCGTTCATGCACTTCTTGGAGATCATCCGGCAGCCGATGCTCGGCGAATGGGCCTCGTGGCACCATTGGGCCATCGTCGGCGGCATCACCGTCGTCGGCTGGGCGGCAGCCCTGGTCATCCTGCGTAACTACCGTGCCCGTGTGTCCTACTGGGTCTGAGTGAGGCCGTAACAAGTGGTCAGCATCGACGTCTGGAACGCTTCGGTCGATTTCCCGATTTTCGACGCGAAGTCGCGTTCCCTCAAGAAGGCCGTGCTCAACAAGGCGGGCGGCAGAATCGGCACCGAATCGAAGGTGCCGCAGATCGAAGCACTACGCGATATCAACCTGTCGCTCGGCGACGGGGATCGCGTGGCGCTGGTCGGTCACAACGGAGCGGGGAAATCGACCCTGCTCCGGTTGTTGACCGGCATCTACGAGCCGACCAGGGGGCGTTCCAAGATCGTCGGCAAGGTCGCGCCGGTGTTCGACCTCGCCGTGGGGATGGACCCGGAGATCTCCGGCTACGAGAACATCCTCATCCGTGGTCTCTTCCTGGGCATGTCCCGGAAGCAGATGGAGAAGCGCACCGACGAGATCGCCGAATTCTCCGAATTGGGCGACTACCTGGCGATGCCGTTGCGTACCTATTCCACGGGTATGCGGGTGCGGCTCGCGCTCGGTGTCGTCACCTCGATCGACCCCGAGATCCTGCTGCTGGACGAGGGCATCGGCGCGGTCGACGCGGCCTTCCTGGAGAAGGCCCGTGACCGGCTCAACGATCTCGTGAAGCGGTCCGGAATGCTGGTCTTCGCCTCGCACTCCGATGAGTTCCTCGTCGAGCTGTGCAATACGGCGATCTGGATGGACAAGGGCCGAATCCGCGAACACGGCTCGCTGCGCGAAGTCCTCACGAATTACAAGGGCAAGGACCCCTTCGAGAGCCTGACTCCGGAGACGATGGCCCGCATCAGCTCGCCCGTGTCGGTCCACAACCAGGGTGAGCAGGCATGAGCGCCGCAGCGGCTTCGACGCCGACCAACGACGACGCCGAGCAGGCCGGGGAGCGCTCGACGCTGCCCCCCGGCTCCGTGGTGGCGGTGATCGTCACCCGGCATCGTGCGGAACTGCTCGCCGATTCGCTCAAGGTGATCGCCGCGCAGACCCATCGTCCCGACCACGTCATCGTGGTGGACAACGGTCCGGACCAGCCCGCGCGCTCGATCGTCGAATCGTGCCCGTTGCCGACCACCTATCTGGTCTCACACCGCAACCTCGGTGGCGCCGGTGGTTTCGCCCTCGGCATGTTGCACGCCTTGGCGCTGGGGGCCGAATGGGTCTGGCTGGGCGATGACGACGGCAGGCCCGGCGACGAGACCGCGCTGGAAACCCTGATGTCCGAGGCAGAGCAACGCAAGCTCGCCGTGGTGTCGCCGGTCGTGGTCAACATCAACGACCCGGATCTGTTGGCCTTCCCGCTGCGGCGTGGCCTGACCTGGAAGCGGCGCCGCAAGGAACTGGGCACGACCTTCCTGCCCGGTATCGCGTCGTTCTTCAATGGCGCGCTGTTCCGCTCCAGCGCCCTGGACGTCGTCGGCGTCCCGGATTACCGGCTGTTCTTCCGTGGCGACGAGGTGGAGATCCACCGCCGGGTGGTGCGTTCCGGCCTGCCGTTCGGCACCTCGCTGCGTGCGACCTTCGTCCACCCCGACGGCTCGGCCGAGTTCAAGCCGATGCTGGGCGGCCGATTCCACGCCCAGGACCCCGAGGATCCGGTCAAGCGTTACTACACCTACCGCAACCGGGGTTACCTGCTGTCGCAGCCGGGCATGCGCAAGCTCGGTGTGCTGGAGGTCTTCCGGTTCGGCCTGTACTTCTTGGCGGTCCGCCGGGACCCCAAGGCCTTCCGCCAGTGGGTCCGCCTGGTGCTGCAGGGCCGCCGGGAGCACTTCTTCCGGAAGTGATCCCCTAGCTGACTCCCGACAGTGGGGGCCGTCTCGGCAGTGCCGGGCGGCCCCCATTGTCGTCTCCGTCCTGGGCAGGATGTCCTGCGTTGCAGGGCGGGCAAACGCACTCGCCTGCGATCCCCACACCGGCACAACAGAACGGGGCGGTCGAGTCCGGAATCGCATTCCGGCCAAGACCGCCCCGTATCCGGTGGCTTTGCTGGCTATTCGACCGTCGAACCCGAGGTCATCGGGTCGACGGCCCGGTTGCTATTCGCCGAAGACCCGCTTCCAGGAGTCGGCGCTGGTCAGCTCCGGCATCGCGTCCCGGTAGGCCCGCTTGAGCCGAGGCCACTCCCGCATCAACCTGCGGTAGTTGTTGACCACCTGGGCTCCGAGCTTGCGGAACTCCTCCGGGTCGCGGCGGCGGAAGGCCACCCCGGAACCGTCGGCGTTGGACACCGTTGCACTGTCCAGCGAACCGAGCAGGAACCACAGGGCGTTGCTCGACGGCACGTTCATCTGCGGCCGTTCCTTCGCCACCGTCTCCGGCGGACGCAGGTTGTGCAGCAGTGCCTTGGACGCGCGCGCCGCGATGACCACCGGGTTCACCGGCGGCTTGAGCATCGCCTCGGCCCGCACCATGTCGAAGGTCGGCGGCGGGAACTCCCGAGAGGACGGCAGGACCTGTGCGTCGCTGTAGTTGCTACGCAGCTCCCGAACCTCGGGCAGCGAGGTCCGGAGCGACTCGACCAGGTTCGCCGGGCCCGCCAGGAAGTCCTCGATGGCCTTCTGCTGCACGGCCACCGTGGAGTACTCCATCGACAGCAGGTGCCGCAGCGACAGCTTGAGGCCCTGCTTGAGCAGCGTGCGCCGCACGTCGTACGGGCTGTGCAACGCAGCGAGGATCAGCCGGTTGCGGGTGTGGTAGTACGCGGTCCAGTCCGTCGCGTCGTTCTTGTCCGTCCACGGCATGTGCCACACCGCGGAGCCGGGCAGGCTGACGGTCGGGAAACCGCGCTCGGCGGCCCGCAGCGAGTACTCGGCGTCGTCCCACTTGATGAACAGCGGGAGCGGGTAACCGGTGCGCTCGACGACCTCACGCGGGAAGTTGCACATCCACCAACCGTTGTAGGTGGAGTTGATCCGGCTGTGCAGCTCCGGGGTCTCCCGAAGGGATTCCTCGCCGAAGTCGTGGTCGACGACGGCACCCGGGGCGGGACGCCAGAAGCAGCTGTTGAGGTCGACGACCTCGCCCATGCTGTGCAGTCGAGCCCTGGCCTGCAGGTTCAGCATGTGGCTTCCGACGATGACCGGCTGCGCCAGCGCCCTGGTGAAGGCGTTGGAGCGGAGCACCGAATCGGGCTCCAACCGGATGTCGTCGTCCATCAGCATGACCTGATCGACGTTGGTGTGCTCGATCGCCTCGTACAGGCCCCTGGTGAAGCCACCCGAGCCGCCGAGGTTCTCCTGCTCGATGACCTCGAGCCTGCTGCCCAGCAGCTTGGCCGCCTCGGCGAAGCCCTCGGTCTCCCGAACCTTCACCTTGCCCTGGTCGGCGACGAAGACCTTCTCGACGACGTCGAGGACGTCCCGGTCCTCGCCGAGCGCCCGCAGCGCGATGACGGCGTCGACCGGGCGCATCGTGGTGATGCCGATGGCCATCTTCTGCCGGGGCAGGTCCTCATCGGTGGTCCAGGCCGCTTCCTTGATCTGCAGCGAGGACTCGTCGGTGAAGATGTCGAACCAGATCCAGCCGCCGTCCTCGAACGGCGCGAGGCTGACCCGGATCTCGATCGTGGTCCATGCCTTGGAGCTGCGGACCGGGTGGCCCTCCAGGTGCACGATGTCGCCGCTGGGCTTCGACCGGTAGAGGTCGACGCGGCCGGTGCCCTTGACCGAGAGGCGCAGAACGACCTCGTCGACGCGGGTCCAGCGCTTCCAGTAGCTGGCCGGGAAGGCGTTGAAGTAGGACGCGAAGGACACCTTCGCCGACGGCGGAACCGTCACCGCATGCCTACCGGAAACGTGGGTGTGCAGGTTCTCCGGCTCGTCCAGGTACAGCGGACGGACGTCGAGCGGGTCCTCGTCCCTCGGCAGGATGAGCCGCTGGAGCACCTGCAGACCCGCCAGCCCGGAACGGTTGCCGACTCGCACCGAGGTCTGGTCACTGACCTTGGTGTCCGCGACCACCGCGTCGGAGGCGGCGTCCGTTGCCTCGCCTGCTGCGGGAACGGTGTCCTGCGGGCGGGTCGCCTTCGGCGGCCCGGTTTGCTCGGTCACGTCTCAGTCCTCCAGCGAGCCGTCGAGCGAGCGGCCCTCGGTGAAGTAGGGGGCGATGCGGTTGTCGAACATGCTCAGCGCCGACCCGATGGCCATGTGCATGTCGAGGTACTTGTACGTCCCGAGCCTGCCACCGAAGAGGACCTTGCGCTCCTTCGCCTCCTGCTTGGCCAGCTCGCGGTACTTCTCGAGCTTCGCACGGTCTTCCGCGGTGTTGATCGGGTAGTAGGGCTCGTCCTTCTCCTCGGCGAACCGGGAGAACTCCCGAACCACGACCGTCTTGTCCGTCGGGTATTCCCGCTCCGGGTGGAAGTGCCGGAACTCGTGAATCCGCGTGTAGGTGACGTCCTCGTCGGCGTAGTTCATCACCGGGGTGCCCTGGAAGTCACCGATCGGCAGGACTTCCTGCTCGAAGTCGAGCGTCCGCCAGGACAGCGCGCCCTCGGCGTAGTCGAAGTAGCGGTCCAACGCGCCGGTGAAGACGACCGGCACCTCGGGCAGCTCGCCGCGCACGTCGAAGAAGTCGACGCCCAGCCGGACCTCGATGTTCTCGTGCTCGGCCATCTTCTCCAGCCAGGCGGTGTACCCGTCGACCGGCAGACCCTCGTAGGTGTCGTTGAAGTACCTGTTGTTGAAGTTGTAGCGAACAGGCAGGCGCGAGATGATCGCGGCCGGGAGATTCTTGGGGTCGGTCTGCCACTGCTTGGCGGTGTAGCCCTTGACGAACGCCTCGTAGAGCGGGCGCCCGATCAGCGAGATCGCCTTCTCCTCGAGGTTCGACGCCTCTTTGGTGTCGAACTCGCCGGACTGCTCGGCGACCAAGGCCTTGGCCTGGTCCGGGGTCAGGTACTCACCGAAGTACTCGCAGATCGTCGCGAGGTTCACCGGCATCGGGAAAACACGATCCTTGAAGATCGTGAACACCCGGTGTTGGTAATCGGTGAAGTCGGTGAACTGGTTGACGTAATCCCACACCCGCTTGTTGGACGTATGGAACAGGTGTGCGCCGTAGCGGTGCACCTCGATCCCGGTCTCGGGCTCGGCCTCTGAATACGCGTTGCCTCCGATGTGCTCACGGCGATCGAGCACCAGTACCCGCTTGTTCAGCTGGGTAGCCGCCCGCTCAGCAACCGTAAGGCCGAAGAAACCCGAACCCACAACGATCAAGTCATAGCCATCAAAGCTCACAGTTGTCGAGAGTACTAATAGCTTCGTGGAGGCACGAACCCACCGTCACTTCACGGCCGCGCACCCCGCCGAAGGTGCTCGGCAACGCCGGCGGCACGCCGTGAGAGGACACATCGAAGCGAGCCACGACGCCGGGTTCCCTCGGGCCGTAGGTGCAGCGTGGCACAACAATCCTGCCGGTCGGATTATCGATGGATCTCGTGGTCACAGCGGGTCTGATCGGCCGATTCCCACCGCCGTGACGGTGGAGTCGCTACCCGAGTCGCGCTGCTAGGACGGGTATCGGCCACCACTGCGGACGACCTCCGGATGTTTCCGAATCGTCCGATCTCGATGCGATCTACGAAGGCGGTGCTTCGACGACTTCAACTCGCGGGCAGCAGAAGTGATTCGGCCCGGTGCAGTCAATTTCACGGCACCCTCACAACGAGCCGAGGTGACCGCACGATCACCTTCTGTGACAGCGGATCAGTCCGAATCGATGCGGAAACAAGAAGCGACTATACGGCTTGTCGATAAGCGAGCATAAGGCGGAGCTAAGCTCCTCGACTCCACCGGAGAACAGTCGAGACGAAACTGTCCCACTGAAACTCCAAGGTCTTATCGGGATATCAGAATAATCAATAGAATCGACACCCATCCACGATCGTGACCGGCGGCCGCCACGAATGCCCCGGGTGATTGAGCGGGTAACGCACGCGGGTAACGGTGGGCGGTTCGTCCAGACGATCTCGAAGATGGCGCGATGTTCGTATCGAACCATCGGCTGCGTCCCCCCGGATCGCGGTTCCAGCAAAAGGCATGCCTCGGCGGAGGACGAACGACCCACGGTCGAGGAGCTCGAGCGCCATCGCACGGACACCCTTCGAACGACCGCCGATGAACAACGGCACACGAGCCGCAGGGCGCATCGGTAGCGGCAGGCATTGCACCGAAGTCGGGAATTGGTCCACCTCTGCTCGGCTCGTCCTTACCCAATGCCTGCGTCGCAGGCCAGCACCCCAACGGGTGACCTCGTGGCCTAGGTCCTAGATCGGAACTCGGCATCGACAGAGCGCCGCCTGCGCGGGCGCGAGTCGGGATGGACAACGCAAACCGAGAACGGTCCGCCCAGTTCGACTCGGACGATACGTGGACGAACGCGGCGGCATCGGCAGGCGACTCCCGATGCCATCGACCGGGCAACCACGGCTAATGGTCCAGGCACGCCCCGCTGGATACCTCGCCGGTGTCCGGTCGAGTGTGATTGAGCAGACAGCGGATGCCGCCTCGGGCCTGCCCGGAATAGCCCTTAACCGATCGGTTTCATCGGAGTTGGCGTCGCACTATCCAATGCCGGACGGATCCACGGTGCGCCCGGGAGCATCCGCATTGGGCGCATCCCCGCAGGCATCGACAGGCCATCGGCGCGGCCGCTTCGGGCTCTTGCGCATCACCGGAGTGCAAGAAAGCCCGCCCGAGCCTCGCCCGCCCACATCCGCAAGACGTCGAGACCCTCGCCATCAGGCCTTTTCACCGCGAAAGACGCCCAAATCCTAGATCACCCACGGTGATCGATGTGGCTACCGGAAGCGTGGCGCCACCGACCGGCAGCGGCAGGTGGTCGGTGCGCGAATCCGAGCACGCGGACGGAAAACCGCGAATGGGGACCCGACCACAACGCGCGAAACGCCGGGGTCGTCTTGCACGCAGTCGACGCGTCCGTTGCCCACGCACAGCCCGACAGTCGGACATCCGAGGATCGCCGGAGAAAGCACGCCTCGCGCGCCCGCGCGCAATACTGCAATCTGGTCGCCCAGATTGGTGAACGAACGTTTCACCAGCATGATGCCGTTGATAACCACGAAGGGCGACTTTCACTTCGCAGTTCGCTCGAAGGATCTCTACCGATCAGGTGAGCGCACCGATCGCCTCCACTGACTGCCGGCCTAGACTTCGAACGCAGGCACGCCCACGACACGTGCGCCGCCTTGTCGACGATCACGCGGAACACACGCGCCCAGGCCCCGGGGGAACGACGGCTGGGCCGCCAAGGCAATGGGGACTTGACGAATGAGTTGGTTGGAAGCCGTCCCGACAGCGCTGATCGCAGTCGGCTGGCTGTTGCTTCCGGGGCTGTTGCTCGGATACGCGGCCGGATTCCGAGGTATCCCGGCATGGGGTGCCGCTCCCGTCGCCAGCATCGCCCTGATCGGAACGCTGGCCGTTGCCGCAGGCGCCGTGGGTCTCACCTGGGGGCCTGCGATCGTCGCAGGCGGCACGGTCATCGCCGCGGTCCTGGTGCTGGCAGTCCGGCTGCTCATCGCAAGACGGGCCAAGCCGAAGCCGACCGAGCAGGACCCGTGGTCCGTGCGGATCGCGGCGTTGATCGGCATCCTGCTGGCCGTCCCCATCGGTGTCGTGACGGTCATGGCCGGGATGGGTGAGCCCGACCGGCTCGTCCAGAGCTTCGATGCCGTCTTCCACCTCAACGCCATCACCTTCATCCTCGAAGAGGGCAACGCATCCTCGCTCGCGGTCGGTGGAACGACCGACCCGCTGGGCGATGGCGGGTTCTATCCGGCGGCCTTCCATGCGCTGGCGTCCTTGACCG
Source organism: Actinoalloteichus hymeniacidonis (assembly GCF_014203365.1). Taxonomy (NCBI): domain Bacteria; kingdom Bacillati; phylum Actinomycetota; class Actinomycetes; order Pseudonocardiales; family Pseudonocardiaceae; genus Actinoalloteichus; species Actinoalloteichus hymeniacidonis. The sequence continues at coordinate 6,172,126 of NZ_JACHIS010000001.1, forward strand.
AGTCCATCGCGGGCGTCGGCGTGCACACGGTCGCCAACCTGACCGCCGTGGTCGTCGCACTGATCGCCTGGCCGTTGTCCTGCATGCTGCTGGTCCGCCAGATCGTGGGCCCATCGGTGCCCGCGATGGTGCTTACCGGCCTCATCAGCCTCGGCTTCGAGTCCTTCCCGTGGATGCTGCTCGGCTTCGGGGTGATCTGGCCGAACCTCGTCGGCATGGCGGTGCTGCCCGCAGGCCTGGCCGCAGTGATCGCCCTGACTCGGATGACCAAGCGGGTCACGCTCGGCAATGGCCAAGCCGTCCTGTTGCTGCTGGCGACCTTGGCGGGTGGCGGGCTCGCCCATCCGAACTCGGTGTTCAGCCTTGCGGCGTTCAGCATCGCTCCGGTGGCCTTCGCGGTGTTCCGGCAGGCGAGCCGCCTGGTCTCGGTCAAGCGGTACATCCCGGCGACGGTGTTGGTCGTCGTGCCGGTGGTGCTGACCATCGTCGGCGGCCTGGTCTTCGCGACCTCGTCGGCGTTCGCCGAGCTCACCTCGCACGACTGGCCCGCCTTCGAGACGCCGTCTCAGGCCCTCGGCGAGGTCGCCTTCGGGGGACTCAACCGCCGGGATGCGACCTGGCTGCTGTCGTTGGCGGTGTTGATCGGTCTGGTCTCGGCCTGGCGCGGGCGGACCCATCGATGGCTGGTGTTCTCACACCTCACCGCCGGGGTGCTCTACATGTTCGCGGCCTCGCTGGACAGCGGCCTGTCGATGCTGCTCACCGGCATCTGGTACAACGACTCGCATCGGCTCGCCGCGATGATCCCGGTCACGGCCATCCCGCTGGCGGTGATCGGTCTGACCGCCGTCGCGCGGGCGCTGCACCGGTTCGTCGCCGAGCGGCGCTGGACCGGCCCGATCACCAAGCTGACCGGTTCCGTCGCCACCCTCACGCTGCTCTTGGGTGCGCTGTTGGTCGTGCAGAGCGGCGGGATGTACGCCAGGGACCATCCGGAGCTGATCGGCAGGCTCTACCCGGAGACGCCGAACAATCGGCGCGAGAACCTGGTCGACCCCGACGAACGTCGGTTCTACGCGGAGGTCGCCGAGATCGTCCCCGAGGGGGCGACGGTGGCCAACCAGCCGTGGGACGGCAGCGCGCTGCTCTGGGCACTGGAGGAGCGTCGGGTGCTCTATCCGCACCTGGTGTTCGAGTGGAACGAGGACCAGGAGTACCTGGCCGAGAACCTCCACGAGGTGGCTACCGACCCGGTGGCCTGCCAGGCGGTTCAGGATCAGGGGATCGAGTATCTGATCAGCGGATCGCTGGACTTCTGGCCGGATGACGCGCGCCGTGAGCTCTATCCGGGAATCGAGGCCGCCGCCGGTGCACCGGGCTTCGAACTGGTCGCCGAGGATGCGGGACTACAGCTTTATCGCATCACCGACTGCGCAGCGGGCTGAGGGCGTTAGACCTTTCGCTCCAGGCCTGCGGTGGATCCCCACCGAACGTGCGGCAATAGCCGGAGTAGTCGACCTTGAAGTCGGCGGCGCTGACTAAGCTTCACGATCGGGTGACAGTGGTCCCCGCAGGCCCGACTGGAAGGTCAGCGCATGATCTCGCTGGACGTCATCATCCCGTATTACGGGGACCCGAATTACCTCTTTCGGGCGATCGAGAGCGTTCGGGGACTGATTGACACCGACTGGCGACTGACCATCGTCGAGGACTGCTATCCCGGTGGCGCAGAGGTACAACGGCGGGTGGCCGCGCTCGGCGATGACCGCATCCGCTACTTACGCAATGCGGAGAATCTCGGCGTGGCGGGCAATCAGCACCGATGCATGCAGCTGGGCGAACGCGAGCATTTCGTCGTGTTGGATGCCGACGACGTCCTGCTGCCCAATTACGGCAAGGTGCTGAGCGTCCTCATCAATCGTTATCCCGATGCGGCGATGTTCCAACCCGGCGTTCAGGTGATCGACGAGAACGGCGCGTTCCACCGCCCGCTGCCGGACCTGGTGAAGGGCTTCGCCCGAGGCAGATCCGGCACCTTCGAGATCTCCGGCGAGGAGGCGGTGACGAGCCTGCTGCGCGGAAACTGGCTGTACACGCCCGCGCTCTGCTACCGGCGGGACATCAGCGCCGACCTGCCGCAGCGCACGGGCACCGACGGCGTGAACGACCTCGCCATGGTGATCGACATGATCCTGCGCGGCGGATCGCTGGTGGTGAGTCAGCAGGTCGCATTCCAGTATCGCAGGCATCGGGCGAGCCATTCCAGCTCGTATGCGCGCAGCGGCGAACGCTTCGTCGAGGAGAAAGCCTACTTCGAATCGATTTCGACGCAACTGCGGGAGCGCGGCTGGAACAGCGCGGTGCGCGCGGCCAATCAGCGCCTGTTCTCCCGGCTCAATGCACTCACCCAGTTGCCCTCGGTGCTCCAGGCAGGCGAACGCGACACGGCTCGCCGGTTACTTCGTCACGCGCTTCGGTAGTCGCCCACCGACGCCGTTGTCTCGGTGGGCTCCTCCGGTTTGGAGTGGGTCCACCGATTCGCATTCCCTCGCGGTGTCGGCATGCACTCCGCGCAGACGGCAGGCCGAGCAATACAGCTACGCCCAGTGATCGCCACCACGCAGATCTCCACGATCGGGAGCCCTTCGGCAATCGATTCCCCGCCCCGCGCAACCGGGACGAACCGGACTACAACATCTGGGGCAGGCGATCAGCCGTAGCCACTCGGCGTGAAATCCGCACAAGATTGTTGTGATGACCAGGTAAAATCGATCTTGTTAAAGATTAACCTTTTCGGCGATCGGTCGGACAATCACCTACAGTGGGCCGGTGGCTTCTCCCCTCGACATCATGCTCCCGTATTACGGCGACGTCGGCCTGATGCAGACCACCGTGCGTAGCGTGCTGGCTCAGGACGACCCCGATTGGCGATTGACCGTCGTCGACGACGGTTACCCGGACGACTCGATCCCCGGTTGGTTCGAGTCCCTGGGGGACGGTCGCATCAAGTACCTGCGCAACGAGGAGAACCTCGGAGCCAACCGCAACTTCCAGAAGTGCCTGGACCTCGTCGAGCACGAGCTCGTGGTCGTGATGGGCGCAGACGACGTGATGCTGCCGAACTACGTGCGCACCGTCCAGTCGGCGCATCGATCGCACCCCAACGCCACCATCATCCAGCCCGGCGTCGAACTGATCGACGAGAACGGCGAACCGGCCAAGACGCTCGTCGACCAGGCGAAGCGCAGGCTGTACGCCCCCAAGGGTCGGGGCAGGCAGATCTTCTGCGGCGAGGACCTGGCGATCAGCCTGCTTCGCGGCAACTGGCTGTACTTCCCGTCGCTGACCTGGCGGGCCGATGCCATCACCAAGGTCGGCTTCCGCGAAGGCCTCAACGTCGTTCAGGACCTCGCGCTGGTCATGGATCTGGTGCAGCGTGGCGACCAGCTCGTCGTGGACGACACGGTCTGCTTCCAGTACCGACGTCACCGCGCCAGCGACTCCTCCTGGCGAGCGATGGCCGGCACCCGCTTCATCGAGGAGCGCAACTACTTCCTCGACGTCGCCCGCAGGCTGGACGAGCAGGGCTGGAGCCGGGCAGCAAAGGTCGCCAGGAGCCACGTCTCCTCGCGGTTGCACGCACTCACGCTGTTGCCGAAGGCGTTGAAGAACAAGCACAGCGAGGGCACCCGAAACCTCACCCGGCACGCATTCGGACCCAGCAAGCGGATTTGAGCGATCGATCAGCGGCCCGGTCCGCCCTGGGCGGGCTCGCCTCTAGTCTGTCGCTGTGACTCGATCAGCTGCCCGATCCTCTCGCTCCGCCATCCTGATGGGGATCGGGCTGGTGATCGTCGGCCTCGCCGGGTTCGGTTTCCTCGCGATCGTCGGCAACACCATGCCGCCCGCCGAGACCGTCGCGCTCCAGTCGCTCTACATGATGGTCAGCATCATCGGTCCCGGCTTGTTCGTCTCGCTGGAACAGGAGACCAACCGCGTCGTCAGCAGCGGCATCGCCGCGACGGTGGATCCTCGGCCCGGCATCCGACGGGCGGTCCTGCTCGGAGCCTCGCTGGCAGGCCTGACCATCCTCGTCCTGCTCGCCGCGTCCCCGCTGCTGGTCGACCGGTTGTTCGGCGGCGACTTCATGCTGTTGTCGCTGACCCTGCTCTCGGTGGTCATGTCGGCCGCCATGTACCTCACCCGAGGGCTGCTCGGCGCGAGCCAGCAGTTCACCGGCTATGCCGCCACCCTCGGCGCGGAGGGCCTGTCCCGGCTGCTCGCCTGTATCGCGATCGTGCTGGTCGGCATCGGCGGCACCAGCATGTTCGGTTTGGCCTTCGTCGCGGGTGGCGGCTTCGCGGCGCTGGTGGCGTTGCCGTGGCTGCGCCGCGAGTTCGCCGCGCTTCCCCGCAAGGAGCACGGCCCGGCCGACTCGCAGACGGACCCGGCCGTGGCCCGGACCGAGGACTCGGGCGAGACGGCGACGGCCGAGCCCTCCGCAGCCGCCGAACCGGATACCGAGACCACCGGCACCGCGGCCGAGGTCATCGCCGGTCACACCCTCGGCCGGATCGCCAAGGGCCTGGTCTTCCTCGGGGTGGCGACGCTGCTCGCGCAGCTGGTGGCCAACCTCGCCCCGCTGGTGGTCAACGGCAGACTCGTCGAGGACCGCGCGGCGGCCACCGCCTTCGGCTTCGCCTTCGTACTGACCAGGATCCCGCTGCTGCTGTTCAGCCCGATCCAGGCGATGTTGCTGCCGGTGCTCACCAAGGCCGCGGTGCACGGCGAGTACTCCGTCGTCCGCAAACGGGTCGGCATCATCCTCATCGCCGTGGCGGCCGTCGGTCTGCCCGGTGCGGCGGGCTCGGCGCTGCTCGGCCCGTGGATGGTCGTCACCTTCTTCGGCGCCGAGGCTCGGCCCGCCGCCGGGGTGATGGCCCTACTCGGCCTGTCCACCGTGCTGTTGATGCTGGCGCAGATCCTGCAACCCGCGTTGGTGGCGATGGGTATGCATCAGACCGTCTCCATCGCATGGGTGCTCGGCACGCTGCTTCTCATCGGAATGCTGGCGCTACCGGGCGACCCCATCTCCGCAGCCGTCATCGCACAGCTGGCAGGCCCGCTGGTCGTGGTGCTGATCACCGGCATAGCGTTGGCCCGCAGGCTCACGACCCGCCGAGCCGACACGCCGAGCGTGCCTGCGGCGCAGTAAATCGGCGGCGGGGCGTCAAACGGCAACGGTCGCTTGGAGTAAACTCGGATCGCTTCGCGCTCCAGAGGCCTCCGCCTGATTGGCAGCCCGAGATTCCAGGCGCGACATCTTCTCCACAACCCGGGAGCTCTGGCATGTCCGACTACGACGATGTCTGGCTGATCGTCCCTGTCTACAACGAAGCCCAAGTGATCCGCGAGGTCGTGCAGAATGCGCGACTGACCTTCCCGAATATCGTTTGCGTCGACGATGGCAGCCGAGATGCATCGGTTTCCGAAATCCGCCAGTCCGGGGCGCATCTGGTGCGTCATCCCGTGAATCTGGGTCAGGGTGCGTCGTTGCAGACGGGCATCGAATACGCCCGCACCCAGCCGGGCGCCAAATACTTCGTCACCTTCGACGCAGATGGTCAGCACCGGGTCGAGGACGTGGTGCGCATGATCGATCGACTGCGCAAGGAACCGGTCGACATCCTGGTCGGCACCCGATTCCACGGCGACACCAGCCACATCCCGTGGATCAAGCGGTTGGTACTCAAGACCGTCGTCGCGCTCAGCCCGCGTACTCGGCGATTGAAGCTCACCGACGCCCACAACGGCCTGCGCGCATTCAACAAAACGGTGGCCGACGGACTCGACATCACCATCAACGGCATGGGCCATGCCTCGGAGATCATCGCGATCATCGACCGCAAGAGCTGGCGGGTCGCCGAGGAGAAGGTGACCATCATCTACACCGAATACTCGATGGCCAAGGGCCAGTCCTTGATCAACGGGGTCAACATCCTGTTCGACAGCGCACTACGCGGCTCGAGGCGGTGACCTGATGCTCATTCAGATTCTGTTGATCAGCGCGGTACTCGTGCTGATGGTGTTCTTCCTGCGCAATCACGGCACCACCCGCACCGCCGCAGGCGTGAAGATCGGCTTCGTGCTGTTCATCCTCTTCGGCGTGCTCGCGGTGCTCCAGCCGGATGCGTTGACCAGCATCGCCGACGCGGTGGGTGTCGGTCGCGGAACCGACCTGCTGCTCTACGGCCTGGTCGTGGCCTTCGCCTTCGCCATGGTCAACACGTACCTGCGGTTCAAGGAGCTCGAACTCCGCCACGCCCGGCTCGCCAGGGCGATCGCGGTGCAGTCCGCCGAACCGCCCGCGCTGGACGACAAGGTCCAGGAGCCGGGCGCCGGACAGGACGAGAACCAGGACAAGGACGAGGGCACGAACGTCCCGACGGCATCCTGATCGACCACGACGCCGATGGCTCGGCGGTACCGGGAGCGACCTAGTCGCCGCCCCGATATCCGCCGAGCATCACGCGGATGATCGAGTCTGCTCAGCCCCGGAAGTAGTCGACGGTACGGCGCACGCCCTCGACGATGTCGACCTCCGGCTTCCAGCCCAGTTCGCGGGCCGCAGCCGTGGCATCCAGCGCCGAGGCCCGCAGGTCGCCGAGCCGCTCGGGATGGAACTCCGGTGCGTCCGCCGCTCCGGCGGCGGCCGCAGCCACCGTGTGCAGTTCCCGGTCGGAGGTCTGCACCCCGGTCCCGATGTTGTAGCGCTTCCCGGAACCCGCTTCGCCCGCCGCCGAGGCGAAGGCGGCGACCACATCGCCGACGAAGACATAGTCACGCGTGTTTCCGCCGTCGCCGAAGACCTTGGTCGGCCTGCCCGAGAGCAGGGCCTCGGCGAAGATCGCCACCACGCCCGCCTCGCCGTGCGGGTCCTGCCTCGGCCCGTAGACGTTGGCCAGCGCCAGGTGCGTGCAGTCCAGGCCGTACAGCCCGCGATAGGTGTTCAGGTACACCTCGCCGGAGACCTTGGAGGCTGCGTACGGCGACTGGGGGTCCACCGGCACCGTCTCGGCGATCGGCAGCGTCGCCGGATTGCCGTAGATCGACCCGCCCGAGGAGGAGAAGACGATCTTGCGTACCTCTGCGAGGCGGGCGGCTTCGGCCAGGTTGATGGTGCCGAGGACGTTCTTCCTCGCATCGAGCAGTGGTTGAGCGACGCTGACCCGGACGTCGATCTGCGCCGCGAGATGAAAGATCACCTCGGGGCGGATTCGCGCGACGAGATCGATGAGGCCCTCGTCGACGATGTCCAGCTCGTGCAGCGTGGCACGGCCCGTCTCCAGGGCACCGGACAGATTCGCCGCTTTCCCGCGACTCAGGTCGTCGACGACGGCGACCTCGCAACCGTCGGCGAGCAGCCGATCGACCAGGGTGGAGCCGATGAACCCGGCTCCACCGGTTACTAGAGCGCGCATGGACTTCCTTTTCCTGCCGACGAAAGACAACATCATGGTAACGAAGTGACCCTGTGCCGCAGGTTAAGAACGAGCCCGATCGCGTAGATCAAACCGGGTGCCGTCCCCAACGATCCGCCCGCTTCGGGGCAGTGGGCGACAGCACCGCAGAGCGCTTTCAGAACCAGCGTTCGAGCACGTGAGCGACCCCGTCCTCCGCATTGCTGACCGTCACCTCGTCGGCGATGTCGCGCACCTCCGGATGCGCATTGCCCATCGCGACGCCATGCCCGACCCAGCGCAGCATCGGCAGGTCGTTGGGCATATCGCCGAAGGCGATGACCTCCGCCGCCGAGATACCCAGGTCCTCGGTGATCTCCGCCAACCCACTCGCCTTGCTGATCCCCGACGGCATCACGTCGATCAGACCGAGATCGGTGGAATAGGCGACCTCGACCACGTCCCCGAGCATGGTCGTCACCGCCGCGGCCATCTCGTCGCTGCTCAGGGAGTCGTGTCGGGCCATCAATCGGACCGCGGGACGGCCGAGTATCTCGGCGATGGTCGCCGACTGGATGAGGCTCTCCGTGGACCAGGGATGGACGTAACCCGGGCCGCCGAGGAACTCGTCGTTCAGTCCTGTGCCGGTGGTCTTGATCCGTTCGACCGCCAGGGTGCAACCCGGCAGCAACCGCAACAATGCCTCGCCGACGTCGTTGAGCAACACCGCATCCAGGGTGTGCATGCTGCGGACCTGTTCGCTGCGGGTGTCGAAAACCACCGCACCGTTGATGCAGACGGCCAACCCGGGAGCATCCAGCATCCTGCTGACCGGGATCACGAAGCGCGGGGCTCGCCCGGTCGCGAGGATGAAGGGCACGTCGGCGGCCTGCAGTCGGTGGACCACGGCTGCGGTTCTCGGGCGGATCTGCTCCAGCGGATCGAGCAGGGTGCCATCGATATCGGAGGCTACGAGTCTCGGGATACTCACTGGGCCATCGTGCCTCGGATGGGTCTGATCAGGAACGCAACGCCGCAGACCGGTCGCGCCGTTGCACCCGGTCGTCGCGGGCGGCGGTGCCTGTGCCCCGGTCCAGCGTGTCCCGGCGGGGCGCCCCGACAGTCGTGAACCAGCTCTGCGGGGGTCGATGCGACGGCGAGCAGGCGAGGTGCGCCGCAGAGCGGCAATCGCCCCGTCCTGGCTCGCTCGATGTCACTCTTCGTTGCTCACGAGTTCGATGCTGATGGTCGGCGCGGAGTCGACCAGGTTGAGCACTACGAACGCGAATGCCGCTACCACGGCGAACACGAAGGCTGCGAACATGGCGGTCAGTCGAAGCGCCATTGCGCTGTACCTCCCCAATGGACATCGGCTTGGTATCCGTTCGTTTCATCGTGGCGGCGGTCACTTTCGTTAGTCGGTCTCATCGACAACACCCGATCGGCCTAGTTTGGATCGAACCCCCACTGCTGGTCACGAGCGGGACAGCCAAACCGCACGCCCAGCTCCCTCCTTTGCTCTCATCAGGTGATCAAGCATCGGCGGTTTGCAACCAGAGTCGTGACCCGTAACGTGAGCCCGCGTGCGAATCGGCATCGTGATCCTTCCCGAGTACCGCTGGTGGATCGCCGAACCGAAATGGCGGGCGGTCGAGACCTACGGCTTCGATCACGCATGGACCTACGACCACCTCGGGTGGCGGTCCCTGGTCGACGAGCCGTGGTTCGGTGCCATCCCCACCCTCACCGCGGCGGCAATGGTCACCTCCCGGATTCGACTCGGCACCCTGGTGGCCTCTCCGAACTTCCGCCATCCCGTGCCGTTCGCCAGGGAGGTCACCGCGCTCGACGACGTCTCCGACGGCAGGCTCCAACTCGGCATCGGCGCGGGCGGCACCGGCTTCGATCTCTCGGTCCTCGGTTCGGGTCAGCAGGCGCCGCAAGACCGGGCCCACCGATTCGAGGAGTTCGTCGAGTTACTCGACGCGTTACTCACCAAGGAGAAGACGACCTGGCAGGGCGAGCACTTCCACGCCGTCGAAGCGCGCAGCACGCCCGGCTGTGTTCAACAGCCGAGGGTTCCGTTCCTCATCGCTGCCAACGCACCGAGCTCGCTGGCACTGGCGGCCCGCTTCGGACAGGGCTGGCTGACCAACGGCGATCGGACCGAGAGCCGCACGGACTGGTGGCGATCGGTCGAGGTGCTCGCCCGGCGGATGAACGAGACGCTGGATGCGACCGGGCGTCGGCAGGACAGCATCGACCGCTATCTGAGCGTGGACTCGGCGACCAGCTATTCGATGGGCAGCGTGGAGCAGTTCCGCGATGTGATCGGCCGGGCCGCCGAGCTCGGTTTCACCGACGTGGTGGCGCACTGGCCCCGCTCCGACGGTGTGTACGCGGGCAATGAGTCGGTTCTCGAACAGGTGGCGATCGAGGTGCTGCCCGCCCGGCATTCGAACAGCTGGTGAGGCGCCTCAGCGCGGCAGGGTGTGACCGATGGCCAGGAAATCAGCCGGTTGCCCGTGCTGCGCCTGTAGGCGGTGCGGCACGCGGGAGCTGAAGCTGACGCTGTCCCCCGGCGCCAGACTGATCGCGTCGGAGCCGAAATCGATCAGCAGATCGCCGGTGAGCACGTAGATCCAGTCGTTGCCCTCGTGGATGAGCAGATCGGTGGACTCCTGCGAGGGCTGGAGCTGGTATCGAGTCGCGTACATCCCCGGCACCACCGATCTCGGGGTGAGCACCTGGGTGGACAGCCCACCCGCCGACACGGTCGGCACGCTGTCGCCGCGCATCACGACGGCCGCAGGCCCCGGCGGCTGGTCGGTGAGCAGTTCGGAGAGCGGCGCATCGAGTCCGGCGGCGAGCCGAGCGAGCATGTGCAGCGAAGGCAGCCGCTCGCCGTTCTCCAACCGGGACAGATGCGGTTCGCTCAGGCCGCTGCGGGTCGCCAGTTGGGACCGACTGAGTCCTCGGCGTGTCCGCAGGGCACGCACTCGCTCGCCGAGACCGGCCAATGCCTGTTCCGACACGTCGACGGACATGCCCCGCAGGCTACGGGACCGACCCTGGGTCGGCTCGGCGTCGAATGCGATCCCGCAGCGGCGGGTTTCAGCGCCGGACGGCACCCTGACCTGCGCTGATGACCGCGTTTTCGCCGAGCTGTGTCGCTGCTGGACCACCTGGGTAGGCCCCAGAAAGGGCGCTTTCCGCGAAGGCCCGCCCCGCATCTGACGGACGGTTCGAGCAACCGAGGAGACCCCACGGAGGAGACCGGGAATGGCGACCAGGACGACCGCTCGAAGTTCCACCGACCGGAGACGAGCGACCCAGGACACCGACAGCAAGGCCGTCGTCGACAAGCTGCTCGCCGACTCCGGGCAGACCTACGCCGACGAGGCCGGGATTCGACTCCGGGACAAGCCCGCGTCGCTGTACCAGCTCTTGGTGTTGGCGGTGTTGGCCTCCGCCCCGATCCGTTCGGCCACGGCGGTCGATGCGGCCCACGAACTCACCGAGAGCAAGATGGGCACGCCGCGCGCCATGCGGCAGGCGAGCCGCCGGGACCGCATCCAGGCACTGGGCCGGGCGCACTACGTCCGGTACGACGAGAGCACCGCCACCGCCCTGGGCCGAGGCGCCGATCTGCTGCTCGACCGGTACGGCGGTGACCTGCGTCGACTGCTCGACGCGGCCGATCACCAACCGGAACGGGTCGCCGAGTTGCTTCGCGAGTTCCCCAGGTTGGGCCCGGTCGGAGCCGACGTGTTCTGCCGGGAGGCCCAACAGGTATGGCCCGACCTACAGCCCTACTTCGACGACAAGACCCTCGCCGGGGCCAAGCGAGTCGGGCTTCCCGCCGACGCGGACCGGCTGGCCGCCCTGGTCGAGCCCGAGGACTACGCCCGACTGGCGGCGGCGTTGGTTCGCGCCGACCTGGAGCACCGGCGTTCGCGACGCTCGAAGTCGTGACCACGCCGAGCGGGTGAGAAAGGCCTGCAACGAAGAAGACCCGCCCTGCCGTGGACGAGCCGACGGCGCGGGCGGGTCTTGTTCTGGTCGAACTAGGCGACGGCGACCGCCACCACGAGACCGAGGCCGAGATGCGCGGCCCCGACCACGAAGCTCGCGGGAGTCAGCTCGTCGGCATGGATCAGCTGGCCGATCTGGATCCCGGCCGCCCACTCCAGGACTCGCACCGCGAGCACCTGGGCGACGATTCCCACCAGACCGAAGACCATCGCGGCGAGCAGTCCCTCGATCAGGCCGCCACCGGCGTTGAAGATCGCGACCACCACGATGAAGGCCATGCTGAACAAGCCGGAGGCCGTCAGGACCACGGCGTTGGGCTTACCGGCTCGCACCAGTTCGTTGAGCTTGCCCGGGGTCGTCAGGTCGATTGCGTAGAAGCCCACCAGCATCAGCAACAGACCGAGGATGGCGTAAAGCGCGATGGCGCCGACGCCCCCGCCGAGAAAGCCGAGAAAACCCTCCGACAGCGCAAGGGTCGTCTGGGCGACGGACATGGTGACCACCGGGCTTACCTCCTCGGACCAACCGGTTGGTTCGTCATCGAGTGATGAAAGAACCGCCCATCGCGATTCCACTGGATGCAATGAGTAGCAACGAACGGGCGGGGCCCACGATGGCTTGTTCGCCCGATTTGTCGCGCACTACGGAGTCGATCGTCGCATCACCGCAGCGTTCCGGCTCAGCCGGGGATGCGGTGCGGGATGAACGACGCGCCGTCATCGGTCACGAGCCCGACGGTCTCGCGGATGCCGAGTCCGGCCGCCTGGTCGCCGACGACCCATGCTCCTAAGGCGGGCCGCATGCCGTCGAACTCCGGAAGCGGCGCGAAGAGTTGGTAGACGAAGCCCTCCTCGCCGTACACGCCGCCGGTCTCCTGCTCGATGCCGGGAGCGACGATCTTGATGTTCGCGCCCTCCCGTCCGAGGCGGGGCTTACGCACGTATTCGGTGAGGAAACCCGGCTCGTCGAGGAAGGCGGGCAGCAGGTTCGGGTGGCCCGGGTACATCTCCCAGAGCACGGCGAGCAAGGCCTTGTTGGACAGCAGCATCTTCCACAGCGGTTCCACCCACAGCGTCTCCGGCAGCGAGCTCATCGCGTGCTTGCCGAAGACGTCGTCCACCACCCATTCCCACGGGTAGAGCTTGCAGATGGTGGACATCGGGGCTTCCTCGAGATCGACGAAGCGCTCCAGCAGGGTGTCCCAGCCGAGGTCCTCGATGGCCAGTCCGATGGTGTTGAGGCCGGCTTCGGCAGCGGTCTCCTGCAGGTAGGCGGCGGTGACGTGGTCCTCACCGCTGGTGTCGCCGGAGGACCAGCTGAAGTGCACCTCGTTGGAGGGCAGCGTCTCGGTGATCTCGCCCCACCGCTCGACCAGCTTCTCGTGGATCGAGTTCCACTGGTCGTCGCCCTCATGTGTGTCGGTGAGCCAATGCCACTGGACCACGGCGGCCTCCAGAAGGGAGGTCGGGGTGTCGGCGTTGTACTCGAGCATCTTCGCGGGCCCGTTGCCGTCGTAGCGAAGATCGAAACGGCCGTAGAGGTGCGGGTCGCGCCGCCGCCATGATTCGACGACGGCGGGCCAGGCCTCCTCGGAGATACCGAAATCCCGGTATCGATCCGTCAGCACCGCGTTGTCGACGGCCTCCAGGCACATCGAGTGCAGCAGCTCGACGTCGGCCTCCATCGACAGCACCTCGTCGAGGCTGAAGACGTAGTGAACGGACTCGTCCCAGTACGGCCTCGGAGCGCCGCCGACGCCCCGAGAGGGCGTGCCGAAAACCAGGCCCTGTTCGGCCGTGCGTTCCCGCCAGTCGGGCCGTGGCGTCGAGGTCTCGCGGTGCACCGTGTCAGCTCCCCCCGCTGCCGCGGCCCGTGCCGAAGCCGCCGCGCTGGATAGTGGATCCGGACTTGCTCCGAATCTCGGCGTTGTCTGGACGAACGGTAGTACCCCCGCTGATCGTTCCGCCCGCCCCAGGGGTGCCGCCGTAGTTGTAGTGGTACTGGTTCCCGCCGCCGCCGAAGCCGGGCAGGAAGATGATGCCGCCGGGGCTGACCGTGCCGCCCTGCTGCTGCGCGTAAGCCGGATCGCAGACTCGCTCGTCCTCGGCTTCGACGCCGTTCTCATCGACGCAGTAGGCGGTGACCGGTTCGGGACGCGAGGCGTAGGCGACGGCGATCAGCGCGACGACGCCCAACGTCACACCGCCGCCGATCATGACCCGCTTGCGGATCTTGCGCTTACGCTCGGACTCCTGGAACTCGAGTTCCTCGGCTTCCTTCTGGCGGCGTTCCGCCGCGAGTCTGGCCCGCTTCTCCGCCAGCGTTGGTTCCCGAGGCTTGGTCGTCTCGTCCTGCTGCCGGATCTGCCCGCGTCTGGGACCGCTGCCCGCCATTCGCGGGGTCGGCGGCTTCGGCCGCCCGCCCGCCGATGCCGCCGGATCCTGTGGGCCGCCCGTCGTGTTCTCGTCGTCGTTCGTCATCGCTCACTCCCCCGAAGTCCGGACACGGTGACCTCTTCAGACGCCATCATCTGCCCACAGGAAACATCTTTCACCCGAATGGGGCAAGAAGTGATCTGGAGCCCTGTTCTGCCACCTACCGTACGACGGACTGGCGGCAGGCATGATGGACAGCGATGTCCGACGCAACCGAGACTCCTGAATCATCGCCGTCGAAGTCCGGCGCGATGAACACGCGACTCGTGATGATCGGCGCCGCCGCAGGCGCGCTGATCGTCCTGACCGCGTCCGCGTTCTCCCTGCTGCCCGGCGATCGATCGGGCGACACGGCCAATGCGGGCGGCGGCCGACCCGGAACGGGTCAACAACAACCGCAGCAGGCGCCGTTGCTCTTCGAGACCGAACCGGGCGAATGCCTGACGTGGGCCGAGACCGACGCCTCCGATATCCGCCCGGTGACCTGCGGCGAACCGCATCTGATGGAGGTCGCGGGTTCGATCGACCTCGAGACCCTGCCCCCGGAGGACGAGGCGGCGGCCGATGGCGAGATGGTCGAGGGCGCTGAATCCGGTGTCGGGGCCGGCGCCGGAGCGGGCGGCGTCGAAGGCGACACGACCGGCTCGGAAGACGAGGCAGGCGCCGAGGACGAGCCTGCCGAGTCGCCCTATGGCGAGGATGCGTCGTTCCCGGACACCGACACCTGGTTGGCGCTCAAGGACACCCACTGCCTGCCGCAGGCCAGCGAGTATCTGGACGGGATGCTCGACCCCTTCGGCCGATTCCAGGTCAATGCCTTCACCCCGAGCGCGGAGAGCTGGGAAGACGGCGACCGGACCATGTACTGCGGCCTGCAGTGGCCCGCCACCTCGGGTGGTCTCTATCCGATCGTCGGGGAGATCTCGACGCTGAGCCAGGCCAACGTGCACGAACCCGGCGTGTGCCTCGGCATCAACGCGGGCGCGGTGACCGATCCGGTCGACTGCGCCGAACCGCATTCCCAGGAGATCGTGGAGATCTACGACCTCAGCGAGGGATTCGAGATCCACCCATCGGATGCCGATCAGGACTCCTATCTACAACCGCTGTGCAGGCAGGCATCGACCGACTACGCCGGTGGCCCGGTCAGCGAGCAGGGGCTCATCTACGCCTGGGACCTCCTACCGCTGGAGAGCTGGGAAGCGGGAACCTTCCAGGTCAAGTGCTACGTGGCCGCGGTGTTGCCGGATGAGAGCGGGATCGCGCCCATCACCGGCAGCGTGAAGGGCGAGTTCGAGGTCAGCGAGGACGAGGAGACCGTCGAGCAACCGGAGATCACGCCGGGTGCGCCGTTGCCGGATCCGATGGGCCCGCCGATGCACGGCGACCATGACGCGACCAACCCCGATGAAGAGGGCGAGGGCGGCGAGGAAGGCGACGGCGAGGGCGGCGAGGACGAGGAGTCCCCCGACGAAGAGGACGGCACGGACGAGGACACCGAGCAGGATGGGACGGAATCCAACGATGGCGGTTGAGATGTCCC
Organism: Actinoalloteichus hymeniacidonis; assembly: GCF_014203365.1. Taxonomy (NCBI): domain Bacteria; kingdom Bacillati; phylum Actinomycetota; class Actinomycetes; order Pseudonocardiales; family Pseudonocardiaceae; genus Actinoalloteichus; species Actinoalloteichus hymeniacidonis. The sequence goes on from NZ_JACHIS010000001.1 coordinate 6,187,599, forward strand.
GGGCCCGGTTCGATGAACTGGTCTCCGATGCCCTGGATCTGATCCCGGTCGAGTTCGCCAAGGCGATGGACAACATCGTCGTGCTCGTCGAAGACCACAACCAGGAGGAGCCCAGTCTGCTGGGTCTCTACGAGGGGATCGCGCTCACCGAGCGCGATTCGACCTACGGCGGTGCACTGCCGGATCGGATCACCGTCTACCGCGAGCCGCTGTTGGAGATGTGCGCCGATGAGGCGGAGGTCGTCGACGAGATCGCGGTGACCGTGGTCCACGAGGTGGCCCACCATTTCGGCATCGACGACGCCAAACTGCACGAGCTCGGCTGGGGCTGAACCCGACCAGACCGAGTGCGGCGGGTCTCCGGGCCCGAGCCCGCGCCGCTGAGGGGCGCGGGTCCGCTCGGTCAGGCCGGGATCTCGTGTCCCGTCCACTCCAGGCAACGCCAGCCGGACTCGACGGTGTCGTCCTGCACCACCACGATGCGGCCGGTGTTGGGCAGGTGGGTGGCGTTGGCCAGTGATCCGGTGACGTTCTCGGCGAGGAAACCACCGATCAGCCGCAATGCCGCGCCGTGGCTGACCAGGACGACGGTGCCCGACCGGTGTCGTGCCCGAAGCTTGTCGATCACCTGGACGAATCGGTCGACGACCTGACGTCCGGTCTCGCCGTTCGGGCAGCACTGTTCGAGGTCGCCGCCCTGCCAGGCGCCGTAGACCTCGGCGAATCTGCCCAGCGATTCGAGGTCGGATGCTCCTTCGAGGTCGCCGACGAAGACCTCGTGAACGCCGTCCAGCACCTCGACGTCGAGCTGGTGCTGCTCGGCGACCGGGGCCGCGGTCAGTTGGGCCCGCAGTGCCCTGCTCGCGTAGACCGCCACCACCGGTTCGGTCGCCAGCGACTCGCCGAGCCGCTGGGCCTGGCGGGTGCCCTCCTCGGTCAGCGGCGGGCCGGGCGGCACCGTGTCCAGGGTGAGCCGGACGTTCGACTCGGTCTCACCGTGTCGAACGAGCATCAACCGCAGGCCGGTCATGACGGACTCCCCTCTAGCAGCGACTGCACCCAGCTTTCGGCTTCCGCGAAAGCCGCATCGGAGACCGGCTCGGGCGGAGCCGGATCGGCGGGATCGTGGCCGTCCGCGCGCGGGAACGAGCCCAGGAACCGGACGGCCTGGCAACGGCGCCGCAGCGCGGCCAAGGCATCGGCTACCCGTCGTTCCGCGAGGTGACCATCGAGGTCCAGGAAGAATCGATAACTGCCCAACCGGTCCCTGGTCGGCCGGGACTCGATCCTGGTGAGGTTGACGCCCCGGACGGCCAACTCGGTGAGCAGGTCCGCCAGCGTGCCCACCCGGTCGTCGACGGTCACCACGATCGCCGTTCGGTCGGCACCGGTGGGCGCGGGCATCCGGCCCGGCAACCGCATCAGGCGGAAGCTGGTGACGGCGTCGCGGACATCGGCGACGTCGGTGGCGACCACGTCGAGCGGGTAGCGCTGCGCGGCCAGAGGCGCGGTCACCGCGGCGTCGGCGCGGCCTTCGAGGACTTCCAGTGCTGCGGCCGCGGTGGAGGTGCTGGAGACGATCGAGGCGGCGGGCAGGTGGCCTGCCAGCCATTGCCGAACCTGGGCGGCCGCGTGCGGATGGGTGGCGACCGTTCGGATGTCGTCGATCGGAAGGCCTGGTGTGGCCAGCACGGTGAATCGCACCGGCAGCACGGTCTCGGCGACCGCGACCATCGGATCGGCGGCGTCGAGCGCATCCAGGGTGGCGGGAACCGAGCCTTCGACGGAGTTCTCCACGGGGGCGACGACTGCCTCCGCGTGACCGCTCGCGACCTCGCGCATCGCGATCTGCACGGTGACGGCCGGCTCCAGGACCACATCGGCGGCGGTGCGCTGCGCCTCGGAGTCCGACGACGAATCGGAAGCCGCCGAGCCCGGGTAGGCCCTCGTGACGAGCACCCTGGCCGCCTGCTCGGTGAAGGTGCCCTCCGGACCCAGATACAGAATGCGCCGCACCAAGCCACCCTACGCAGAAGAGCAATCGCCATCGTCAAGGGTGGCGCCGCACCGCGCCGGGCCCGGTCGCGGCGATGGCCTAGGTGGACTCACCCGGCGCCGGCCTTTCGCCCCTCCAACGAGTGGGACGGGCCCTCACGCACCGACAGAAATACGACACTCAACGTGACAGGATCTAGATCACTCTGCCACTGTCGGGCGCCCAGGTTACGTGAGGCGGTGCGGTCCTGTAATGCTTGCAGGGTGACCGTCGGTTCGGTGGGCACCACTTCTGCAGATCAACAGGCCCTGCACCTCGTCTTGTGTGCGGTCGAGCCAGGCCTCGCCGACGCCTGGCAACAGATCGCGGCAACGAGACCAGGGATTTCCGCGCATGTCGGCTCCGTGTTGGAGGTGGGTGCAGACGCGGTTGTGAGCCCGGCAAATTCCTATGGCTGGATGCGCGGCGGTATCGACGCGCTCTACGCACGGACCTTCCCGGCAGCCGAGGAGAACGTGCGTAGCGCCGTGCTGGCCTACCACGGCGGCGAGTTGCCGGTGGGCGAGGCGCTGCTCGTCCCGACGGGCGTGAACTCGCCGCGCTGGTTGCTGAGCGCGCCGACCATGCGCGAGCCGGGTGAACGGCTCGCCGGGGACACCGTGCATCCCTATTTAGCGGCGCGTGCGGTACTGCGCCTGTGGGTCGAGGGCACCCTCGAACACGGGGCTCCGGTTCGGCGGGCGGTCCGCACCATCGCCATGCCCGGGCTCGGAACCGGCGTCGGCGGCGTGGATCCGGCAACCTGCGCGCGTCAGGTAGCCGCTGCCTGGGACGAGGTCTTCGCCTTACGGCGGTGATCCGCACCCGATGCCGATGATCAGCGGCATCGCGGGCGCGGGAGCACCGGGCGGCCCGGTTCGCCATCTTCTGACCGGCCTTCGGGGGCGGGACGGCATGGGTGTCCATCCTGCCCACCCCCGAAGGCGTCTCCTCGGCGCTGGCGAGGGCACCGCGCGGCCTCAGCTCTCGGTGGAGTCGGACTCGGCGCTCGCTCCCTCCACCGTCGTGGGACGGGCCGGTGCTGCCGCGCCCTGGCGCACGGCGACCTTGGTGGGGGTCGGCGCCGGACGGACGACACGGTTGACCCGGATCTGCAACAGGCCCCGGTCGTAGGACGCCTCGATCGCCTCGGGGGTCACGTGATCCGGGATGGTGAACTCGCGCCGGAACTCGCCGCCACGGATCTCCCTGGCGATGCGGTCGCCCGCCGCGACCTCCCGCTCCTCTCGGCGGCTGCCGCTGATGCGAAGCGTGCCCTCCAAGACCTCGACCGTCACGTCGGAATCGATGTCCACGCCCGGTAGTTCCAGAGTGATGAGCACGTCGTCACCATCGCGACTGACGTCGGCCGCCGGGGTGAAGCCCGCAGGCCTGCGCACCTGCGGACCGAATGCCTTGCTGACCAGTGCGTCGAACGAGGCGTCGAACTCCCGGTTCAGGCCTCGAAGCGGTTCCCAACCCACACGACGCGTAATGATGGCCATTGACTCATCCCTTCTCGCACTGCTGCACTAGCTTTACATGAGTCCTAACGACTCAACTTTGCTCGGTGTTCCCGGGCGCCCAACTTTTTTCCGCGGGGCGACCACTCCGGCGGCGGCGCACTTTCGTACGGTGAGCGGGTGTCCATCCGCGTACTGCTCGTCGACGACCACGAGGTGGTCCGACGTGGACTGCGGGACCTGTTGGCCGCCGAGGCCGACATCGAGGTCGTCGCGGAGGCGGGCAGCGTCGGCGAGGCGTTGGCGGTCGCTCCGGCCGCCCGACCCCAGGTGGCCGTCGTGGACATGCGACTGCCCGACGGCAACGGCTCGACGCTGTGCCGAGAACTGCGCTCGCAACCCGATCCACCCGGCTGCCTGGTGCTGACCGCGTTCGACGACGAGGAACTGCTTGTCGAGGCGATCCAGGCGGGCGCGGCGGGCTACCTGCTCAAACAGGTACGCGGCCAGGATCTCGTGACGGCCGTCCGCGAGGTCGCCGCCGGGCGGTCTCTACTCGACCCGGTCACCACCGCCCGAATCCTCGATCGGCTGCGCAGACCGGAACCGGTCGACGAGCTCGCCGCGCTCACCGATCAGGAACGCCGCGTGCTCGAACTCATCGGCGAGGGACTGACCAATCGACAGATCGGACTGCGCCTCTTCCTCGCGGAGAAGACGGTGAAGAACTACGTGACGGCCGTGCTCGCGAAGTTGGGCATGGAGCGGCGAACGCAGGCCGCCGCCTGGCTCGCTCGCCGATCACGCTGAACCGGACGCCGCCGACATAAACTTTCCGGATTGGAAAGTTTGCAATCTCGGCAAAATTATCTAGGCTGGTGCCATGGAGACCGGCGAGGGCGGCCTACGCGAACGCAAGAAGCGTGCGACCCGACGCGCATTGAGCGAGGCGGTCATCAGGCTCTCGCTGGAGCACGGGTTCGACAACGTCACCGTGGAGGACATCGCCTCGGCGGCGAACGTCTCCGAGCGCACCTTCCGCAACTACTTCGCGAACAAGGCCGAAGCGGTCGTCGCCATGCACGTCGAGCGCGGCCGACAGATCGCCGACGTGCTGCGGGAGCGCCCCGCAGACGAACCGCTGTGGGACGCACTGGTCAACGCCGTGATCGAGCAATTCGAGCACCAGCCCGCGCCCGAACAGCCTGCCGACGACCGACACACCTCGGCTCGGCAACGGCTGCTCGCCGAACCCGCAGTCCAACACGAGGTGTTCCGCGCTCATGCCACCGCACAGCGGGAACTGACCGAGGCCATCGCCGCCCGTACCGGCACGGACGCCACCGCCGATCTCTACCCGCAGGTCGTCGCCTCGGTGGTCGGCGCCGGGCTCAACACGGCGATCACCCATTGGACCCGCGATCCCGAGCGGTCGCTCGTCCCTCTCCTCCGCGAGATCTTCGCCCAGATCCGAGCAGGCCTGCCCGACCCGCGCTAGGCCGCCCGTCTCGCAACAGACAACCAACAACGAGCCCGCCCCGGCGGGCTACTCGACCATGCCCAGATCACGGGAGTGCCAACCATGGATGTAGTCATCGTCGGCGGCGGACCCAACGGGATGATGCTCGCGGGCGAACTCGCGCTCGCCGGTGTCCGCCCGATCGTGCTGGAACGGCTGAGCGAGCCCAGCGCAGAACCCCGATCGAACGGCCTCGCAGGCCAGGTCGTCCGCATGATCGATCGCCGAGGCCTGTTCGAGCGGCTCGGCGGCGGCCCCGGGGCACCGGAGCCCAACACCGGCTACTTCATGTTCGCCGCGATGCCGCTGCACCTCGGGCTTCTCCACGAGAGCCCCCTCTACAACCTCGCGGTGCCGGAACTGCGCACCGTGCAGGTTCTGGAGGAACGCGCCACCGAACTCGGCGCCGACATCCGTCGAGGCCATGAACTCATCGACCTCACCCAGGATGCCGACGGCGTCACCCTCACCGTCGCCCGTGCCGATGCCCCACCCTACGAATTACGCGCTCGCTACGTCGTCGGCGCGGACAGCGCACACAGCCCGGTCCGCAAGGCTGCGGGCATCGGATTCCCCGGGGTGACCTATGACCGGTCCACCACCCGCACCGTGCACGCCGTCGTCCCATCGGAGCGAATCGATCCCGCGACCGGTGCGTTGATCGTGCCCGGTCACGAACCCATCCGACCGTTCCTGCCCATCCGCACCGACCAGGGCGGCTTCTCCTACGCCCCCTTCCCCGGCGGTGCGACCCTGATCGCCACCGTGGAATGGGACGAACCCGAATCCGAGGAGCCCATGAGCTTCGAGGAGATGCAAGCCAGCGTCCGCCGGGTCCTTGGCGCCGAGGTCGAACTCATGCCACCCAGCGGGGAAGGACCGCATCTCCTCCGCAGGCTCCATGGCGGCAACACGCGCGTCGCGGAGCGATACCGGAACAACCGGGTGTTCCTCGTCGGCGATGCGGCGCACGTCTTCGCCGCCGGTGGTACCGGCCTCAACCTCGGCCTCCAGGACGCGATCAACCTCGGGTGGAAGTTGGCGGCCGCGCTCGACGGCACCGTCGACGTGCTGGACACCTACGAGACCGAGCGGCGCCCCGTCGCCGAGCGGACCACCGTCTACTCGCAGGCCCAATCCGCGTTGCTCTCCCCCGGTGAGGACGTCACCGGGCTGCGGCAGCTGTTCGGTGAGCTGCTCACCCAACCCGGAGTCGTGCAGGTCCTCGCGGATCTGGTCGCCGGGGCGGACGTCCGATATCCGGTCGGCGAGGCCGCCCATCCGCTCGCGGGGTGGCCCGTGCCCGACCTGACCCTCTATACGTCGGACGGCATGGTCCGCCTTGCCGAACTGGCCCGCGCCGCCAAGCCGCTGTTGATCGACCTGACCGAAGGCGGCGATCTCTCGGCGGACGGCGTCGAGGTCGTCCGGGCCACTGCCGAAACCGAGATCACGGCGCTGCTTGTGCGGCCGGACTCCTACGTCGCCTGGGCTTCCTCGGAGCGGCATCCCAACCGCGAAGAGCTCGCCGCGACCATCGCGGAATGGTTCGGGGTGCGGGGCTAGGAGCGACGAGAAGGCGTCTCGCTGGGCGAGCTGGCGGCCATCACGGCAACGGGACCACCCAGGTCACGTCCGTCCCGGTGCGGGCCGAGGAACGCACCGTGCAGTGGCCGCCCGCCGCTCGGGCCCGTTCCTCCAGGTGGCGGAGACCGCGACGGCTGACGCCCGGTGGGATCCCGCAGCCGTTGTCGACCACCTGCACGCGCAGTCCGGCCGCGTCCCTGCCGAGCCGGATCACCACCCGACTGGCACCGGAGTGACGCACCACGTTGGACAGCGCCTCCCGGATGGCCGCCCTGGCATGGTCGGCCACCGAGGTCGGGACCTCGTCCAACGCGCCCGTCAGTTCCACGATCGGAGCCACCCCGAGCAGCTCGCCCGCCGTCTCGGCCTCGGCACGCACCGAATCGGCCAGCCCCGTCGAGGCCGGCTCGCCGGGGTCCGCCGAGCGCAGCGCGCGGACCGTCGCGCGGATCTCCTCGATGGTCAGATCGAGCTGGTCCACCGTCTCGGACAGTCGTTGTGATTCCGTGGGAGCCAGCCGGTTGCCCAGCCCCCGGCCCAACAGGTCGAGCTGCATGCCCGCCGCGTACAGCCGTTGCACGATCACGTCGTGCAGGTCGCGCGCGATCCGCTCCCGCTCCTGGTAGACGGCGACCCGGCGGCGGGCGGTCGTGCCCTCCGCCAGCACCAGCGCCAGCCCGGCCTGTGCCGCGAAGGCCGTCAACACCTCGACGGTCTCGGCGGCGAAACCGCTCGCACCCTTGCGCCGGTAGACCGCCAGCGCGCCCAGCCTGCGTTCGAGGGTGCCGAAGGGTGCGACGGCGAACGGTCCATAACCGCGCAGCGCCTTGGGGACGAACGGCGCGGTCCTCGGGTCGGCGGTCAACTCGTCGACCACCACCGGCACGCCGCCCCTGGCGACCCTGGCCGCCGCCGATCGTGCGGACAGCACCGCGCCGACCGGGTCGACGGATTGTGCGGCGCTGTCGAGCGGACCGCCGTCGGATCGGTGTGCCGCCTCCACGGTGAGCGTGCCGTCGTCGGAACGCACCATCGCCAGGCCCAGATCGGCCCCGGTCAACCCGACGGCCTGCTCGACCACCATCGGCAGCACCAGATCCGGGTCGTCACCGGAGAGCGCCGCGGTGGTGATCCCGGTCGCGGCGGCAAGCGTTCGACCTGCAAGGGACGGGTCCATAGTCTCGCCAAGGATAGGCCGGCTCGCGCCACCGCCGCCGCACGCGGGCCGGAGCGCGGGTCCGGGCGCGGCAAGCCGACCGGTGGCGCGCACTAGTCGGCTCTCGGCAGCTGGGCCGGCACCACCACCGGTCCACCGGACAGGCCGATCTCCACCGACAGGGGCTGGCTGGACAACGCCAGGGCGCCGAGTTCCGGATAGGCACGGACCTGCCCGTCGCGGACCTCCAACACCAGATCGGCGTCGCCTGCCTCCTCGACGTGGTGGGTCACGTGCACCACGGTGTGCTCGGCCAACTCCTGGCGGATCGCCGTCCGCACCACCGCCGCCGCCTTGGCGTCCAGTGCGGCCGTCGGTTCGTCCAGCAGGACGAGGTCGGCGTCCTTGGCCGCCAGCAGCGTTCTGGCGAAGGACAATCTGCTCGCCTCGCCACCGGACAACGCGATGCCGTCCCCGCCGACGACGGTGTCCAGCCGGTCGACGAAGTCGGTCAGGCCCGCCGACCGCAGCGCGGCCCGCAGTTCTTCGTCGTCGGCCGTCGGATCGGCCAGCCGCAGGTTCTCCCGGACCGTGGTGGAGACCAACGCCGCATCCTGGGGACACCAGGCCACGCGACTCGGCCGGGTGATCATGCCCTGTTCGGCGGGCAGGAAACCGAGCAACAACGCCACCAGGGTCGACTTCCCCGCGCCGGACGGCCCGAGTACCGCGACCCGCGATCCGGGCGGCAGCTCGACGGTGACCTCGCGCAGCGCGGCCTCGGCGGCACCCGGCCATCGGGCATCGACCTCGACCAGCCGCACCGGAGTCGGGTCCGCATCGGATCGCAGGGCGGTCTCGTCGCGACCGACCCGGTTCGTCGGCGGCTCGGTCGCCGCGCCCGCCCCGAGGCCCGTCAGCCTGCCGTAGGCGCTGCGCAGGGTGTCGGCCTGCTGCCAGGCCGAGGGCACCGCCGCGACGGCCTCGCCCGCAGCCAGCGCACCCAACACCGCGACGGCCGCCCAGGCGGGGTCCAGGTCGCCCGCCGCGACGGCGTCGGCGGCCAAGGCCAACACGGCCACCACGGCCAGACCGGTCGCCGCGATCATCACGGCCGCCGCCACACCGACACCGGTCGCCTCGCGCCGCACCAACCGGGTCAGCTCCCGATCGTCCCGGTCCAGCACCTCGCGGCTACGCCGGTCGGCGCCCATCGCGACCAGGTCGGCGGCCCCGTCGAGGATGCCGAGGACCCGATCGGCCACCCGGCGGCGCAGCACGGCTGGAACGGTGACGGAACGCCGTCGCACGGTCAGCGCGGCCCAGCCGCCACCCACCGCCGCGGTCAGCAGAGCCAGCGCCGTCACCAGCCCCGCCGAGGGCAGCAGGGTCCACTGCACGGCCACCACCGCCGTGCCCACCACTCCGGCCACCAACGGCGGAATCAGCACCCGTGGCACCAGATCCCGCACCACGTCGACATCGGTCACCAGCATCCGCAGCGCCTCGCCGTTGCCCCGGTGATTGACCTGGGCCGGCCCGGAACGCACCAGCGAGTGCCAGAGCGAGACCCGCAACCTGCCCGCGAGCCGGAACGCGGCGTCATGGGTGCACAGCCGCTCCAGGTAGCGCAGCAGTGCCTTGGAGAACGCGAAGGTCCGCACCAGGACGGCCGCGACCGTCAGGGTGAGTACCGGCGGGTGCTCCGATGCCGTGGCGATCAGCCAGGCGGCCGTCCCGGTGAGTGCGACACCCGCCGTCGCCGACAGCGCGCCCAGCAGCACCGCGGTCGCCCACCGGCGATCAACCAGGTCACGCAGCCTGCCCTTGGGCGCTTCGCGGGGCGCCGTGGGCGCGGCCAACGCCGGATCGGCGGTCTCGTGTGCCGAGGTCGAGTCGGTGGGGCGGTGGTTGGCCAACACCACCACCGCACCCTCGTCGGCGAACCGGCGGACGTTCGCCGTCACCACTCCGGCGGTGTTCGCATCCAGATGGGCGGTCGGCTCGTCCAGCAGCAACAACCGGGCGCCGCGCATCACCCGGAGGAACGCGCGGGCCGTAGCCACCCGCTGCCGCTCGCCGAGGGACAGCGCCGAGGTGGATCGGCCCAGCAGATGGCCCGCCGCCGCCGCGCGCGCCGCCGTGATCAGCTCGCGTTGGGTGGGCGCTCCGCCTTCCTGATCGACGGTCGCGGTGGCCAGTTCGTCGGCCACGGTCGTCTCGGTGAACCGGGGCCGTTGCGGCACCCAGGCCACGTTGCGACGCCAGTCCTGGATATCGCAGTCGGACAGTTCGATGTCGCCGATCCGCACCTCGCCCGCGTCGGCGGGCCGTAGTCCGAGCAGCACGGCGAAGGCGGTCGATTTGCCGCTGCCGCTGGGTCCGATCCCGTTCTGCCCGTCCAGGCGCAGGATCTCGCCGGGTTCGGCGTGGAAGGTCAATCCGTCGGGAGCATCCCGGTCCCGGCGCCGCACCCGAAGACCGCGCACCGACAGTCCGTGTTCGGCGAGCGCCTCGGTGATGCGGCGGGGGTCGACGGGCAATCTGGTCGGATTGCCCGACGTCGTGGGTCTCGGTCCGGTGGCCGAGGTGTCGGGGCGGTCGGCGACCGCCGTCGCCGGGGCCACGGCGTCGGCGAGGTCGATCACCTCGCGTACCCGCCGCACCGCCTCCACCCCGTCCTCGGAGGCATGGTGCGCGGCGCCTGCGGCCCGCAGCGGCAGGTAGCACTCGGCGACCAGGATGAGCACCACCAGCGCCGTGGTCAGTTCGACGTCACCGGCCACCACCCGCAGTCCGATGTTCACCGCGACCAGCGCGACCGACATCGAGGCGATGAGTTCCAGGGCCAGCGCGGAGAGGAAGGCGACCCGCAGCGTGGACATGCTGGCGAGGCGGTGCGCGTCGTCGACCTGCCGCACGGCCTCCGCCTGCGCCTCGGCCCGCCGGAAGGCCGTCAGCAGCGGCAGGGCCTTGACCAGTTCCCGCAGCCGGTCCGACAGCCGGACGGTCGCGTCGGCGGTCGTGGCGGCGCGGGCCTCGGTGAACCGGCCGATCAGCACCGCGAACAGCGGGATCAACGGAATGGTCAGCAGCACCAGCACCGCAGAGGGCGGGTCGGTCAGCAGAATCCAGCCGCCCACCAGGACGGGCGCCACCGCCGCCGTGACCAGCGCGGGCAGCAAGCGCACGAAATAGGCGTCGAGTGCGTCGAGTCCGGTGGTGGCGATCGAGGTGAGCCGCGCGGCGCCACCCTTGACGGTCGCGGCCTCATCGGTTTCGGCGCTGCCGCCGCCGTGGATCCATTCCGGACCGATGCGCAGTGCCGCGTCGAGCAGCGCGCCCCGCAGTTCGCGTCGAGTCTCGCCTGCCGCTCTGGCGGCCACCGCCTCGGTGGCCCAGTTCAGCACGGCCCTGGCCAGCACCGCGATACACAACACCCGCAGGCTGTCGGTGAGGTCGGCGGCCGGAACCGCCGAGGACACCACCACGCCGAGCGCATCGGCGATAGCGACGGCCTGCACGACCAAGGCGACCGAGTTGCCCACCGCCAGCAGCGCGGTGATCAGCAGGGCTCGGCGGGTCGATGTCGACAGCGCGGCCATCGCCGCCAGCGGATTCCGGCCTGCTCGACCGCGTCTCGAGCGAGGGTGCGGCCCTGTCGCATCCCCCGAGGACACGACAGGACCGCTGCGGATGGACGTCGTCATGGCACGCGCACCGGAGGAATCTGCGCGGTGCTGATCCGGCGGCGAAAGACCCAGTAGGTCCAGCCCTGGTACAGCAGCACCGCAGGCGTGCCGAAGGCGGCGACCCACGACATCACGGTCAGGGTGTAGGGGCTGGAGGCCGCGCCCGCCACCGTCAGGTCGAACAGCGGGTCGATCGTGGAGGGCATCACATTGGGATACAACGATCCGAACAGAACCACCAGCACCGAGGCGAGCATCACGCCCAGCAGGGCGAAGCTTCGGCCGACCTGGCCGCGCCGCACCAGCAGCAGGGCCGCGACCGAGGCGAGCGTGGCGATCCCGGCCACCGCCGCCGTCCACGTCGAGCCCTGCCCGATCTGCACCGACCACAGCAGTCCGGCCCCTGGCAGCAGAAGCAACGCTCCGTAACGGGTCGCGAAGCGCTGCATCCGCCACCGGATGTCGCCGTCGGTCTTCAACGCGAGGAACACCGCGCCATGCAACAGGCTGAATCCCGCAAGTGCCAGTGCTCCGAGCACGGTTTCGGGTCGAATCAGATCGATCGGCCCGCCGCGCAGGTCGCCGTTGATGTCGATGGGCAGCCCGGTGACGGTGGCCGTGATGATGAAACCCCAGCCCAGCGGGGGTACCCAGGAACCGATGGCGATGACGCGGTCCCAGTTTCGGCGCCAGCGGGCGCTGTCGACCTTGCCCCGATACTCGAACGCGACCCCTCGACCGATCAGCGCGAGCAGCACGAACAGCACGGGCAGGTAGGCGCCGGAGAGTAACGAGGCATACCAGTCGGGGAAGGCGGCGAAGGTCGCGCCGATGGCCACGATCACCCACACCTCGTTGCCATCCCAGATCGGCCCGATGGTGTTGATCAATACTCGACGTTCCCGCTCGTCCTTGGTGCCCAGACCCAGCAGCATTCCGACGCCGAAGTCGAAGCCCTCCAGGAAGAAGTAGCCGAGCCAGAGCACCGCGATGAGGAGGAACCAGAAGGTAGGCAGGTCCATGATCGACTCCCGGCGTCAGCGGTGGAACGGGTGGAGCGGATAGGGGGTTGGCGGGCCGACCCGGCGGGTCGACGTGGCGGAGTGCACTGCGTCAGTAGGCGAAGGCGAGTACATCCGGGTCCTTCTTCTCGGGTTCGGTGGAACCCTCGTCGGAGTCCGCAGGCGGGTCCTGCCACGGCGGCCGCATCACGCCCTCGACTCCCGCCCTGGCGTACTTGATCAGTAGGAACAGCTCCACGACCGCGAGTGCCGCGTACACCAAGGTCAGCGCGACCAGCGAGAACAGCGCTTCACCGAGCGACACACCCGGTGAGACGGCGCTCGCGGTGTACATGAACACCCCGTCCACGCCGGTCGGGTTCGGGACCACGACGAACGGCTGTCGGCCCATCTCGGTGAAGATCCAGCCGAAGGAGTTCGCCAGGAACGGGGTGGCGATCGAGGCGAGCGCGACGGGGGCGAACCAACGGCCCTTCGGCAGCCGGCCGCCCCTGGTCAACCAGAGACCGGCGGCGGCACCCAGCGCGGCGACGACGCCGAAGCCGATCATCAACCGGAAGCCCCAGTAGGTCACCGGCAGCGAGGGCACATAGTCGATCGGCATGCCGGAGAGCTCGCCGAGGCGTTCGTCCACCGGGTAGTGCGATCCGTATTTCTCCTGGTAGGCGGGCACCAGTTCCTCGATGCCCTGGACCTCGCTCTCGAAGTCGCCCTCGGCCAGGAAGGACAGCAGCGCCGGCACCGTGACGCTGGAGACGTTGCCGCAGTGCGGATCGGAGAGATCGCCGATGGCGAAGATCGAGAAGCCCGCCGGTTCCTCGGATTCGCAGAGCGCTTCGGCGGCGGCCATCTTCATCGGCTGTTGATCGAACATCAGCTTGGCCTGGAAATCGCCGGACACGGCCACCGCGGCGAACGCCGCCACCCCGACCCAGCCGCCGAAACGCAGCGAGGTGTGCCAGACCTGCCGGTCCGGGTCGTCGACCGGGCTGTGTCGATGTCTGCGGGCCAGGTGCCACGCCGAGATGCCGATGAGCACGGTGCCCGCCACCGCGAGACTTCCCGCCAGGGTGTGGGGGAACGCGGCCAGCACCGTCGAGTTCGTCAGCAGTGCCCAGATCGAGTTGAGCTGCGGGTCGCCGTCCGGGCCGATCTCCACCCCGACCGGGTGCTGCATCCACGAGTTGGCCGCCAGGATGAAGTAGGCCGAGGCCACGGTGGCGAGCGCGGCGGCCCAGATCGAGGCCAGGTGCACTCGCTTGGACACCCGATCCCAGCCGAATATCCACAGGCCGAGGAAGGTCGATTCGACGAAGAAGGCCACCAGGCCCTCCATCGCCAGCGGTGCCCCGAAGACATCACCGACGAACCGGGAGTAGGCGCTCCAGTTCATCCCGAACTGGAATTCCTGCACGATTCCGGTGACCACGCCCATCGCGAAGTTGATGAGCATCAACTTGCCCCAGAACTTGGTCATCGCCAGGTATTTGGGATCCCCGGTGCGGTGCCAGATCGTCTGCATGATCGCGACGAGTAAGGCCAGTCCGATGGTCAACGGCACCATCAGGAAGTGGTAGACGGTGGTGATGCCGAACTGCCACCGCGCCACATCGAGGATCTCCACGGCTGCCTCCTTCAGGCCCGTGGCCAATCTAGGAGCGCGTGGCGGTGCTTCTTCAGGTTCGAGGGTCCCGTCCCGACGGGACCAAGGTCCCGTCTGTGGAGGCTCTCAGCCGAGGGCGGCCGCGATCTCGCACGCGGCCCGCATCACCTGCGGCCCGACCACCGGCACGTCCAGGGGCGCCAAGGCGATCACGCCCACGCTGGCCCGGAGCCCGTCGACCCCGATGACCGGCGCGGCGACCCCGTGCGCCCCGGCCTGCAATTCACCGTTGGACACCACCCAGCCGCCCGCGTCCGGGGCGAGGTCGATCGCGCGCCCCGCCGCCCCGAATCGGACCGGATGTCTGGTGCCGACCCGGTAGGAGACGTGGAAGGTCGTCCAGGACGGCTCTACGACGGCGACCGCCTGGGCATCCATCCCGTCGGCCACCGTGATGTGCGCGGTCGCCCCCACCTGTTCGGCCAGCACCCGCAGGGCGGGCAGGGCAGCGAAGCGAACCTGTGGCAACACTCGATTCGCCAAGCGCAGCACGCCGAGCCCCAACCGCACCTTGGAGCCTTCTCTTCGCACCAGACCGCGCGCCTGCAGCGGTCCGAGCATCCGATAGACCGCGGCCCGGCTGGCGCCGATGGCGGTGGCCAGATCGCTGATGCTGGGGGCGTCGGACTCGGCGTCGGCCACCGCCTGCAGCAGAGCCAGCCCGCGTTCCAGCGTGAGCGAACGCTCTCTACCGGCCGGGGCCTCCTCGCCGTCCACCGCCGTCGTCGGCCCGTCCGAATGCCGCCGTGCGGTCGGTGCCACCATCGCCTCAGTCCTCATTCTCACGCCGGAGCCGCTGGTCGAATGGTGCCCGCCACCTCACCGAGCCCGATGATCGAGTCGGCCGGTCCCGGTGCGGTCGCGGTGATGACGACCGAGTCGCCGTCTTCCAGGAAGGTCCGTCGCACGCCCGGACCGAGGTCGATGTCCTCGCGCCCGCCCCAACTCAATTCCAGGAACGAACCCCGTTCGGTGCGCGCCGGACCCGACACCGTGCCCGAGGCGATCAGGTCGCCGGGACGCACTGTCGCACCATTCACCGACAGGTGGGCCAATTGTTGGCAAAAGGACCAGGACATGACGGCGAAATTCGGTTCGCTGACCACCGTCCCGTTCCACTCCACCCGCAGCCGCAGCTCGAGACCGGCGGGGCGGGTCTCGACGAGGTAGTCGGCCAGCGGATGCGGCGCGGCGGGTGTCGGCACCCGCGCGTGATCGAAGGCCTGCAACGGCGTGATCCACCCGGATATCGAGGTCGCGAACGACTTCCCGAGGAACGGGCCGAGCGGCTGATACTCCCAGGCCTGGATGTCGCGCGCCGACCAGTCGTTGACCAGCGCCACCCCGAAGACGTGTTCCTCGGCCCGTTCGGTGGACAGCCGTCCCTCGGTCGGCCCGCCGCAGACGAAACCGACCTCGGCCTCGATATCGAGTCTCCTGGTCGGTCCGAAGGCAGGCGTGTCCGTTCCGGTGCGTCGACGTTGGCCGTGGGGCCGAACCACATCGGTTCCCGAGACCACCACCGTCCCGGCTCGCCCGTGGTATCCGACCGGCAGGTGCGTCCAGTTCGGCAACAGCGGCTCGGAATCGGGCCGCAGGATGCGTCCGACATTCTCCGCGTGGTGCCGCGACGAGTAGAAGTCGACGTAGTCGGCGACGGTGAAGGGCAGGCCGAGCCGGAGTCCGTCGAGCGGAACCAGGCGCGCGCCGGGGGGCGCGGTGGTCGCCGTGGTGATCTCCCGTAGGCGTTCCCGCAGCTCCGACCAGTGCTGTGCATCCGAGGCGAGCAGCGGATCGAGGGTGTCGGTCTCGGTCAACGGCCCTAGTCGGGGCCCGAGGGCCGCAGCCAACGGGCGCAAGGGCAGTGCGTGATCACCGACTCGCACCGCGAGTGTTCCGCCATCCTCGGCCAGAATCCTGCCGTATGGCAGGGTTTGCGGCCCGAATGGCGCATCGGCGGTGACACCGGGTACGTCGATCCAGCTCACTTCTTCACCCTCCCCCGAAAACGGGCGCGCGGAAACCTCTTTTTCGGGGCGACCGCGCGTATCCGCTCACAGCAGACCGAGTCGTTCCAGGTCTTCGACCGGCTCGGTGAGCGAGCAGGACCCGTATGAGGCGAAGACCGACCGCACTGCGGTGGCCGCCTCGTCGCCCAATGCCTTGGCCTCGGTGGACAGTGCCTCGGCGTCGGTACTGAGCAGCGCCTCCCGCACGTCCTTGCCGGAGAGCACCCGCGCCGTGGCCACGATCAGGTTGAGGAAGCCGTGGTGGGTGAAGCCCGTTTCCTCGTCGGTGTAGCGGACCGCGTGGTGCATTCCGGCCGTCGCCTTGAACGGCAGGCCGGTGGTGCCCGCGACGGCGAGGAAGTCGGCGACCTGGTCGGCGCCGGGGAAGGCCTCCATGGTCTGGCCGCCACAGCGCAGCTTCGGCCAGGAGCCGTGTTCGGCGACGCGACGCACGCTCTCCAGCCAACCGGGTCCGCCTCGGCGGGGCTCGATGACCCGGATGACGTCCTCGGGCACGAACTCCGAGACTCGTTCCAGCCATACGGCGTCGAGGTCGGAGGGCGCGGGCATCTCCACCATGCGCAGCGCCAGCAATTCGCTGCGGGATTCGACGATGGACACGGCCTTGGGCACCCCTCCCAGACCGGTGTCGATCACCAGGGACAGGGCGACGGGGCGGATCGGTTTCGCCTTGATCAGCTCGGTGATCAGCTCGGACAGCCTCGATGCCGGACAGAGGAACAGACCCAGTACACCGACTGTCCCTCCCGCCCTGGCTTCGAGGTGGCGGCGCACCGCATCCGGCATGCTCGCGCTGCCGGGCGGGAAGAGTGCGGCGTCATCTACCAGCCTTGCGAGCAAGGGTGGAATACCGCGCGGACCGGGCGCATGGAGTTCTACGGCGCTTGACACGGCTGCGAGGCTAGTGCGTACCAGAGAATGAACAAAGGTGTCCGTATAACGAACGCCGGGAGCACGTCATGCCGTACTACCGCGCCGTGGGCAAGATCCCCTCGAAGCGACACACCCAATTCCGCAGGCCAGACGGCGGCCTGTACGCCGAAGAACTCATGGGAGTCGAAGGCTTCTCCGCAGATTCCTCGTTGCTGTATCACCGCCATCTTCCGACGGCCATCGTCGACGCGCAGACGGTCGAACAGCCCCGTGGTGACACCACGCCGAACCTGCCACTGAAGCCGCGCCACTTCCGAACTCAGGCGCTGAACTGGGAAAACGTCGAATCCACCGATGCCGTAGCGCATCGAAGACAACTTTTCCGTAACGCCGACGTCTCAATCTGTTTCGTGGTGGCGAACTCGACCAGTCCGCTGTATCGCAACGCCATCGGGGACGAACTGCTCTACATCCAGTCCGGCAGCGGAACCGTCGAGACCAGCTACGGCGCGCTGGAGATCGGCGAGGGCGACTACGTCGTCTTACCCACCTCTTGCACCTATCGGGTGAAACCCGAGAACGAGCTGCGAATCCTCGTGCTGGAGGCATCCGGCCACATCGGACCACCGCGTCGCTACCTCTCCACCAAGGGCCAGTTCCTGGAGCACTCGCCGTACTCCGAGCGTGATCTCCGTGCTCCCACCGAGCCCCTGCTCCTCGACGGACAGGACGTGCCGGTGCTGGTGCGCCACCGCGCGGGCCTCACTCGCTTCACCTATGCCCAGCACCCGTTCGACGTGGTCGGCTGGGATGGCTGTCTCTACCCGTGGGCGTTCAACATCCGGGATTTCGAGCCGATCACCGGCCGGGTGCATCAGCCGCCGCCGGTCCACCAGACCTTCGAGGGCCCGAACTTCGTGGTGTGCTCCTTCTGTCCCCGCAAGGTCGACTATCACCCGCAGGCCGTCCCGGTGCCCTACAACCACGCCAATGTGGACTCGGACGAGCTGATGTTCTACGTGGGCGGCGATTACGAGGCCCGGAAGGGTTCGGGAATCGGCCTCGGTTCGCTCTCCCTGCATCCGGCGGGCTGCACCCACGGCCCGCAGCCGGGAGCCGTCGAGGCGTCCCTCGGTGCCGAGTACTTCGACGAGACCGCGGTCATGGTGGACACCTTCCGACCCTTGGAACTCGGCGAAGCGGCGCTGGCCAGCGAGGATCCCCGCTACGCTTGGTCGTGGGCCCGCCGGGGACCGGACTGGACGGACTAGTCACGCCATCGGGTTTGGCGCAGGCGAGGTCGTCCACGAGTTCCACCCTCCGATATGCCAGGTAGTCGATTGGGCCGTCTAGCGGATGGTCCGGACGACCCCCGGTGGTAGGCGGCGGCGTGGCGAAGCTTCCCTACCGGGCGAAAATAACTTAGGCTCCCCTAAGTCCTGGAGGTGAGAGTGGAAACCAACGTGAATCGCAGGCCCCCGTCGCCCACTGCGGCCGAGCGGGCGCGGTCGATGGCGATGCGTGGTCGTGCTGTCATCCTGCCCGCGATAGAGAGTGCCGCCCGGGTCAATCCGGTGCTGCATCACGTCCATGCCAACGGCTCGATCTCCGCGCTGCTCTCCGGGCGGCACCCGCTGGTCGCGTTGGCGCTGCACGGCACGGACGAGATGGCGGCGATGATCGAGGTGTCCGACACCGCGCCGGTTCCGCTGCGCGAACCGGTGCGCGGGCTGCTGTGGATCAGCGGGCTGTTGAGCGTGCTGCCCGAGCCCGCCGCTCGCGCCGCCGCGCTGGACATCGCCGAGTCCCGGCCGGACCCCAGGCTGCTGGACGTCGGCCACGACCTGGTCGTCCTACGGCTGCGGGCCGCCTCCCTGGTGCTAGCCGACGCGGAGAGCAGCGGGCCGCTGGATCCCGCCGAGTTCGCCACGGCGACGCCCGATCCCTTCTGCCGCTTCGAAGCCGCCTGGCTTCGCCATCTGGAGGGCGCGCACCGCAACGTCGTGGACATGCTCGGCCGCCATCTCCCGGAGGAACTCCGGGGCGGTCGCATCCGGCCGCTGGGTCTGGACCGGCTCGGACTGCGGCTGCGGGTCGAGGACGAGAGCGGCGACCACGACGTCCGGCTGGCCTTCGGCAAGGCGGTGAACAGCGTCGGCGAGCTGTCCTCGGAGCTGCGCAAGTTGGTCGGCTGCCCCTTCCTCGCTCGGCAGAGCTGAGCACTGGACTACCGTCTGCGAACGTGACCTCCGGTTCGCCCCGCGCCCTGTCCGGCTGGTTCAGGCCGAAACGCCCCAGTGAGCCCGCGCTGATCACCGATCCCGGTGAGCGTCGCGCGATCGTCATCGAACTCGTCATCGTCTTCACGACGACCTTGGGCCTGTCCGGACTTCGCAGTCTGTTGTCGCTGCTGGATCGGTTGCTGCGGCCCGAACCGCTGAACGAGCAGTCGGTGGCGATCAACGTGCCGCAGGCCGCGTTGAGCCTGCTGGACTTCGCCCGCCAGCTCACCAGTGTATTGCAGCTGTTGGCCTGGGGAGCGCTGGGCGTCTATCTGTTGTGGCGCGGCGGGATCGCGCTGCGTCGCATCGGCCTGGACCGCCTGCAGCCGGGACGCGATTTCCTGCAGGGCCTCGGGCTCGCGGCGTTGATCGGCGTGCCGGGGTTGGGTTTCTACCTGGTCACCTTGGCGATCGGCATCAATCTCGCGGTGGTGCCCTCGACCTTGGATGCCGAGTGGTGGCGCAGCCTGGTGCTCGTACTGTCCTCGATCGGCAACTCCTGGGCCGAGGAGGTGCTCGTGGTCGCCTACGTCCTCACCCGGCTGCGGCAGCTCGGCTGGTCGGAGAACGCCGGACTGCTGTTCGCGGCGGTCCTGCGCGGCTCGTACCACCTGTATCAGGGTTTCGGCGGCTTCCTCGGCAACATCGTCATGGGCCTGATCTACGGCCGATACTGGCAGCGGACGAATCGGCTGTGGGCGCTGATCGTCGGGCACGCGATGATCGACATCGTCGCGTTCGTCGGCTATGCCCTGCTGGCAGACTCGATCTCGTGGTTGCCGTAGGTGCCGCCCGAACTCGCCTGGTTGCGAACGAGCATCCCCACCGGCCAGCCAAATCGACATCCATTCACGGCCCGAGAATTTCCCCGGGCATTCGACATCCGAACTCAAACAAACGGCATCGGACGTTCATCCACATCGTCGAGAGCGGCGCTTTTAGCCGATATGCTTTCGAGTTTGACCCGCCCAGAATAGCGATATATACCCTCGCCCGCATTTTCGACATGGACGGTGCAGTCGTAACCATCGTAGCGCATTTCGAAGCCATCGCTTTCCGGGTACCAGAAATTCAACTTCTGGACTTTCGCTCCCGGATACTCGGCCCTGAACGCCTCGATATAGCGGTCGAGCTGCGCATCCGATCCTCCGTTTCCATAATATTGTTCACTCATAGACTTAATCTCGCCCACAAAAATAGTTAAACCGGCATGGCTTCCGTGACTGGCTGCACCGTCTTCCCGCTCGTCATGAAAAGCTACGAGGTCCGCCCGCCCGCCACCTACCGGCACTTCAACATCTAAGCTGAACCTCCTGCGCAGTTCAAAATCTTCCCGGAACTCCCCCTGAATGAGCCGGTGTACATCATCGCCAATAGCCCTGGCATCTTTTTGCTTGTTACTCACCCCTGCGACACTGGCCCTTTGGATGGTAATGCGATCACCAGGCTGCGGGAGCCGCTGCACCGATGATGCGGAGGAGTACTGCAGCTGTTCCGCGGCGGTGGCGTCTGTGCTGTTCGGCACTGGACGGTTCATTACCCGGGTCGCGTTGGCCTCGGCAGCCCGCTCGAAACGGTCATCCGGATCGGAGATCGAAAACCCGTCGCCATGGTCTGCTCCGGCAACCGGACCGGAGCGTTGTTGGATCACATGGGTCAGCTCATGGGCAAGCGTGTGCTTGTCTGCTCCCCCAGCACCGATGACTACGTGGTTGCCGGAGGTGTAAGCCCGGGCGCCGATCTCTGCTGCGGACCGCTGAGCAGCAGAGCCAGTGTGCAGCCGCACGTCGGCGAAGTCGGCGCCAAGGCGGTTCTGCATCTCCAGTCGGACGTTCTCATCGAGGGCACGGCCAGTTGATCCCAGTACGTCGGGCACGGTCGAGCGCTGCACGGGCCGGTTGTGCCCGCAATCGCCCCGGCAGGAAGGCGGTTGTTGCCGCTGGGCTCCGATGAGACGGGCCACCGCGGCGTTGCCGACGGTGCGCTGCAGGTGTAGGACCGCCTGGGGCGAGAGGTGCGCAGCCGAGTTGACTGGCATCGGCGTTGGGTCGGCAGCCCGCAGGGGCAACCGCCGAGGCCGCAATCGGGAAGTGTTTACCGGTTCCTGGTCCTGTGCGCGCATGAGTCCTCGATTCCTGGCGGCGGCTAGAGAACGACACTGCTGTACCTGACGTTGCCGGCCAAAAGCAGGTTGAAAAGGGTTCATACGGGCACGATCCGGCCCCCTCCTCGCGCCAGAAGAAGGGCACTATGGGCGCCCAGAAGGACATGCGGCCCGTCACCGGCATCCGACCGGGCGCTATCAGCCATTCCCGATGCGCCAGCTCACGGAATGCCGTCGGCCTGCTGATCGAGGATGTCCTCGGCAAGCCGAACGAGATGCAGACCAGGCTCGCCGGTCCCGCCGCGATCGGGCGGCAGCCCCGCCACCAGCCGGAGCGCGGCGTTGACCGTCTCATCGGCGGTGCTGGTCCCCAGTCGACGGCGGGCCTCGGCCAAGGCCACGTCGTCGATGTCGGTCACCACCAGCACCGCACCGGGATATCCCGCCGGGACACGGGCCAATCGCAGCGCAGGCGATCGGCCCGGTCCGGGGGACGCTGCTACAGGCTCACGGGGGCGGAGCCGAACGCAACCGAGAAGCGATGGCACCAGATCACCACGCTGGACAGACCGTCGAGGTCCAGCTCGGCGGGTACCTCGTAGTTCTGGTTGCCGTGGGTGCCCTTGAGCACGCCGAGTTCGTGGTACCGGTTGTCGCGATACTTGAACCAATCGCCGCCTGCCTCCTGATCGGTGATCGCCACCCGAAGATCGGGGCCGTCACTGGAGGCGAGATCGGTGAGCCGCACGATGCGGGAGCCATCGGCCAGCTCGATGATCTCGGCGGTGCCGCTGGTCGCGTGCTCCTGCGAGACGAACTCACCGCCTGCAAGCACGATCGGTTCGGCAGGCGTCTCGGGTGCGGGCGCTGGCTCTTCCGTGGTCTCCGAGGCCGACGCTGCGTCGGAGTCCGACTCTGCCTCGGGTTCCGCCGCAGGGCCCGATTCCGCGAACGAGGACACCGAGGTGGGCTCGATCGTCGGCAATGCCTCATCGATGGTGTTCGAGGTCCACAACCGCCACGGCTGGAATGCCCACAGCCCGAGCACCAGGGCCACCATGGCGACCCCGGCGCCGACCAGCACCGCCGGACGACGCAATAAACTCATCTTCTTATCGCCAGTTTGCTTCATGAACAGTTGCTCTCCTGCCCTGATAAGAACGAGTCTTGTTGATAATCCTGGTTGGAAGCAGCGTTTCACTCAGGAGACTTCTAGGCTGGTCGGCGTGAGCATCCAGGACTCCCAGCCCCTGTCCCAGCAGGCCCGCGTCGACTCTGAGGTGGGCCCGCTCCGGTCGGTCCTGCTGCACCGGCCCGGCAATGAGTTGAAGCGCCTCACTCCGCGCAACAACGATCAGTTGTTGTTCGATGGAATCCCCTGGGTGGATCGAGCCCAGGCGGAACACGATGCATTCGCAAATCTGTTGCGCTCGCGGGATGTCGAGGTCCTACTGCTCGCCGAGCTGTTGACCGAGGCGCTGGCCGATAACCGTGCCCGCACCGCCGGGATCTACGCGGCGGTGGAGGAGCACCGGCTGGGGCTCGAACTGGCCGACGTCCTGCGCTCCCATCTGAGCTCGTTGCCGCCAGCGGCCCTGGTGGATGTGCTGATGAGCGGCATGACCTTCGAGGAACTGCCCGCTTCGGAGGGCGCCTCGCTGGTGCGCCGGATGCAGCATCCGCACGATTTCGCCGTCGCCCCGCTGCCCAACCTGCTGTTCACCCGCGATTCCTCGGTGTGGGTGGGCGAACGCGTCGCGATCACCTCGCTCACCATGCCCGCACGTAAGCGGGAGACCTCGATCACCGACCTGATCTACGCCTATCACCCGAGATTCGCCTCGGCGGGCCGCGCTTATGGAGCGCATTCGGCGCCGGTCGAGGGTGGCGATGTCCTGTTGCTCTCCCCCGGCGTGCTGGCCATCGGTGTCGGCGAACGCACCACTCCGGCTGGCGCGGAGTCCTTCGCGCGGTCGGTCTTCGCCGACGGCCTCGCGCACACCGTGCTGGCGGTGCCGATCGAGCAACAGCGGGCCTCGATGCACCTGGACACGGTATGCACGATGGTCGACGTCGACGCGGTGGTGATGTATCCGGCGATCCAGGACACGCTGGCGGCGTACCCGCTGCGCCCCACCGGTGCGGGCGGGTTGCTGGTCGGCGGCCCGATGCCCTTCCTCACGGCCGCCGCCGAGGCGATGGGGATCGAGCGGCTGCGACTGATCGACACCGGATTGGACCCGGTCACCGCCGAGCGCGAGCAGTGGGACGACGGGAACAACACCCTGGCCGTCGCGCCGGGGGTGGTCGTCGCCTATGAGCGCAATGTGGAGACCAACGAGCGACTCGAAGCGAATGGCATCGAGGTATTGCGCATTTCCGGTTCCGAATTGGGCAGCGGAAGAGGCGGCCCGAGGTGCATGTCCTGCCCATTGGATCGGGATAAAATCAATTAATCAGGCGATCATTTCCGGCACGCGAAATAATGCGCAGAACGCGTCGAGCACCCTGCCTGACCTGGCCACTAAGGTCAGGCAGGGCTAACTTCGGCAAGCCTTACCTTTTGCTATCGACGATTCGGTGAGTTGGTTCTCATCGGGTCGCTCGATTAGGAAAAGAGGTTTACGCTTGAACCATGGCTATCACGGCGAAGAAAATTCAACCGAAGACGTCCACCTTCCACGAGCTGCTGCAGAACCAGGTGCGCAACGAGTTCACCGCCTCGCAGCAGTACATCGCGGTGGCGGTCTGGTTCGACAGCCGCGACCTGCCGCAGCTGGCCGGGCACTTCTACCGGCAGGCGTTGGAGGAGCGCAATCACGCCATGATGATCGTGCGCTACCTGATGGACAACGACGTCGAGGTGACCATCCCGGGCATCGAGCCGGTCCGCAACGAGTTCGGCGAGGTGACCGAGCTGATCGCGCTCGCGCTGGCCCAGGAGAAGGAGGTCACCGAGGAGATCGTGGCGCTGGCCAAGGCCGCCAGGGCCGATGACGACTACCTCGGCGAGCAGTTCATGCAGTGGTTCCTCAAGGAGCAGGTCGAAGAGGTCTCCCAGATGTCGACGCTGCTCAACGTCGTCGAGCGGTCCAACGGCAACCTGTTCGACGTGGAGAACTTCCTGGCCCGCGAGGTCGTCGGCGATGCAGGTGCGGACGCGACGGCGCCCCCGGCGGCAGGCGGCGCGGTCTGACGCCGTGATCGGATGGCGACAGTCACGATCGACGACCTCACCATTCGGGCCAGCGCCGACGAACCGATTCCGATCGTGGTGCCCGCTGCTGGTCGCCGTGGACATTGCTCCTCGGCGACCGGCGCACGTCGGGGCGAGCGGATCGCCTACCAGTGCCGACGCGGACTGCCGTGTCACAAGCGCACCAGGCTTGATTCAGCCCCGCTACCGTTCTGAACTCGCTGGCAACAGGCACGGCAGGAACCGCAGCCGCGCAACCATCCTCA
The DNA here is from genome assembly GCF_014203365.1 of Actinoalloteichus hymeniacidonis. Lineage (NCBI taxonomy): Bacteria > Bacillati > Actinomycetota > Actinomycetes > Pseudonocardiales > Pseudonocardiaceae > Actinoalloteichus > Actinoalloteichus hymeniacidonis. The sequence goes on from NZ_JACHIS010000001.1 coordinate 6,212,487, forward strand.
GATGGGCGGCCAACTTCGTAGGGCGGCGTCGGCAACGCGAAAGAGTTCCTCGCGACTGACACCGCTTGCCGCCTGCACGGCGATTCCGTTCGACATCGTCGACAGGAACCGTGCGAGCACCTCCGGGTCCGACTCTGGCGGAAGATCTCCCTCGTCCAAGGCTCGCTGAAACCTCTCGCGGAGGCGATCGGACGCAGCATTGCGCCAATCGGCCAAGGCTTCACGGATGTCCTGGTCCGCAGGCGCCGCAGCCAGACAGGCTTGCACGCCGAGGCAGCCGGTCGGCCGGTCGGGCTGGGTGGCGGTTCGCACCGCGCCATGCAGGATTCCCGTCGCGACCTCACTCGCGGTCGGCTCGTCGAGCACCCGTGTCACGTAGCCGGCGGGACCGGCGGTATAGCGCTCCAGCGCCTTGCGAAACAGCTCTTCTTTGTTGCCGAAGGCCGCATACATGCTCGTGCGGGTGATGCCCATGGCGGTGGTCAGGTCGGCGAGGCTGGCGCCCTCGTAACCCTGCTTCCAGAACACCAGCAGCGCGCGTTCGAGCGCATCGTCTGCGTCGAATCCCCTTGGCCTGCCTATCGGCGCCCTCCGCGTGACTGCCATGTGGTGAGCATAGCTCTCGTTGGACTGATCAAACTCGTGCTACGTTGATTTATGTACCGATCAGTTCTTAAATAAGGCGAGGTCATCAGCGTGGGACAGCTTGAAGGCAAGACCGCCGTCGTGACAGGTGGCGGTACCGGGATCGGTCTGGCGTCCGCGATCCGACTGGCGGGCGAGGGCGCGCATGTGTTCATCACCGGCCGCCGCGAGAAGGAGTTGACCGAGGCCGCGGCCACGATCGGCAACGCCACCGCCGTGCCGGGCGACATCACCGATCCGGCCGATGTGGACCGGCTCTACGATCAGGTCCGCGAGCGTGGGCACGGCGTGGACGTGCTGTTCGCCAATGCGGCCGCAGCCTGGCTCGCGACGCTCGACGAGCTCACCGAGGACGGTTTCGACCAGACCTTCGATCTCAACGTCAAGGGCACCTATCTCACCGTCCGCAAGGCATTACCACTGCTCAACCCCGGCGCTTCGGTCATCTTGAATGCCTCGACCGCCGCCGACAACGGCACCAAGGCCTTCGGCGCCTACGCCGCATCGAAGGCCGCCGTCCGGTCGTTCGCCCGCACCTGGGCCAACGAACTCAGTGAGCGCGACATTCGGGTCAACGCGATCTCGCCCGGCCCGGTGGACACCCCGGGACTCGATCACGTCTTCGGCGAGAAGGTCGACGAGATGAAGAAGCAGATCGCGGCCAACACGGCGGTCGGCCGGCTCGGTGACCCCGCCGAGGTCGCCGCCGCAGTGGCCTTCCTTGCGTCGCCACAGAGCAGTTTCATGGTCGGCTCCAACGTCTACGTCGACGGCGGCGAGAACCAGGTGTGATCCCGAGGGTGTGCCGAGCTGATCTCCGCCCCCGGTCGGCTTCGACATGAACCGTGGACCTCGGTCGCCGTGGAAGACGACCGAGGTTCAAGATTCCTCGACTTCTCCGTTACTCAGGAGGACCGAGGGCGCTCCGGTCCAGGTCACCAGAAGTCGTTCGCGGGCCCGCGAACAGGCCAGGGCGAGCAGCGCGCGCCAACGGCGCAGCAACTCCGGCCGATCGCCGGGATCGATGCGGTCGACGTCGGCTTCTGGCGGCACGTCGGCGATCCCGACGCCGGAGACCGCGACGCCGGAGAACTCCCGCCCCATGACCTGGTCGAAGGCGCCGACCCGCACCGCCGGATTCGCGGCGATGTCCTGGTCGGTGCCGAGTTCGACGGTGGCGATCCCGGCCGCTCGCAGTCGTCGATCCCACTGACCTACGGCGCGGGTCGTCGGGGTGAGGACCGCCAGCGGCGGATCTTCGGGCGTGAACTCGGTGCGCCAGCGGCGAAGGGCGCCGATCACCGCGTCGCGTTCCTGGGTGGCGGAGTCGAAGGACCGGAGTAGCGGTGGTGGTCCGTCGCCCTTGGCGGCGTGGGCCTCGCTGTCTCGGGGGTGTTTCGTCATCGGCCCGGCGAGCAATGCGGCGGCGAACTCGCTGATCTGTTCCGTGCTCCGGTGGTCGAGGTCGAGCCGATGTCGGGGGCCGTCGATAGCCAGGTGTGCCGTCGCATCGTGATCGGCGTGGATGCGCTGGTCGCCGTTTCCGCAAAGCAGCAGGGTTCCGCGGGCGGGATCCAGCAGCGCTTTCAGCAGTCGAAGCTGCGTCGGACTGATTTCGGGTGCCTCGTCCACCACGATGTGTCGATATCCGCCGACTCGCGGGGCGCCGGGTTGGCGGGCCCGTTGGGCGAAGTCCGCTGCTCGGGAGGCGGCCCGCTCCCGACTGTCGACGCCCCGCTCATCGAGGATGCTCTCGAAGGCCTCGACCAGCCGCCAGACCTGCACCCGATCCGGCCCGTCCAGGACGACGCCGCGATCGGCCCGCGAGGCCGCAAGATAGTCGTCGAGCCGCCGGAGACCGCCGCCGACGATCACCCGGCGGTATTCGGCCGCCAAGAACTGCGGCGTGTATCGCCTGCGGTCGGCATCGCCGAGTTCTGCAGCCTGTTGCAGCGCCCGCGCCCACCGAGCAGGTTCGTCTCGGTCGATCCGTACCGCCTGCCCGACATCCAGAATGCGGGTCTGTCGCACCACCGTGTCGATGTCGAGCACGTCGACCCGTTCGAGGATCTCCTTGCCAGCCAGGCAGACCAACGACTCCGACAGCCGGTGGGCACCGGCTTGGTCGAGCGTGGTGAGTAGTAGCCGCCCGCTGGTTTCCCTACGCCACAGGCGATGGATGCGATGCAGGGCGACGGTGGTCTTCCCGGTGCCCGGTCCCCCGGTGACGGTGGAGATGCCGGGCGGGCCCGGTTCGGCGGCGGTTTGCTGGGCGGGGTCGAGGAAGAAGCGCCAGCCGTCGTCCCGACCGGTGAACAGGTTTTCGAGGCGTGGTTCGGTATTCGGCCCTGCCACGACGAGGAACTCGGCACGTCCGGCCGGAGTTTCCAGGCTCGCCAACACCTCAGCGGCGGTCAGCTGTGCAACGGGCGCGGCCGGTGGTCGTTCCTGGAACGTCGGTGTTCCCGTGGTCGGGTCGAGCTCGGTTCGCAGTCTGCGGAGCCTTTTCTTCGCTGCGGCGGGTTCTTCGAGCGCGAAGAACACCAACACGGTGTCCGTGGCGGCGGCGTCCGTGGTCGCGGCGTCGGTCGCCGCGAACTCGGCGAGAACGGCGTGCAGCCCGTCGACGACCGGCAACACGCGAAGCCGGCCGTCGACTGCCGAGTCTGGTCGGACGGCGGATGAATCCTCGGGTGCTGCACCCGCGAGCAGCCGCCCGACCGTCTCGGTGACGTCGGCCCTGGTGAGCGGAGACTGCCGGGAGACGGCCGCGTGGAAACCCCTCGCTACCACGACGATCGCCATCTACCCGCCCTGTCTTCGTCTCGCACCGACCAACGCGTCGAATCATGGTGCCCGGCACCGACGATCACAGACATCGAGGACAGTCGCACGCTGCGCGGACAGTGCACGCTGCAACCAGTCCGACCCATCGCACGCAGGCACAACAGCGTCCTGATTGCGCCAAATGTGTGATCTTGTCGATCGACTTCGGACAGTGCCCCATGCGTTACTGAGCGGCTGCTAGCTTCGACCGGACGATCGTGCACGGGTCCGTGGGGACGGCCCGCGCACGAGCATGCAACGGGGAGGGGAGAAGACACATGTCCGACGGCTACGAGATCGATCTAGAGCGAGCGCCCCAGATTCTGGCGAACCTGAAGGAAGCGGAATCTGAGGTTCAAAAGCTTATTGCTCGAGCCAGCGAGCTCGCGCTGGCAAGCTTCCAAGGTTCCGACTCTGTTAGCAACCACGCCACTCAAGAGATACGAAATTTGACGCTGGATTCAGAGTCCGGATCACTATTTCACGCAATCACAGCATACCAAGAAGCCATCGCGACGCAGATAACGAACCTCGAAACCACCCTACTTAACTACCATAGCACCGAAGAACTTAACGCGATCACCGGCGCATCTATGGACTTGCTCGAAACATAATTCACCCACTCGCCAGAACGATCTAGGAGAATAATGCAATCTAAATGGGGAAAATACGCTGGCGCCTCCCTTGCCGTAGCGTTCACCATGCTGGTCTCTGCATGCGGAACGGAAGACGAGGGAAATCCTCAGCCTGAGCAGACTGACTCGAGTGATGCCGCAACCAGCCAGACCAATGCTCCAATCGAAGACCAACTTGCCCCGACGGTTGCCAACCCCAAAAACGTTGACGGCATTAATCCGTGCAATTTTCTCACACCAGAACAGGCGGAAGGATTTAATCTTCCAACAACGGGCGAGCCTCTGACTGGAGCGCTCGGGGGAGATCAGTGCCAATGGACGGATTCAGCGACCGGACTTAACGTAATTATCTACCTTGAGAATAGCGGATCCAACCTTTCGGATGTTTACGCCCAAGAAGGCGATTTCGAATTTTTCGAACCAGGGGAAGCAGGAGGGCATCCCGTAGTTTCTGCGAATAGAGCGGCGAGCGACCTCTCCTGCGAAACGTACACCGCGATCAACGATGACGAGATTGTCGTCGTTAGTTCACATCTACGAGAGGCCAATGATGGAACCTCGTGCGAATGGGGTTTGCAAATAGCAGAAGCAGTACTAGAGAACTTCTAGACATACAGAAAACCAAAAGGGGGAGACATGGGGTATCAGCCGGGAATCAGCGACTCGAGCTGGGACCACACTAATGCTCAAGCCATATCAGCAGCGCTCAGCACTGATCCGAGCGCAGCAAATCCCGATGGCATGGTGAGTACGTGGCGTGCAATTGCTACAGATTTGGATGCCGTCGGTAGGTACATTGAACAATCGATGGCCGTTTCAGAAGAGGTACACCAGGGCTCTGCGGCTGAACAGTCGCGGAACGCTTCGTCACCGCTGGCAGCGTATGCGATCGAAGCCAAGGACCAGGCTGATCAGGTAGCAACTGCGATTCAGGCGCAGGTTGCCCACCAAACGATGGCCAAGACGCTGGTTCCAATTGGCTCGCCGAAGCCCGAAAAGGGATTCTTCGACACCGTCACGTTTGGTTTGAACGGCCATAACGATGAGGTGGCAAAGTACGACGAGGAAAACCAGCGCGCGCGTGATGTGATGGACACCTACCAGTCCAGCACCAATATGACTCTGACGAAATTGCAGGGCTTCGATCCACCGGAGAACACCCCCATCACGATCGCCGACCCCAATCTGAGCCGCGCAGACGACGGAATGCCCTCTACGTTTGGGGATTCTTCGTTGCCTGGTGGTGGCGGGTCGTATGGCGGTGGCGGGATCAATGCGCCTGGTGGCGGTCCCGGTGGCGGCGGCTACGGCGGTGGCGGTTATGGCGGCGGTTCCGGTGGGAATGGTGGCTCCGGCGGTGGTGGCAGCAACCCCGGTTACACGCCTCCGCCCACGGCTCCGCCGTCGATTCAGCCTGATTTCCACAACCCGGCCCCGTCGAACCCGATCGGCGGCTCTCCCCTCGGTCCGCCCGGTGGCGGGATCGGACATCCCGGTTACAACCCTCCGCCCGGTGGCGGCGGCGGTCTCATGCCGCCCGGCGGATTCGGTCCCGGTGGCCCGAACGGGCCTAACGGTCCGAACGGACCGAACGGCCCCGGCGGCCGTGGACCCGGTGGACCGGGTGGCTTCGGTGGCGGCCGCGGACCCGGCGGATTCGGTGGTCTGGGTGGCGGGCCCGGTGGTCCCGGCGGTGGTGGACGCATGCCCGCAGGCTTCGGTGGACCCGGCGGCGGATTCGGTCCCGGCGGTAGTGGCGGCGGATTCGGTCCCGGAAGCGGCGGGCCCGGCGGTGCAGGCGGGTTCGGTCCCGGTGGGTCGACCGGCGCGGGTGGTCCCGGTGGTGGCCGGATGCCCGGCGGTTTCGGACCCGCAGGCGGTGGTGGCGCCGGTGGTATGGGCGGCGGCATGGCCGGTGGTGGCGGCGGCGGAGGCGGTCGCGGCGGCCAGGGCGAAGAGGACAAGGAACACAAGCGCGCCGACTACCTCATCGAGATGGACGACATCTTCAGCGACGGCACCAAAGTCGCACCGGCCGTCTTCGGCGAAGAGCCACCACACAGGAACAGGTAAGTCGTGACGGAACGATTCACTTTGTCGGCGGTTGCCGTCGACGCCGTGCGCACCCACTTGAAGACGCGGCTGCCGCCGCTGTTCTACACCGTGGGTTTCGGCGAGACGCAGGAGGAACGCCGTCGGCTGCACCTTCAGGCCTGGAACGAGCTGGATTCGCTCGGCCTGTTGGATCGTGGCGAGCCTGCGGCGTTCCTCGCGGATGCGTTCTACACCTTGGCCCGCCCGACCCGCGCCGTCTATGGCGCCTACCTGATCGATCGGACGACCGGGGCGAATGCGGTGTCCGCCGCCAATGGCGAGTTCGCGGTGTTGGCCACGCAGACCGAACCCGAGGGCAGCACCGAGATCGAGCGGCCGTTGACGCTGGAACGAATCTGGTCGACCTCGCTGGGTCGGGCCGTCGTCGAGGTGCTTCCACAGGTGCCCGCCGGTCGCGGGTTGTCGGTGAGCTTGCCTTCGGATGACGTTCTGCAAGCATCCGAGGAGGGCGGCCGGTCGACGACGGCCTTGCGTTCGTCGTTGACCGCCGCGGGTCTGCGGCCCGGTGAGGCCGAGGTCGTCGCGCGGACGCTGACGGCGCAACGCCTGCGGGCGGGCCAGATCAGCGCGAGCGCCTTCGATCGACTGACCGGCAAGACCACCAAGGGCGCGTATCGAGTCGACTTCCTCGACACCGCCGAAGGCCGCTATTTCATGCAGCACAAGCCCTCCCACGATGGCAGGCATTGGTTCACCATCGCGCCCGCCGACCGGGCGATGCTCGCGAGCCAGGTCGAAACGCTGCTGTCGACCTTCGAGCCGCGCCGCTGACAACCCCGGTCACGTCAGGCATAGCGCCGCCAACCTCGCGCGGGCCAGCCGCCGACTGCCGCCGGGCAGGATGCGCGCGATGGCGCGAGTGAAAGCGCGTGCCGCGCAGCGCACAGCGCTTTCGGGTTTGTGCAAGGAGTTTGCGGGTTCCGTCGCCCTCGGGAGGAGAGGCGCGAGGGCGACGGGCCCTGGCTTCGAACCGTCGGAGTCCGGTTCGAAGACCTCCGCAGCGGCCCGGGGGTCGCGGGCGCGCGGAGTCAGTACCGACGACGTCAGCTCGTCGTCGAGTTCGATAAGCCTGGTGACACACGGCGGGTCGCACATGGCGCCCGCCGTGGAGTGGAAGCAGTGAACCGGCGCGACGAAAGCGGCTTGCGGAGCTAGTGAGTCCACTGTCGACTGACGCGTGGGCGCTGTGGTCGCGACAGCGGCAGCGGTCTGCTCGGCTTCTCGCCGCTGGCTGGCGACGAAGTCGTGGTCGACCATCGCGGCCAACTCCTCGCCGCCGCGATGTTGGCCGTGCCAGCGGAAACGCGGATGCACGTAGACAATCTGTTCCGGGCAGCGGGTGCACGCGCCGCAGGCACAGACCAGTCGTTCGACGACGGCGGAACCGGTGTCCTCGGCTTCGACGGCCCGCCAGGTGTGGTCGTCGGCGGCGCAGGATGCGCAGACCACCACCGACGACAGTCGGGGTGAACCGAGTCGCGCAGCGGGCTCGGCCCTGATCGGCAGGGTTCCGACCAACACGGAATCGGGCAGTTCGGCGGCGGTCACTCGGCGGTCCCCCCGAAGGAATTGCGGCCGGTTAGAAAGGCGAGGCCGTCGTCGAGATGGCTCACCAGGTGGTGGAGTTCCAGGGCGGAGAACGCCAGCGTGATCGCGTCCGAGGCGGCCACGGTGACGGTCAGGTTCCACCGCACCTCGGCCACCGCGAGCGTCAGTCGACGCGGGCCGCCCATCTCCCCCGGACAGTCGAGCGTGCAATCGGCGCCCAGCAGGATCGTGTTCACCAATTTGGTCGTGTGCTTGACCGACAACACGCAGGCGTACTGCTGCACCGAAGCCGGTCGAAGAATCAACCATTTCCGATCCTCGGTGAGTTCCAACTGACTCGTCACCGGCCCACGACCGACGTCCTGACCGTAGAAGCGACGATAAAACGTGAAAGACCTACTCATATTTCCCGGCACCTGCATCGGATTCCCCCTTCGACGCTGACGAGGGCTAGAGTGCCCTGCAAAGTTGCATGTCGTCCAGCCCAGAAGCTGTCGCGATAGCAACTTCACCAATTCGAGTGACTGCCGCGCAGAAGGTTTATGCATATATCTTTTCCCCGACGACCATGGAGGGCAATATGCTTGAGCGAGGACCCAACGTTCGACAGCGCAAGGTCGCACGAAGCCTGCGAAAGTGGAGGAAAGAGAAGGGTCAAACTCTGGCAGAGGTAACCACACCTCTGCGCTGGTCCGAGTCGAAACTCAGCCGATTCGAGCGAGCAGAGACGATCGCCGGACCAGCGGAAATCATTGCCATTGCGACAATTCTCCGCATCGACGAGGCCCAGCGGGACAGCATCGTTGGCCTGGCTGCCGCTGACCAGGTTGCACCGTGGTGGCGGTCTCTGACTCCAGAAGCTGCTATGGGGTGCTTCGAAGACTATGTCGAGTTGGAAGCAGAAGCCGCCGAAATTCAGAATTTTGAAACGCATCTAATCCCAGGACTACTGCAAACCGAGGACTACACTCGGAAAATTCTTCAGACTACCTTGCCAGCGCCGAAACACGAGGTCATCGCAGATCGGATCCGACTTCGCGCAGAACGACAATCCCGACTCGTGAACAAGAATCCGCTTGCTCTCAACGTGGTAATCCACGAAATGGCCCTAAGGGTTCCGGTCGCAGGAGCTGTGGCAATGCGCGAACAGATCCGACATTTGATTAAGTCGAGCCTTCAAAGCAACATCAACGTCCGCGTGCTTCCACTGAACACCGGAGCGTTCCCAGGAATCGGTACTTCGTTTAACTTGGTCCACTTGGACGCTGCGGACACCTCAGTGGCCTATCTGGACACATTGACTGGCGGCCTGTTCGTCGAAGACGACGACGACGTCTACGCGTATAGACTCACGTTCGATCGTTTGAACGAGATGGCACTCAGCTCGGAGGACTCTGTCCGGTTGCTCGAAGGGATTGGAGTGTCATGAGTTTTGGAGGGAACGCAGATGGGCGCCACAGACCTCAATGGTTTCCGGCGGAACAAAAGCAGCCGTAGTGACGGGAACAGTGCTTCCATCAAAGTCGAGCTTGCTGCAACTACCTGGCGTAAGAGCACTCGAAGCAACGCTACCAGTGCTTGTGTCGAAGTGGGCTTAACACTTCGAGCACCAACACATACGGCGGTCCGTGACTCCAAGAACCCCAGCGGTCCGACGCTGATCTTCCCGCGAAGAGCGTTCGTCGACTTCCTGCGCTCGCTCTGACCGGCAGCTCGGCCGAGTAACAACTGAAAAGCCCATCCCCGAAGAGCCGCGCCGTGCCTCGGGGCGCTCAGTGCTGCGCTGAAGTCGGTTTTGGGTAACGAGATCCCCGATGTCCGCCCGGACCGTCGGCATGACACGGCATGCTGTGATCACCCGGTCACTGTCAAGAACCCTTGTGGAGAACCCCGCATGTATCCCCCCGGCGGCCCACCGCCCGGACCCTACGGACCACCACCCGGCCAACAGCCCCTGCCCCAGCCGTCGTCACCACCGGGCTGGAACCTCGGCCTGGGACAGAACTACCAGCAGTACGGCACCAACCAGCAGTATCCGGCGCCCCCGCCCAACCACCAACCCGCGCCCAAACGTCGAGGGCCTGGCCGGTGGATCGCGGCCGGAGTGATCGCCGCCGTAGCCATTGCGGGAACGGCTGTGGCGATCAACTACTTCAGTGAGAACAGCACAGCCGATGCGGCGGGCGGTCCAGACACCTCGGACAGAGAGTCGCTGCTGTCTCCCAGCAAGGAGTTCTCCCTCACCAACCTCGATGTGGAACTGCCGGCGGGCTCGTACGCGGGCGTCCCCGTCTACGACGCCTGCGCCCTCGCCCCCATGGCCGAACTCACTGAACTCGGCCTTGAGTACGGCCAGGGAACCAGGAGAGAGGCGCTCGATAGCGAGGTGCCTGCGGACGCGGCTCTCGACCACATGATGGACCCGGTGTCCTTCTGCTCGTACGCCCTGGCTGGCCGCCCGACCGACGCGCTGCATATCAGTGTCTTGCAGGAACCCTACGTCGATTACTGGGAACTCGATCGGCGTTCACGGCACGTCGAGGGCGTCTCGCACGACTATGGCTCCGGTATCACGGGCGTGACCTGGGACGAAGTCGGCCTAGGCGGCGAGGACGAATACCGGTTCATGATCATGATGCCTGAGGTGATCGTTGAAGGCAGACTGAACACCGAAGTCAGCCTGGACGGCTACGCGCACAATGTCGAAGCGGTGAAAACTCTCACCGAACAGATCGCCGCGTTGGTCGCCGAGAACATGGCCGAAGACCCGGTTCGGGGACAGCATGGCCACGTCGGCTACGAAGACGCGCCGACTCCATGTGGGCTGTTGAGCCCGGAGGTCTTCGGCGCCGCCTACGGCACGCCTTACAGCGCACCATTCGAGGAATATCACTACGGACGAGAGCAACATTCGGTCGACTCTGTAGGCAGAACACAGGTCTACGTCGAGTCCGACTGCACGCGCCGGACCAACCAGAATCACCAGACCCCCGATGAAGATGCTCACTGGATGAAGCTGGTGCTTCAGACGCATCGCACCGAGGAATCCGCTGTCCAACAGATGGTGACATTCTGCGATCCGGATGACCCGTTGCGCGTCGAGGCACCAAGCCATCCGCTGAACGGCGAACTCGGCGACGAGGCGTGTCTGACGGGCTTCGGCCGCCCTGAGGGCTTCGACCTGGCCATTCGGGTCGGAACGAACGTGATGACCATCCACACCCGCGATTCCTATGAGCACACCGAACCGGCTCCCACCGAAGAGATGCTGATGCCGATCGGCGAACAGATCGTGGCGAGCATGTAGTGGGGTTTCGGCGGGTTCAGCCGGGCTCGGTTGCGCTGACCGGCCGTCCCCACCGAGCCATCGTCGCACCGAGCACAGCGCAAGATTCCTGTCCCAGGTACCAGCATCGGACCGGTCGCCGCCGTCGGCCTTGGCCGAATACTGATCACTCAGAACCCTTGTGGAGAGACCCCGCATGTATCCCCCTGGCGGCCCGCCGCCCGGACCCGGTCCCTACGGACCGCCGCCCGGCCAGGCGCCCCTTCCGCAGCAACCGCCCATGCCTCAGCAACAGCCTGGGCCGAACTGGCAGCCGGGGCCGCACCAGCAGTACCCGCCGGGTCCCCACCACCAGCAGTTCCCGCCCGGGCCGCCGCCCTTCCCGCCGAATCAGGCGCCGCGCAAACCCGGTCCCGGGCGGTGGATCGCACTAGCAGCGATCGTCGTGGTGGTCGTTGCCGGAACGATCGTGGGCGTCAACTACTTCGGCGGCGACGGTGCAGCCGACGCGGCGGGCGGCAATGAAGACTCGTCCGGTGCTAACGCAGACGCGCCCGTCAACGAACCGCCGTTGACTCTCAGCGAGGATTTTCTTCTCACGGATCGCGACGAGGAACTACCCGCAAGCTCGTACGGCGGCACCCTGGTCTACGACGCCTGTGCCCTCGTGCCGATCGACCGGCTCACCGAGCTGGGTCTCGTGCATGACCTGGGTGGTAGAAGGGAAGCGCTCGACGCCGACGTTCCTGCCGAGGCCGTCCTTGAACATTCGTTTAATTCGGTCTCGTTCTGCTCTCGTACCCTGACCTCCCCGCCGCTCGAATCACTACACGTCAACGTCTATCAGGAGCCGTATGTCGAACGGTATGAGATAGATCGACGCCTGCGTGTGGAGGGCGAAGCACTCGACGTCGGCTCGGGCATGGCCGGCCGGACATGGGAAGAGACCACACCGACTGGTCAGGTCAATTACTACTTCCTCGTTGAGAGACCGGAAGCGATCGTCCAGGGGCGGTTTGAGATTGACGCCGATGCGGCTGCCGAGGGGATACCGGAACTCCGCGCGCAGCTCGCGCAATTGGTCGCCGAGGGCTTGGCTGAAGACCCGGTCCGGAAACGGCATGGCCACATCGGTTATGAGGGCGCGCCTGCACCGTGCACGCTGCTGAGTCCCGAGGTGTTCGCCGCCACCTACGGCACGCCCTACAGCGCCCCGCCGATCGAGTTCCACTACGGCCATGAGGATGCTGTCGACGACGCAGGCGAGCTATCGCAGGTCTACGTCGAGTCGCATTGCACGCGCGAGAGCGACCACAACGCGGCGACCCCCGAAACCGAGATCAACCAGATGTATCTCAAACTCCACAACCATCAAACCGAGGGCTCTGCGCGGCGGGGGATGGCGATCTACTGCGATCCAGACGATCCCGCACGCGAGCGCTCGCCGAGCCTGACGTTGGACAAGCCGCTGGGCGATGAGGCGTGCGTAACCAATTACGGCCGCACTGATCACTACGATCTCGTGATCCGAGTCGGAACGAGCATCATGATCGTCAACACGCCCGAGTCCGAGAGCCACACCGAAGCGGCCCCCGTGGCAGAGATTCTCACGCCGATCGGCGAGCTGATCGTGGCGGGAATGTAGCGAGGTGCTGGCGGTTTCAGCTGGTCACCACCGAGGATCGGCTGGAGCCGCCGCACGCCTGCTCATTCCGGTGGCCAGGCAACGGAATCGCCGGTGTCCAGGTCGTGCAGGCGGCCGGGGGCAAGTCCCTCCGGGATCTCGGTGGCGCTGAACGGGGTACCGGCCGAACCGAAGGTGGTCTGGCGGGCCTCGCCGTCCAAGGTCCAGTCGACGACCAGTGAGAACCGAACGTGGCCGTCAATGTCGGCCGAGGACAGCTGGAAGTGCTCCCCGGCGCCCTCCGGCAGGGAAATCGGGAAGACCTCCGCCATGGGAACGGAACTCAGGCGCTCTTCCACCATGTCGAAAGCCGAAAGACGCGGCTCCCCGTCGGTGAAATCGACCGTGAACTGGGTGGCTGCCGAATCGGGGTCGGTGGAACAATCCCCCACCAGCACCGAGCCACCGGAGATCGCGTCTCCGGAGTCGTGCAACTGCACGCCCAGGCCGGTGATCACCAGCTCCGGTGGCTCGGCATCGGTGTCCGTGAGGTCTTCGGAATTGTTCAGCCAGAGATCCAGCGGCGGTGTCCCAAGTCCTTCGACGATCGCGCTCCGGCCCATCGTCGAAGCGCCATAGGTACCCAGATCCTCGACGACCTCGTCGAGACCGCCGGGGTCGTGGAAGCCGTAGCAGTCTGGGTCCGCCCACGACGCCGACAACGCCAGTTCGCCGGTGTTCGGGGGCGGCCTGCGCACCGCCGATTCCACGGGCGCGGCCGCCGAGGTCTCACCCGCCGCCTCGGGGGTTTCCGACTGGTCCAAGGTGGTGCGGCCACCGATCACCCCGGCCACCACGACCGCCGCGACCAGCACGAGCCCGATGATCAGCCAGGTTCGGCGGGACGGCCCCGGCGGGTCCTCGGTCGGTTCCGCGCCGTGCACGGTGACCTCGGAGATTCCCGGTTCGTCGCCGGGGAAATCCTGGGCCCTGTCACGAGAATCCGCCATGCCGACCTCCGCACTCACCTAGTCGGTGACGATACCGTCACCTTGGGTGAGGAAGCGGCGCCGCGTGGTTGCGATCCGGCGTAGATCGCACCGGGAATCCAGTACCGGCCAGCACAATCGGGCCATGGGTTCGGTGTATGCCAAGAAGACCTTCGAGGACGCCGACGAAGCACGCTACGACGTCGTCTACGAGTTCGACCCCGGTTGGGTGCTGATTCTGGACAAGAACACCAACCGAACCCGCCCGGCGGACGGCGGCGACCCACCGGGCCGACCCACCGCGGCGGCACTGATCACCCGGGATTGGTTGCGCGACGGCAAAGCGCCGGAACGGGTCGTCCGCATCTCCTGCTGACCGCATTCCACCGCCCGAAAAAAACGCGGTTCGGGCGACGCCACGCGCCACCCGAACCGCGCAACAACGACTAGCGCAGCGTGATCTGTCGACCGATCAGCCCGGCCCGGGCCCGCCGCTCCGACTCGTTCAGCGGGGTGTCGTCCACCGAGGCCAGCGCCTCGGTGAGCCGCTCGCCCAGCTCGGCCGCGGGCTTCTCCCACTCGCGGGCGTGCAGCTCGCGGTCGAGGTCCCACACCGGAACCAGCAGGCCGTGCGCCCGGAACGAACCGGCGTAGCGGCTGCCCTCGCCCAAGGCCAGCTTCTCGGCGGCGGCCAGCCTGGCCATCGCGGCCAGCAGCTTCTCCTCCGGCTCCGGACGCACCCAACGCAGGTGCGCCTTCTCGCCCGCGTCCACCCAGTAGGCCGCCTGAATGCCGGGGCCGTTCAACCGCTCGGTGGGCATGATCGCCTCGTTGGCGCGCTCCAGCGACACCGAGACCTCGGCGCTCGCCTCGGTGCCCTCGGGAATCCACCAGCCGAAGTCGGCGTGCAGCTGGACATCCAGCGGCGCGTCGGCGACCAGGATGTCCTGCAGCCTCGGGCCTGCTGGGTCGTCGTCCGGGCCGACCACGGGCAGCACGTCGCCCGGCTTGGCCTGCGCGGCCCACAGCACCGAACGAGCCACGTCCCGGCTCAGGTCGCCGGATCGGGTCTGCACCTGGAGACCCACCAGGGCCTTGTCGTCGTTACGACGCATGCCCGCAGCCGCCATCGGCAGCACCGAGGCCAGCGTGACGTCGACCTCGGCGGTGCCGTCGATCAACGGGAGCTTGGCGAAGGCGCTGGGCACGAACTCGCGGAGCGCGATCAGTTCCGGCTCGGCGGCCAAGCCCTCGAACGGCCGGGTGATGATGACGTCCGCCGCGCCGCCCTCGGAGCCGTGACAGGCCTTGAATCGCTTACCGGAACCGCATTCGCAGGGCCTGCGGGGATTCAGTCCGCCGTCGCCCGCGCTCGTCCGATCCTTACGTTTGACCGCAGTGCGCTTGGCCACTTGGCGCCCTCCCCTTCGAGTCCCTTACGCCGTGGGAACGGTAGTCGACCGAGCACCGGACAAGGCGGACCGGGTGGCCGCTGGGCGATTGGTCGCGAGGAAGGAAACACCGAGTTCGGCGCACAGCTCGATATCGGCGGAATCGTCGACCGTCCAGCAATAGGTCTGATTGCCGTGGTCGGCTGCGCGGCGAACATAGTCGGGATCGGAGCGCAGCAGGTGAATGCCGGGGCCGGTGTAATCGGCCCAGGGCGGCAGGACGCCCTGCCGGGTCGAACGGTCGAGCCGGTCCAGCAACAGGACCGTGGGCAGCGCGGGGGCCTGCGCGCGCACCCGACGCACCGCGCTGGAGGCGAAGGACATCATCACCACCGGTGAGGTCTCCTTCGCCGCAGGTCTGTCGAGTCCATGCCGGGCCAGCGTGTGCAGCAACGCCTGCTCGACCAGCCCGCCGAAGCGCACCGGGTGCTTGGTCTCGACGAACAATCGGATCGGGCTCGGCGTGGAGGCGACCAGGTCCAACAGGTCGTCCAGAAGCAGCAGCCCCGCCGGTTCGGCGCTCGGCGGCGGGACCGAGGCGCCACGGCGTTTCGGCTTCACCTGGCTGTAGTCCAGCTCGGCGAGTTCGGCCAGCGTCAGCTCGCTGACCAGGCCACGGCCGTCGGAGGTACGGGCGACGCTGCGGTCGTGGATGCAGACCAGCTGGTGGTCCCTGCTCAGGCGGACGTCGCATTCGAGAGCGTCGGCCCCCTGCTGCACGGCCAGTTCGTAGGCGGCGAGGGTGTGTTCGGCACGTTCCGCAGAGGCGCCTCGATGGGCGACGACGGCTGGGGACACGCCCAGAAGTCTCGGCCGTCGAGGTGGCGTGCAGATGGCAAATCGACAACGTCGTGCGGAAGGACACGTGGCGTCCTGCCCTTGACGGCACCCCGCGACACGCTTGACCTCAACCACACTTCGGGTGTTTGGCTCGCCGCCATGACCACCGCCGCGCATCTGCCGCCCATGATCGACGACGACACCACCGACCACCACGAGGACATCGCCGCCATCACCCAGGTGATCGCCGATACCCAGACCGCCTTCAACACCAACGACGCCGACCTGCTGACCGAGCACTTCGCCGAGAACGCGACCGTCGTCAACGCCGTCGGCATGATGATGTCGGGTCGCCCGACACTGCACGCCGCGAACCAGCGCGGGCTGGCCGGTTTCCTCCGGGACGAATACGCCCGTTACGAGGTCCTGGATGTGCGATTCCCTCGGCCCGATGTCGCGCTCGCCTACAAGAACGCCAGGTCGACCACCCCGGAAGGCGAGCTGATCGACGTCGATCCGACGATGATCGCGCTCTATGTCCTGGTCAAGGAGGCGGGCCGTTGGTGGGTGATCGCCAGGCAGAACACGCTGGTCCCGTGAGGTCGCCCGGCGCGCAGCCGGCTGTATCGACGGCCTCACGGTGATCAACCGCAGGTGAGACGGGCCGTGGGCGATGTCGTCACACTCGGTTCTGGGCATACCGTGTCGACTGTGACCGCTGTCCAGCCTGCTCAGCAGCCTTTCGATCCCGCAGATCCCGCCTTCCTGGCCGATCCGTACCCGACCTTCGCCGCGTTGCGGGAGGCAGGGCCGGTGCACTGGCACGAAGGAATGGGACTGCATCTCGCCGTCACCCACGGGGTCGCCTCTGCGGTGCTGCGGCATCGCAGCCTCGGGCGGATCTGGGTCGACGCCGAACCCGCCGCCGAGTTCGGCGCGTTCAACCTGCTGCATCAGACCTCGCTGCTGGAGAACGAGCCGCCCACCCACACCCGGCTGCGCAGGCTGGTGTCCTCGGCGTTCGGCCGGGGACATGTGGAGCGGCTGCGGCCGTGGGTGGAGCAGCTCGCCGACGATCTAGTCGCCGGTCTCGCCGCAACGATCGACGAGACCGGCTCCGGCGATGTGCTGGCCGAGGTCGCCGCGCCACTGCCGGTCGCCGTGATCGCCCAGCTCCTCGGGGTGCCCGAGGCCGACCGTGGGCTGTTGCAGCCCTGGTCGAACGCGATCGTGAAGATGTACGAGTTCGGCCTCGCCGAAGCACGCAGGCGCGAGGCCGAGCAGGCTTCCGCCGAATTCGTCGCCTACCTGCGGGAGCTGATCGCCCTGCGGCGCAACGATCCCGGTGACGACCTGGTCTCCGACCTGGTGGCCGTCACCGACGCCGATGGCGCGCGACTGACGGAGGACGAGCTGATCGGCACCGCCGTGCTGTTGCTGATGGCGGGGCACGAGGCATCGGTCAACGTGGTGGGCAACGGGGTCCGGGCCCTGTTGCAGAACCCGCAGCAGTGGCAGCGGCTACTCGACGATCCCGCGTTGCTGCCGACGGCCGCCGACGAGCTGATCCGCTACGACTCGCCGTTGCAGCTCTTCGAACGCACCGCCGTCGAGGACGTCGAGATCGCCGGGGTTCGGATTCGCGAGGGCGAGAAGATCGCCGCGCTACTCGGCTCCGCCGCCCGCGACCCGGAGGTGTTCGCCGAACCCGACCGGCTCGACGTCGGCCGCGATCCCAATCCGCACATCGGTTTCGGCCTCGGAATCCACTATTGCCTCGGTGCTCCGCTGGCCAGAATCGAGGTGATCGCCACCCTCGATGCGCTCCGCCGCAGGCTCCCGACGCTGTCCTCGGCGGGCACCCCGCGACGACGTGGCGAATTCGTCATCAGGGGACTGCACGATCTACCCGTGAGCCGATAAGGAAGAGTCGCAGGTAGCGGTGGGCATTTCGTGCCGACCGCTGCCCGACATTGCTCCATTCGGGCGACAAAACCCGGCTGGATTGCCTCGCTGGCACCGATCATCGGAGCATGGGAACCGTGAGTGAACTGTTGACCGATCGCACAGTTCTCACCACGCTTGCCGTCATCGGCGTGCTGGGCATGTTCGTCATGCTCTGTCGGGCCCGCCGCGTCAGCACCTCCATCGAGGATGCCACGCTGCGCGCGCTGCACCGGGTCTCCCAGGCCGCGCCGGAACTACGCGAAGGGCTCACCGAGGAGTCCGCCAACCGGGCGACACCGCACCTCCGCGAGCTGCTCCAGTGTGTAGCCGTCGGGCTCACCGACCGATCCGGCCTGATCAGCTGGGACGGCGAGGCAAACCACCATTACGCCGACCTCGCCGGCCGGGTCGGCGACGTGATCTCCGACGGCAAACACGCCCACATCGACCACGCCGACCTCGACTGCACATACAAAGGCTGCCCGATGCGCCACGCATCGATCATTCCGCTGCTGGTCGAGGGCGAGATCAAGGGTTCGCTCGTCGTGGTCGCCGACAGCGGTGGCAAGCGGGTCATCAATGCCGCCGAGGAACTCGGGCATTACGTCTGCACCCAGTTGGCGCTGGCCGAACTCCAGGAATCCAGGGAACGACTGGCCAAGGCCGAGGTGCAGGCCTTACGCGCCCAGATCTCCCCGCATTTCATCTACAACGCGCTGAACACCATCTCCTCGTTCATCCGCACCGATCCGGAAGAGGCCCGCGACCTACTTCAGGACTTCGCCGAGTTCACCCGCTACTCGTTCCGCGCGACCGGCCTGTTCACCACGTTGGCCGAGGAATTGCGCAACGTCGACCGCTATCTGACCCTGGAACGAGCCCGTTACGGCCACGACCGACTGCGCGTCCAACTGCGCATCGCCCCCGAGGTGCTGCCCGCCGTGGTGCCGTTCCTGGTGGTGCAACCGCTGGTGGAGAACGCGGTCCGGCACGGATTGGCCAGCAAGCGCGGCGGCGGGACCGTGACCGTCGAAGCGGCCGACAACGGGAACGAGGCGCTGATCAGCGTCGAGGACGACGGCGTCGGCATGGACCCGAACCGGCTGAACAAGGAATTCACCAACGCCCACCTGACCGGCGCACACGTCGGACTCGGCAACATCCACGACCGGATGCAATCGGTGTTCGGCAACGAATACGGCCTGGTCGTGGAGACCAACATCGGCGCGGGAATGCGCGTCACCATGCGGGTGCCCAAGTACAGCCCCGGCGTGCGGCCGTTGCCCAGCGCCGACGAACCGCTGGAATCGGTGGAGCCGCCGGAGACCCCGATCGACGAGGTACAGGAACCCGCGCCGACCACGAAAGAACCGGACGCCGACGAGGAGCCGCGCGAGCGGACCCGGACCGAACTGGCCACGCCGAGCGAGCCGGCAGACACCGAGGAACCCGCCGGGGAGAACGCCGCCGCCGAGAAATCGGCCGCCGATACGGCGAGCACGGCGGGCTAGTGCTGGTGTCCGAGGGCCACGACCGCAGGCGGATCGGACCGCCCGGGTGCCCGGAGGAGCCGCGAAACCGCAGCCAATCGGCGTGGAACGAGTCGTTCACGAGTCGAAGGTCTCGATCATCCATCGTCTTTCGAGCTAGGGTCGAGGCATGAGCGTGACCGACAAACTGGCAGCCCGGCTGCCGCTGCCTGGCAGGCTCGGCGAGCGCGGAGACCGTGCCCCGGTGGTCGGAGTGGTCCGACTGCACGGTGTGATCACGGCGAATCCCGGCCCGGGAACGAGAGGCGCTCTCAATCTGCACAGCGTCGAAACCGCGCTGACCAGAGCTTTCTCGCATGAACGACTCGCCGCCGTCGCCCTGGTGATCAACTCGCCCGGTGGGTCGCCCACGCAGTCCGCACTGATCGCGGACCGGATCATGGGTCTGGCCGAGGAGAAGTCCCGGCGTGGCCGCAAGATCCCGGTGATCGCCTTCTGTGAGGACGTCGCCGCCTCGGGCGGCTACTGGCTGGCCTGCGCGGCCGACGAGATCTACGCGCATCCGACGTCGATGGTCGGTTCGATCGGCGTGATCAGCAGCGGTTTCGGCCTGACCGGATTGTTGGAGCGCTTCGGCGTGGAACGGCGGATTCACACCGCCGGTACGAACAAGGTCCGCCTGGACCCCTTCTCCCCGGAGAAGGACGAGGACGTCGCCTGGCTGAAGAACCTCCAGACCGAACTGCACGAGCAGTTCGTGGAGTGGGTGCGCACCCGGCGCGGCGACCGGTTGAGCGGTTCGACCGAGGAATTGTTCTCCGGCGAGGTCTTCACCGGGGTCACCGGCAGACAACTGGGTCTGATCGACGAGCTCGGCACCCTGCGTCAGGTCATCTCGCGTCGGTTCCCCACCGCGGAGATCTCGGTGGCCGAACCACGCAAGAATCTCCTGGCCCGGCTCGGAATCGGTGGTGGCGCACAGAGTCTGTTGGGCGGTAACCATGCCTCGACCGCACTGCTACAGGCAATCGATGGTCTCGAACAGCGGGCGATGTGGAACCGATTCGGGCTCTAACCCAGCCCAGAATGGTCACCGCGCAGTGGGGCTTGCCACACTATCGAGCAGATGCTCGGTCCTGGACAACCGCGACACGCGCCCTGGGCAGGAAATGAAGGCACTGTGAATACTCAGGAGAACGGCGCGGGACTCATCGTCCTCGCGGTCGACGACGAGGATCGCGGCCTGGACGAATTGCTGTACTGCCTGCGCCGCAACGGCCGGGTCCGCCGAATTCTGACCGCATTCGATTCGGCGGACGCCTTGCGGGTGCTGCGGAGTAACGACGCCGAGCTGCGCGAACGCTCCCGCGCGGGCTTGTCGCCGGTGGACGTCGTCTTCCTCGACATCGCGATGCCCGGCCTGGACGGGATGGAGCTGGGCAAGGTGCTCACCGCGTTCCGCGTTCCGCCTGCGTTGATCTTCGTGACCGGGTTCGACAATCAATCCCTCGAAGCGTTCAACGTCGGCGCCACCGACTATCTGGTCAAACCTCCGACCGCAGACCGGGTCGACGAGGCCCTGCGCCGGGCGGAGCGACTGCGTAAACCGGAAAGCGGAATGGCCACCATCACGCCCGTCGAGGACGAGGTCATCCCCGTCGAACTCGCCGGAACCACCAAGCTGATCCCCCGGTCCTCGATCCGCTATGTGGAGGCGCAGGGCGATTACGCGCGGCTGCACACCGTCGAAGGCAGTCACCTGGTGCGGATTCCGTTGTCGCAGTTGGAGGAGCGCTGGTCCGAGGTGGGCTTCGCGCGGATTCACCGCTCCTATCTGGTCTCGCTGGCGCTGGTGAGCGAACTCCAGATGTCCTCGTCGGGCTATTCCGTGCGGTTGGGCACCGGCGAGACCGCCATCGAACTGCCGGTCAGTCGTCGACACACCCGGGAATTGAAGGACCGACTGGTTCGACCGCCCAAACGAGGACTCGGTCCGGGCCGATGATTCCACCGGACGACAGCAGGGCCGAGCTTCCGGACCCCGACACGCTCGAACCGCCCCCCGGGCGCCGACTCCGCCGGGTGAAGGTGGTGCTCGCCGACCGGCGGGCCGCCCGCAAACCGCTGCGTGAACTGGCGGAACTGGGTGAGCAGACCAGCGTCGGCGAGGCGTTGGTGCGCAACCTCATTCGGGCCCAGCTGCGCACGACGTTACGGTTAACCCTGCTGGTCGCGGTGCTGCTCGGCGTTCTTCCGCTGTTGTTCTGGTTGTTCCCCGGCTTCGCGACGCTGTCGATCGCGGGCATTCGGATCTCGTGGGTTCTGTTGGGTGTGCTGCCGTTTCCGCTGTTCATCGCGATCGGATACGCCTACAACACGCAGGCGCAACGCAACGATCGAGACTTCATCGACATGGTGGAGAAGTGATGTCGGCCGGTGGGCGTGGATTGCCGTGCCGAGCAGGTCGGCGGGATCGGGTGCGTAGCGCTGCCGGTGGTGGCGGTCCGAACCGGTCTCGGCGTCGAAACGTGGCCGCGAAAACGGACACCGTGGAGTAAAGGGCCGCACCGTGGAGCCGACTCTCTGGGCGATCGTAGGCATCGTGATGATGGCCGTCGTCATCTTCGCCCTGGGCATCTTCGGGACCCGCTCGGTGCACACGACCTCCGATTTCCTCGTGGCGCGCCGAGGAATCGGCGCCGAACGCAACGCCGCCGCCATCTCCGGCGAGTACCTGTCGGCGGCCTCGTTCCTGGGTATCGCCGGGCTCATCCTGAAAGACGGCGCGGACGCGCTGTGGTACCCGATCGGCTTCACCGGCGGATATCTGCTGCTGTTGATGTTCGTGGTCGCGCCGCTGCGGCGCTCCGGGGCCTACACCCTGCCCGACTTCGCCGAGGCCAGACTCGGCTCGACCCGGCTGCGCAGGCTCGCCACGCTCACCGTCGTGGTGATCTGTTGGCTGTATGTGGTCCCGCAGTTGCAGGGCGCCGGGCTGACGTTGGAGACGGTCACCGGCCTGCCGTTCTGGGCGGGCGCCGCGTTGGTCGCCGTGCTGGTCGTGGTCAACGTGCTCAGCGGCGGGTTGCGGACGGTCACCCTGGTGCAGGCGGTCCAGTACTGGGTGAAGTTGTTCGCGATCTCCTTACCGGCCTTCCTGCTGGTCATCTTC
The DNA here is from genome assembly GCF_014203365.1 of Actinoalloteichus hymeniacidonis. Taxonomy (NCBI): domain Bacteria; kingdom Bacillati; phylum Actinomycetota; class Actinomycetes; order Pseudonocardiales; family Pseudonocardiaceae; genus Actinoalloteichus; species Actinoalloteichus hymeniacidonis. Next base: position 6,234,995 of record NZ_JACHIS010000001.1, read on the forward strand.
TTCGTGGCGGACCCGGATCGCACCCGCCGCAGCCTGGAGGCGGAGCTGCCGCCCCGCTTCGAACTCGAAACCTCGATCACGGTGTCCACGGACGTGGTGTTGGAGGTCGCCGCGCCGGTGCATCTGGAAGCCAGCGGAGTCGTCAACGGGCAGCTCGCCGACGGCACCGTCTTCTGGTCGGAGGGCATGCACAGCGTCGAGGCCGGTACCGAACTCGTCTTCCCGAGGTATGCCGCGGTTCCGGTGGTGGAGGGCGCGCCCGCCGAGAACGCCTCCTGGCTGACCCCGCAGGACGACGGCGATGGTCGCGGGCTGTTCGCCACCTATTCGCTGATCATCGCGGCCTTCCTCGGCACGATGGGTCTGCCGCACATCCTGGTTCGCTTCTACACCAATCCCAGTGGGCAGGCCGCCCGGCGCACCACGCTGTTCGTGTTGATGCTGCTCGGGCTGTTCTTCCTGTTCCCCACGATCTTCGGGGCGCTGTCCCGGATCTACGTTCCGCAGCTGTTGGTGACCGGTTCGACCGATGCCGCGGTACTGCTGTTGCCCGGGGCGATGGTGAACGGCTGGCCCGGCTATCTGCTCGGTGCGGTGACGGCCGCCGGCGCATTCGCGGCCTTCGTCTCGACCGCCTCGGCCCTGGTCGCCTGCGCGGCCGGGGTGGTGGCCACCGACGTCCTGCGGCGCGGCTCGATGAACGATTTCCGGCTGGCGGCCGTGGTCTCGGCGCTCATTCCGGTGCTCGGAGCCCTCTACTTCACCAATCTCAGCATCGCGCAGTCGGTCGGCATGGTGATGGCGCTCGCTGCGGCGACCTTCTGCCCGCTGCTGGTGTTGGGCGTCTGGTGGCGGGGATTGACGGCGACCGGCGCGATGGTGGGGATGTCGGTCGGCGGCGGGCTGACGCTGCTGTCGATGGCGCTGACCATGGTCATGCAGCGGTGGTCGCTCGATTGGCTGGCCACGATCACCGCGCAGCCTGCGTTGATCACCGTGCCTGCGGCGTTCCTGACGATGGTGGTGGTGAGCCGGGCCACCGCCCGCCAGGTTCCTCCGGACGTCTCGCGCATCCTGCTGCGGATGCACGCCCCGGACCGACTCGGGCTGATGCAGGACCGCGACCTCGAACGCTTCGGGTTCGCCGACGAGCCGAAGACCGAGAGCGCAACGGCGTCCGACGATCGGGGCGCCCACGAAGCACCCGAACCGCGTCGCCCGCGAGTGGCTCGACACCGCCCGAAGTCCGATCCCTGAGTCACCATCGTCCCGCCGATCACTCAATAGCAGCAGGCGAAAGTTCCAAAGAGTGATGATCGAACTACTTATCGGTCACTCACCGTCTCCAAAAACACCCTGCGCAGTCGGATTCGGCCGTTAGCTCGCGGTAAGCCGCCCGTTTGGGGGCTTCCGGTGTGATCAAGGTGACACAAGCATGTGGTGCACCCCACGCCAGAGGGAGATCCCGTGAGCGAAACACCGCAGCCCCGCCCCCCAGAACCGCCCGCCTGGGAAACGATCCAGGCCAGTCCCGAATTCGGCGACCTACGACGCCGACTGCGCAACTTCGTCTTCCCCATGACCGCGCTGTTCCTCGGCTGGTACCTGCTCTACGTACTACTGGCCGACTACGCGCACGAGTTCATGAGCATCAAGGTCATCGGCAACATCAACGTCGGCCTGATCCTGGGCCTGCTCCAGTTCGTCTCCACCTTCCTGATCACGACGCTCTACGTGCGCTTCGCCAACCGCAAGCTCGATCCGCTCGCCGACCGAATTCGGGAAGATGCCGAAGGAGGCGACCGATGATGCATGCCGCCGCGCTGCCCACCGTCCTGGCCCAGGATCCGGATCAGGTCGGCTCCCCACTGCTCAACATCGGCATCTTCGGCCTGTTCGTCGCGGTCACCCTGGTGATCGTGCTGCGGGCCAGCCGCAACACCAAGACAGCCGCCGACTACTACGCCGCAGGCCGGGCGTTCACCGGTCCACAGAACGGCATCGCCATCTCCGGTGACTATCTCTCGGCGGCATCCTTCCTCGGCATCGCCGGCGCCATCGCCGTCAACGGTTACGACGGATTCCTCTACTCGATCGGCTTCCTGGTCGCCTGGCTGGTCGCGCTGCTGCTCGTCGCGGAACTGCTCCGCAACACCGGCCGCTACACGATGGCCGACGTACTGAGCTTCCGGATGCAACAGAAGCCGGTTCGCACCGCGGCATCCATCTCCACGCTGGTGGTGTCCTTCTTCTATCTGCTCGCCCAGATGGCCGGTGCAGGCGGACTCATCGCGCTGCTGCTCGGCATCGAGAGCGGCGCGGGCCAAGCGCTGGTGATCGCGATCGTCGGGGCCCTGATGATCGTGTATGTGCTGATCGGTGGCATGCGCGGCACCACGTGGGTGCAGATCATCAAGGCCGCGCTACTGATCACCGGCGCGGGCGTGATGACCGTGTGGGTCCTGGGCATGTACGGGATGAACCTGTCGAGCCTGCTCGGAGCGGCGGTCGAGGCCGCAGGCACCGAGAACGTGCTCAACCCGGGCATGGCCTACGGCGAATCCGGCATCACCCGGCTGGACTTCCTGTCGCTGTCCTTGGCCCTGGTGCTGGGAACGGCAGGCCTGCCGCACATCCTGATGCGGTTCTACACGGTGCCGACCTCGAAGGAGGCCCGCCGTTCCGTCCAGTGGGCCATCTGGCTCATCGGCCTGTTCTACCTGTTCACGTTGGTGCTCGGGTACGGCGCGGGCGCCATCGTCGGACCGGAGCGCATCCAGGATGCTCCGGGTGGGGTCAACTCGGCCGCACCATTGCTGGCGGGCGAGATCGGCGGACCGCTGTTGCTCGGATTCATCGCCGCCGTCGCGTTCGCGACCATCCTGGCGGTGGTCGCAGGCCTGACGATCACGGCATCGGCATCCTTCGCCCACGACATCTACGCCAACGTGATCAAGGGCGGTGCCGCCGACGACAAGGCCGCCGAGGTGCGGGTCGCCCGCATCACCGCGGTGGTGATCGGCGTGGTGTCCATCCTCGGCGGCATCGTGGCCAACGGGCAGAACATCGCCTTCCTGGTGGCGTTGGCCTTCGCCGTGGCGGCCTCGGCGAACCTGCCGACGATCCTCTACTCGCTGTTCTGGAAGCGCTTCAACACCACCGGGGCGCTGTGGAGCATGTACGGCGGACTGGCGGTCACCATCACGTTGATCGTCTTCTCCCCCGCCGTGTCCGGCCACGACAGCTCGATGTTCCCCTCGGCGGACTTCGATCTGTTCCCGCTGTCCAACCCGGGAATCGTCTCGATCCCGATCTCCTTCGCGCTCGGCGTGATCGGAACGCTGCTGTCCAAGCGGCCCGCCGATCCGGCGAAGTACAGCGAGATGGAGGTGCGCTCGCTGACCGGCCTCGGAGCCGAGAAGGCCACCGAGCACTGATTCGTAACACCTGCCCACGAGGGCCCGACCGCCATCGCGCGCGGTCGGGCCCTCGTCCTGTCGCGGCCCGAATGCCCTGGGTGGTCCCGCCCACCCGAATGATCTTGAGAACTCGTGCAACCCTCCCGGCCCGATCGGCGTAATGGGCATGACCGCAGTCTCAGCACAGCCAGGAGGAATCGGTGCGCGGACACGACAAGCTCGTGGAGGAATTCACCGAATTCTTCGCTGGACGCTTCGACACAGCACGACGTACGGCATACGCGCTGTGCGGCGACTGGTCGGAGGCAGAGGAGATCGCTCAGGCAGCCTTTGTCCGGATCTATGCCCGGTGGGCCAAGATCCGCCGAGACGACGCACCGGGATACCTGCGCGTCACACTCACCCGAGTCTTCCTCGACTCCCGTCGACGCGGCCGACAACTGGAGAAGCCGGTGGCCGAACCGCCCGACAGACCCGGTGTCGAGAAACGCGGCCATGACGAGCGTCAAGAGTTGATCTCCGCGCTGCAACGGGTTCCACCTCGGCAACGCGCCACGCTGGTGCTGCGGTTCGTCCAAGACCTCTCCATCGAACAGACCGCACAGGTGCTCAAGTGCTCGAAGGGGACGGTCAAGAGCCAGACCGCGCGCGGGCTAGATGCGTTGCGCCGGGCTTACGAGTCGGTCGGTCGGCCGCAGGAGGCGGGTATCCAGCAATGAGAAGCATCTGGGACAACGAGGGATCGATAGGGGCGGCGCTGCGCGACAGTGTCGAAGGCCCCGCGCCCATCCCCAAGGTCAGCATCGATCGGGTGATGCGACAGGGCAGACGGAGAGCATTGGCCCGGCGAGCGGCGATGACGCTCGGAGCCACCGGGGTCGTGGCAGGCATCGGACTGAGCAGCGTGCTGGTGGGCGGGCTCGGCGATGGGTTCCTCTCGCCCGCGAACGGCGGCGATGCGGCGAATCACCCGCTACCGCCGCAGCCAGTCGTCGCTCCCGTGGAACCGCTGCCGGGCTGGACCACGGTCGATGTGTGCCCGCTGGTCGATCAGTACGGTGACGAGGTTCCTTCGGATCTCGGTCCACTTCCGAAGGCGGCGATCCCCCCGGTCAGCGTCATCGAGCCCGTGCTGCGGGACGCATTGACGGACCAGCGGCCGGATGCAGAACAGGCCGTCACGTTGGCAATAAGCGAGCAGTACAACGAGAAGTACCAGGCACCACGCGCCGCCCTCAACCTGGACATGGTTGCCCCAGAAGCGTCCGGCTCGATCTCTCTGGAGGCGTTGCCCCACCACGGCAGCACGGCCGAGGCGGCAGACCGGTGGGCGCTCCGTTATGCGGATAGCGGGCCATCGTGTGAGAACGCTCAACGGATCACGTTGGATGACGGGACGGTGGTGCAGATCCACGGCGTCGTCAGCGGCGGTTTCAACGCGAACGCGCCCAGCCAGCAAGTCACCGTGTTCTACCCCGCTGACTATTCCCTCTCCATCGACGCCAACGGCCATCTCAGTACCGATCTCGTCGGGTCACCCGACGACCCCGACATGAAATCTCTTCCCGAGCACGAGGGAACCGGAGCCGTGCCGCTGAGCACGGAGGAGCTGGCAGCGGTGGGTCTAGCCCTGGCCGAACTGAGCTGAGACCCGGCGGAACCCGAAGCATCGACCGCCGCCCACACCCTCGACGCAGGCAGTGATCAAAACGGTGCGATCGACGACCCTCTCATCGAGCCCGGCCATCGGGATGGGGTCCCGGTCCCCGTTGGGGACCACCAGCCCGCCGCAATAGCAGCGCGCAGGCCCGTCTCACAGCATGCCGAGCCCCATCCATGGCAGCATCGACGTGTGCAACCAGTACAGGTGCCCGCCGTGGCGATCGAGAATCTTCCGGAAAAGCTCCCCAACAACGACGCCGTCGTGCTCGACGTCCGGGAGGACGACGAATGGCAGGCGGGCCACGCGCCCGACGCCGTTCACATCCCGCTCGGTGAACTGGCAGGCAGGCTCGACGAGCTGCCCGCCGAGAAGGACGTCTTCGTCGTGTGCCGCTCCGGTGGCCGCTCAGCGCGGGCGACCGCCTACCTGAATCAGAACGGGTGGGACGCGGTCAACGTCGAGGGTGGGATGAAGGCGTGGGCACTGACGGACCGGCCCGTGGTGTCGGAGTCCGGGAACACCGCAGAGATCCTGTAATCGACGTGCCCCCGCAACCCGGGCCCCGCATGGTGTGGGTGGCCACGACGCCCGACGAGGACCGTCGTACCCGAGAAGCGGACCCGCCGCCGGTCTATCGGGGCCCGCCGTCGTATCCGGCCCCGCCCCGGTGGGGCCTGCCGCTGCTCGGCTGGCGGGCACCCACCTCGGTGCCCGCCATGGCCCCGCAGTTCGGCGACGCCGACACCAGGGCGCGGCTGGTCGCGATCCCCGCGACACGTGCCCTGTGGGCGACCACGGTGATCCTGCTGTTGGCCGCCTTCGCCGAGGCGTGGCGCTATGCGCTGCTCGTCATCAGCGCCGACAACGCACTGCGGCTCCAGACGGTGCGGCTCTCCGACACGGCGGTGCAGACCGGTGCCCTGATGTCGGTGATCCTGGGGATCGGCTCGGTCGGTATCGGTTTGTTGTGGTTGCTGCGCGCCAGGCAGGCGGCGGCCGAACTGGCCGGGGTGCGACCGTCCCGACCCGCCTGGCAGGCCACGATCGGTTTTCTCATCCCAGGGATGAACCTGGTGGTGCCCGGTTCGGTGCTCGCCGAACTCGAACACACCGCGGCGCAGCGTCCCGCCGATCAGCGGCCTCGCCCCAGCAGGTTGGTGCGTACCTGGTGGCTGTGCTGGTCGGCGAATCTCGTACTCGGGGCCATCGCCTTCCTCTGGCAGTTTCGCAGCGGAGCCCAGAACATGGCCGATGGCGTACTGATCCATCTGGCGCTGAATCTGACGGCGGCGGCGGTCGCGGTGCTATCGATCCAGGTGATCCGCCGGGTGTCGTTGTTCCTCGACCCGGTCGATGTCCGCAACACCGCGCGGATGCGGGTGGTACGGGTCGAGGGCGATCCGTCGACGGTCGAGCGGCGAAAGAGACCGGCCGACCAGGCGCGCTGATCGACCAGCGCGCCGGGGTCGAACTACTTGATGAACTTGGAGCGTCGCCGGTCGGCCAGCAGCTTGCCGTTGGTCTGGCAGGTCGGGCAGTACTGGAAGGCGCGATCCGAGAACGACACCTCGCGGATGGTGTCCGCACACACCGGACAGGGCAGCCCGGTTCGGCCGTGCACCCGCAGGCCGGACCGCTTCTCGCCTTTCAGCCGCGCCACCTCGAGCCCGATCGACCGGTGCACCGCATCGGCCAACACCGTCTGGATCGCCTCGTGGAGTCGGTCGATCTCGATCTCGGTGAGCCGACCGGCGGTCGCGAAGGGTGAGAGCCGCGCAACGTGCAACACCTCGTCCGAATAGGCGTTGCCGAGACCGGACAGCACCGACTGGGTGGTCAACACCGTTTTCAACCGCTCGGTGCGCCCGGACAGCAGCTCCCCAAGCTGCGCTCGATCCAACCCCGGCGCATCGGGACCCAACTGGGCGATCGGCGGCACCTCGGCGGGGCTGTGCACCACCCAGACGGCCAAGCCCTTCCGAGTGCCCGCCTCGGTGAGATCGAAGCCAGGATCCGAACCGGGCGGGCCGAGGTGCACCCGGACGGCCAAGGGGGAACGGCCCGGCCTCGGTGGTGCGGCGGGCAGGGTGTCGGCCCAGCGCAACCAGCCCGCCCTGGCCAGATGCACCACCAGGTGCAGGCCGCCGCAGTCGAGATCGAGGAACTTGCCATGCCGCTCGACGTCGCGGACCTCCCGGCCGTGAAGCTCCGTCCACGGCGGGGAGGCGGTCTTCAACGCGGCGAGCGACACGATGTCGACCCGCGTCACCGTGCGTCCCACCGCGTGCTCGCGCAGAAAGTGGACGATCGCGGCGATCTCGGGCAGCTCCGGCACCCTGCCAGTGTGGGCCCGACGCGGCGCTATGGCAGCGCCGAAGACCCGACACCGCACGGCCGGATGCATTCCTGCACGCCGCCGGAAGAGAGCCGAGCGGTCGGGTGATCAGCTCGCGGTCTGATCGACCGGCTGCAACACCCCGTCTTGATCGGGCTCGGAGTACACCTCGATGTGCCTGGACACCTTGGCCGTCTCCTGGCGCACCAGGAACACCCCGCGCACCACACCCGCCCAACGTTCGGAGGGATGCTCGTCCCCATCGCCCTGGGTGTCGGCGACCAGGGTCCACGGCCTGCGCAGTACCCAGCGGGCCGGGAAGAAGACGATCACCAGGAACAGCGCGAGGATCAGCCAGGCCGGGATGTAGACCTCCGGCGGGCGCCAGAACAGCAGCAGCAGAACCAGCGAGCCGAGCACGACCGACAACAGGATGCCGGGGCCCCGGCCACCGCTCACGTCGTGTTCGAACTCATCGAGTTGCATCGGATGAGTCCACTCCATCTGACTCTGGATGTTCCACATCCGACCGTCGGCGCCGCGTACCACTTTGTTCATGCCGCCTCCTAGCGGACTGTGGCGGCAGGAACCACCCACCACCAAGAGACAACGAAAACGAACCGATCCGACTACCGAGGGTAGGACCCACCGTACCGTGTTCCCGGGCCCGCGCCCAGATTCCGAGGTCCAGCGCGGCGATCTCCCCGGCGATCCCGCCGAGCACGACACATCACCTGAGACGGGCGGGTCGACTCGCCGGCGAGTGGGCGAGATGGGTCTGCGGTGATCCCGGGCGGTTGTCGACCCGGTTTGGGAAGCGGCACCCGGAGGGGCTAGACTCATCCCACCGCGAGGGGCTCGCCCCAGACCGGTGCACAACGGCTTCGCGAAGAGGCCCACAGACGAATAGCCATCGCTTCGATGGCAGCACAATGCGGACGTAGCGCAGTGGTAGCGCATCACCTTGCCAAGGTGAGGGTCGCGGGTTCGAATCCCGTCGTCCGCTCGCGAAGAGGCCCGATCGAATGCGATCGGGCCTCTTTCCTTTTGTCGATGCCGGTGTCCGCCGCAAAGTCGATGGACGTCGCCCCTGCGCAGTCTCACGACCCGCAGGGACGACGGCCACCTCCGCTCAGCGAACCTCGTAGGCCGCGATCAACGTCTCCGTATAGGAATTGCCCGCGCCCTCGTCTGCCGCGTGCACTCGGAGCGAGACCGATCCGGCCTGCTGGCCGGGCACTGTGACGGTCCAACCTTGCTCCGCCGCTGTGACGACGGCGTCCTGCCAATTCTGGCCGTCGGTGGCGAACTCGGCCCGCAACTCCGTCACGCCGGAGGCATCGGCGGTCGAACCGGCTTGGTATCCGGCCGTCACGCCGAAGGTGAGGTCCTCGCCAACCGGCGCGGTGTGCAGCAGACTCAACGCCATGTCGTAACGAAGGTCGATCAGCGGCAGCACCTCGGGCTCACCCTCGACCGGACCACTGCGAAAGACCCAGTCGCCGCGATATCCGGTACCCACGCGCAGACCAAGTAGGTCACGGTCGGCCTGCACGGACAGCCGGTGCTCGGCATCCGATCCCGGCACCGAGAAGGTGCCGAGCCCCGGTGTGCTGGTGCGACCGGTCTCCATGCCGTCGCTGGTCAACACCGTCTCGCCGATGTTGGTCCATGGCTCGATCATGCCGATCGACCCGTTCGCGGAGTTCGCCTGGAACACCGGGAGGGAGATCCGGACATCGTCACCGGTCCGCCCCGCTAATGGAATCGGCTCGCCGGTGACGGCGTCATAGTGCGGAACGCCCAAGTCCACACCGTAGGGCCCGGAGAACAGATCGAGCTCGTAGTCGCTGCCTGCCTCATAGCGGGTGGTCACCGTTTCGTGAATACCAACCGGCCGTTGATTGTCATGACTGATTGTCGCGTTGTGGAACCACTCCAGACCTGGAGTGAGGTAGACGTCCTGTTCCAACGGGGCATAGGGAAAGGCCTCCATCCCTATCAGACCGTCGCCGGTCTCAGCGAAATGAGCCACACTGACCACGGCGATATCCGAGGCGGGCGCATGAATCCGCATGCGAACCCGTGCCAGGTCCGCCGTGTCGTGAGACCAGTGAACCCCGGCAGGTAGTCCGGACCCATCCGTCTCGTCGTGCAGGACATAACTGGCGGGACCTTGTTCTCGACCGGTGATGGTGAACTCGGTCGGCCCCTCGGCGATCCTCGAAGTCAAGGCGTCGTCGTGGTCATTGGCGTTCAGGACTGGAACTCCCCAGGCCGAGTCATATGTCACGGAGCCATAACGAAGGATGATGGCAACGGCTCCTGCTTCGACCAGCTCGGTCACCCTTGCCTCGGTCTCCAAGTCATCAACCGGGAGGTACGGCACGGTCAGCAATGCCATTGCGTCGGCGACGTCCACCGCCGTCGGGTCTTCCGCTTCGCCGACGTCAACGATGGGCGCGGTCAGCTCGCCGATGAACCGAGCATCGGGATTGTTGATTCCTCCGAAAGGGAACATATCGTTCATGTCGAAGACCAGCGGTTCTGCATCGTTGGTCATACCGGTCAAAACCGGCCGCTCCCAGAACGTGTCGGCGAACATCCCGAGTCCGTCGACCGGCCCACTGGGCACCACGAAGTCGCGACCGGGGTGCACAGCCCCGCTCAGCGTTGCAGGCACTCCGTTCTCCGGCTCAGAACGGACACCGAGCCTCGTACCGAAATTGCTGGCCACCAATCGCTGTTCGGGATCGTCGACCTGCACCTCCGCCGGCTCGCCGCCGCGTGCGTCCAGGGTGACGGTGCCGTTCTCGTCGAGTTCGACATCCTGCGCCAGATAGGTGAAGAGGTTCTCGCCGTGCACCTCTCCAACGTCGACCACCTGGGCGATCACCCGATATCGGCCTGCGGGCAGCAGCGTGCCGCTATCCAGCCACTGCGACGCACCCGTCTCGAGGTTCTGTACGACAACGGAGGCCCTGTCCGCCGGTTCACCGGATCTATCGATCGCGGAGTAGTCGAGCGAGTACTCCTCCGCGCCGATGTCCGCGCCGAGCGCCACCCGAACCGTCGCACCGTCGACGGTCGTGCCGACGAGCCTGGCGCCCTTCGGTCCGGGCGTGTCGGCCGAGGCCGCGAAGTTCGCGGTGACCGAGACCTCTGCCGTGCCCTGCGCGGGAACGGTGATCGTCGAGACGTCGATGTCGAACAGACCTTCCGGTGTGCCGCCACCACCCGACGCGTCGATACCCAGGTCCAGCTCGACAGGCTCGGGGCCGTCGTTGTGCAACGTCACCGGCATCGTGACCGGCTCGGCCGCCTCGGCGGGAAACGGTGCCTTGCCCAGGGACAACGAAGCGGGCTCGGCCCGAAGTGGCTGCTCCACGGCACGGGCCAGGTCGAGCCGCCCGGCGCCTTGGCCATAGAACGGGACCTCGTCCAACGGCTGCGCCGAACTCATCAGCGCGGACTTCAGCTCGGCCGCCGACCAGTCGGGATGCTGCTGGGCGAGGATCGCGGCGGCGCCCGCCACATGAGGTGCCGCCATCGACGTGCCGGACATCCTGATGTGCTGGTCGTCGACGGGCGCTCCGTTCTGGCTTCCCGCCGACCTGGCTGCCGTGATGTCGTGTCCGGGCGCGGCGATATCCGGCTTGAGCGCCGAGTCGATCACGCGAGGCCCCCGGCTGGAGAACTCGGCGAGCGTGTCCTGCTTGGTCGACGCGGCCACCGTCAACGCGGAATCGGCGGAACCGGGCGAGCCCACGGCGAAATCCGCGCCGAAGTTGCCCGCCGCGATGACGAACAGGACACCGGAGCTGGCGGTGAGTTCGTCGACGGCCTGTGAGAGCGGGTCGCTGCCGTCCGTGGGCTCGCCACCCAGGCTCATATTGATCACCGATGCCTGTTCGTCGACCGCCCACTGCATCCCGGCGAGGATGGCGTCCATCGGGCAACCCTCGATCCCGCACACCGTGCCGTGGAGCAGCTCGGCATCCGGGGCGACGCCTCGATAGCGGCCATCCGAAGCCGTTCCGGAACCCGCGATGGTGGCGGCGACGTGGGTGCCGTGTCCGTCGGGATCGGTCACCTCGCTGCCCGGCTCGATCAGATTCTCGGCTCCGACCGCGTTGTGCGCCAGGTCGGGATGATCGGGGTCGTATCCGGTATCCAGTACCGCGACCCGCACCCCCTCGCCGGTGAATCCGGCGTCCCAGGCCGATGGGGCACCGACCAGGCCGACACTCTCGTCGAGCGAGGGTTGCAACCGCTGGTTCAGCCATACCTTCTCGACCGGCCCCGCTGCTGCGGAGAACTCGTCGGACTCGGGCTCGCCCGCGACCAGCTCGGACCAGAAGTCGACGGCCTCGGCCTTGTCCACGGCCAGCGCGGTGACGCCGAGGTCGGGAAGCGTTCGAGTCACGTCCGCCCCGGCAGGGTCGTCCGCGAAGGTACGCACTCCCGTCTCCGAGGCGGAGAGCAACGAGACGGAGTCGGTATTCGCGTCGCCGAACCCCTGTTCGGCAAGCAGTGAGACGTTGAACAACGCCTCGTCCACCCGATCCGCCCGCAGCATTCCGAGGGCATCCGACGGGTAGACGAAGTGCTCGCCGTTGCGCTGCGACCGGACGAAGTCGACGGTCTCGCGCCCCCGTCCTGGCTCGACGCCTGCCACCTGGACGGTCCCGTCGGGGGCGGTACGAATCGTGACCCGGTCACCGGTGACCAGCGTGAGGGTGCCTGGTGTCCCGGCTCCAGAGTTCCCGGACGGCGCCGATTCATCCGACTGCGCCAGCGAAGCCGACGAGGACACCGTCACCCCCGCCAACCCTAAGAACACGGCAACCGCCGTCAGCACCGCCGAAGGCGGTCTCCAAGATCGTCTTGCGTGCATGCACACTCCTGACAGTTCGCCCGATCGACCGAGCCGATCGCGGACTGCCGGTAGTACGCGGAGTGCACCGTCAAGGTTGCATCACCGATATTCATCCGAGTGCGATGACCCGTCGCTTCCACGCGGCAGGCTCCGAGGTCTTCTCCGCGATCGCCGCCGACCAGGCAACGTGCATCGGCGGCCGTGCGTCTCGGAAGCGGCGCCGGTGACCGGGCGGTCAACCTCTGACGCCTGGCGCAGAGCACAGCCAGGTCGGAGCGGGTGGCCGACGACAGGGTCGATCGACGTGTCGACCTCAGTCCCGGCGCAACGAATGGCGGTCGAGGTGCCGTCACGGGTTCGCTCTAATCTACGAGATCAGGCTAGCGTCGGTTTTTCCTCCGGCGTGAATCGCGAATCAGCCTGGTTGTCGGCTCGCGATGCGGACCGCCCGAAATGCCATCGGTCCGCATCGTTCGTTTTCCCCGCAGGGATTGCCGCCCGCACCGTGTCCACCGCTAGTCCCCTCCTCGCACCGGGCGCCGATGCCACCTCGGCTGCGGACCGATAACGAAGGCGAACCGGTTGATACGTGATCCGGTGGTAAGGCCGCCCGCGTTGCTAGCGTCCCGCCGTTCAGCCGTCCGCATCCGAACTGGAGGTGCTCCGCAGGTGACCAGCCGAGGATCGGGATCGCCTGTCGGAGTATCCGAGAAACCAGCACGTCGTTACCTGTACGGGTTGGATCTGCTTCGGGTGATCGCCACCATGCTCATCCTCTTCCGCCACCTCGCGGGTTGGGTGGCAAGCAACCACCCCGATGACTGGTTGGCGGGCGCCCTCGTCAACGGCTTACTCGCGGAGCCGCTGAGCCTGAACACGAACCTCGGCATGATGGGCCTGACCACGCTGTTCCTGATCAGCGGACTGGTCGTCACCTATGTGACGGCCAAGGAGGAGCCCGGCCAGTTCCTGTTACGTCGGATGGCCCGGCTGTTGCCCGCATTCTGGGTGACGGTGCTCGTGTTCTGGATACTGATCATGGTCGGTGTCTCGCGGGGTGCGAATCAGGATCTGCTGTCGCTGGCCATGAACATCGGCTTCATCGGCTTCGTCGGGCCGCTGGTGCTCGCGGTGACCTGGACCCTGAGCATCCAGCTGACCTTCTACTTCTTCACCGCGGCCACCCTGCGGATCGGCCGCAGCCATGCCTGGTTACCGCCCGTGCTGGGCGCGGTCGCCATCTGGTTCGTGCTCCTGATCGTGACGGACACCAATGTGGATCCCGCCCACCAGATCCGCACCATCGCGACCTACCTGCCGGTGTTGTTCATCGGCCAGCTCATCTCGCTGTGGGCAGCACAACGGCTGGCCGCGCGGACCGCCATCGCGCTCGGCCTCGGTCATGGCCTGCTCTTCGTCTGGGCGGGGATGAATCACGAGTCGATGCCATCGGGCGCCGCCACCGAACGCACCCTGCTGCTGGTCGTGCTGATCACCCTGCTGCTGTTGGGCGCCAAGGGACGTTTCGTCCGATCCAAGTGGATCGCCGCGCTGGCCAAGCGCAGCTATGCGATCTATCTGGTGCACCTCAACGTCAGCTACCCGGTGCTGCGGGCCACGGTGGCCGAGTTGGGCCTGACCCTGGGCATGATCATCGCGCTGCTCGCCGTCGCCGTCGTCACCGAGTTGCTCTACCGCTTCGTCGAGGTACCGGTCTACAACCGATTCCGTCGATGGGAATCCGCACGGGCGGCCCGCCGGGCGGGTGCCGAGCAATCCCAGCGGGCAACGGCATCGGCATCGGCGCCGCCCGCGATCGGATCGGCTGGCACCACGACCGACGTGCAGTCGGACGCTGATCGTCGTCTGCCGTCGTTGGAACCGGTGATCGTGGTGTCGACCGCCGAGCAGGCGATGCCGATGGCGGTGTCATCGGATCAAGCAGGCACCCGGACCCCGTCCGACCGCTCCGAGCCGATCGCAGGCGATAACTCGTCGAACTGATCGGCCCGGCCGAGACCGCTCCCGCCTCGGAGGCCTCGACTCAGGCGCCGAGGCCGACCGGGCACGACACGCCCGTGCCGCCGATTCCGCAGTAGCCGCCGGGGTTCTTGGCGTCGCTCAGGTACTGCTGGTGGTATTCCTCGGCGTAGTAGAAGTGGTCCAGCGGGGCGATCTCGGTGGTGATCTGGCCGTGGCCTGCCGAGGTCAGCGCGGGCTGGTACTCGTCGCGGCTCGCGATCGCCGCCGCGCGCTGTGCGTCGTCGGTGGTGTAGATCGCCGATCGATACTGCGTGCCGACGTCGTTGCCCTGTCGCATTCCCTGGGTCGGGTCGTGCCCTTCCCAGAACACGCGAAGCAGTTCGGGCAACGAGATCGCCTTCGAATCGAAGACGACCAAGACCACTTCGGTATGCCCGGTCCGACCGCTGCAGACCTCTTCGTAAGTCGGGTTAGGCGTACTGCCGCCCGCATAACCGACCGCAGTCGACCAGACACCGTCGGTCTGCCAAAAGATGCGTTCCGCTCCCCAGAAACAACCCATACCGAACACCACGGTGCTCATCCCCGTCGGGAACGGACCGACGATCGTCCGATCCGGAAACACGGTGTGCCGCCCGGAGATAGTCAACGGAGTGTCACGGCCCGGCAACGCCTGGTCAGAACGCACGATCTGCCCCTTGTCTCGACCGAACAACGCCATATCATCACTCTACTCATCCCGAGCCGCTCCGCCGTGCACCCTCGTGCACGCGGTCACCCCCTGAGCTGCTGTGATCTGTTCGGCTTTTTCGATCACCGTTGGTTGTCCGGCAAGAAAGAGCAGGGGTGCGGGATCGGCTCTCGACAACCGGCGATCCGCTGGACAAGATGATCCGAAACAGCGACAGATTGATCTCGATCACATCACAACGCCGCCTGCTTATATCGAAGTTTGAATAGGCGATGAACAACCCGGGGCGTTTCGCCATACAGGTTCCCCGGAAGCAGCGAAGGAGCAACATCATGACCTGGCAGGACGAGTTGCGCAGACTCGATACCGCTCTCGCTGCAGGCGACATCTCGCAGAGCGAGCATCAGGAACAACGAGACGCGGTCCTGTCGATTGCGGCGGGAAGTAGAGCGGGCTCCCCCTTCGACACCCAGCTGACACTCCGAAATCAGCCGATTTCCGCTATCAAGGCCAACACGGCAGCAGCCGACCAGCTGGATCCCGCCAGCCCGGCGCCCGTGATGGCGGCAGCCGACGAGCCGACTCCGACCGCGCCTGCCGAGACCGATGGCGACACACCATCCGCTGCCGAGTCCGTCGCGCCCGAAGCCGAGCAGAAGACCGCCGAGCAGCCTTCCGCCGAGCAGAAGACCGTCGAGCAGGGGGCCACGGAGCAGCCGACGACGGAGGCGGGGGAGAAAGCCGACTCGACGCCCAAGCCCGCTGCCGAGCCGCCGCCCGCCGAGACCACCTCGGTCACCCCGCTGCCGGCCGGCCCGCCCACGATGACCACGCCGCCCACCTCTGCCGATTCCAGCTCTGTCTCCACGACGACGGGAGTGCCCATGGCCGGTTCCACCGCACCGACGTCGAAGCAGGGCACCACCGACGAATCGGCGGACGCGGGCGGCCAGACCCTGGGTGCCCGCCTCGGCGCGGTCATGCAGGACCACCCGAACGTCCATCAGAGCGATCAGGATTCGCTGCCGCTGCCGATGACGACCGACACCATGGCCCGGCCCGGGCCCTATGCGGGCCGCGCCGAGGAGGTCTTCAACGCGCAGAGCGCCCGGCCACGACGCAAGCTCGTGCTCCCCATCGTACTGACGGTGCTGCTGCTGGCGGTGATCGCCGCAGGCGTCGTCTGGTTCATGTCCAACCAATCGACGGCGGACGACACCCAACAGGACGTCAACCAGAGCCAACCGCAGGACAACGCGCCGCCGCCCGCAGCAGGCGATCAGCCCACGCTGCCCACCCTGCCCGGCGAACCGGTGCCCCATCCGGAGGCGATGAGCCGGGACGCGGCGGTGACCGCGGGCGTGCTCGGTGAGACCGAGGCCGAGGTGTTCGGCGAGCACGACGTCACCGAGATCCTGTTCCGTGGTTCGGCGGATGCGGGCAACTCCTTCGGGGTCCTCGTCGGCGTCGCACCCTCCGAGGACGCGGCACTGGCCAGCGCCGAGGCATTGGCCTTCGGGCAGACCGAACTCGGTCTTGAAGCGGTTGCGATGGAGGAACTTCCCGGTCAGGTTCGCGTCTTCGAACAGGTCGGCGAGGAGCAGAGCATCTACCGCGCCGTCTACGTCTCGGGCGTGCACGTCGTCCGCCTCGGGGTCGCCGGTCCGACGAACAACGAAGCGGCACCGGTGGATGCCGCGTTCCGCACCCTCGCCGACGAGACGTTGCAGACACTGGAGCAGAATTAGCCGACGTCCTCGCCTATCGCCTTCGAGTGGCCCGCATCGGACGTAACCGACCAAGCGCCCGGAGCGATACCCCTGCGTTGCTCCGGGGCGGAGTGGCTCCACCGCGAGCCATCCGCGAAGGCAGTCAGCACGATCGGCGCAGTGGCGCCGATGCACGCGGTCACCGCGAAGCGGGTGCTCATCACAGATTGGTGACACCCGATCACAGCCTCATCGGACACTCGGTGGGGCGTGGACAATAGGCAGGCTTGACGTGTGAGGAAAGGGGGTGTCAGGGTGACCTGGCAGGAAGAGGCGCAGAAGCTGGACACGGATCTTGCGACGGGCCGGATCTCTGCCGAGGAATACCGCGCGCGCAGAGACCAGCTGCAGCCAGGCGGTCCATCGGGCACCACAGGCACCCCCCAGAGCACAGGCCGTGAGGCCCCCTCGTCGATGGAGTCGACTCAGTTGATAGGCCCCAATTCAGAGAACGAGCAACGGCAGGGCGGCGCTACCCCTCCGAGCGATGCAACCCAGGTAGTTCGCCATGATTGGCAACAACAACCCGGTGGTCAAGCAGGCCAGAGCGACGCCGACCGCACCCAGGTGGTGCGTGTCAACCAGCCGCCGCAGGGCGGTTATCCGCAGCAGCCGCAGGGCTACCCCGGCCAGCAGCCGCCGCCATCGCCCCCCGGTGGGTTCCCGCAGGGCGGCGGTTATCCCCCGCCCCCTGGTGGTGTGACCCAACCGCCGTGGGCAGGAGGCGACAGCCAACCGCCGTGGGCGGGCTCCGATCTACCCCCGCTGCCGAGCAACTCCTCGGACAACTGGATCCGGCAGGGTCCGGAGGCCTTCGAGAGCGATGGCGGCGGCAAGGGTCCGAAGATCGCAGGGATCATCGTGGCCGTCGTCGTGGTGATCGGTCTCGCCGTCGGCGCCTTCTTCCTGTTCGGCAACAGCTCGAACGAGCCAGAGGCCAGCGGCGGCACCACGCAGGGCGATGGCGATAACTCCGGCGGCGGTGGTAACGACGCGACGGAGGAACCCGAGCCGCCGCGCGACCCGATGCTGCCCGCCGACATCGGCGGTGCGCAGGAACTCGACAAGGCGCAGATCACCGACTACGCCGGGATCCAGGGCATCCGGACCCTGACCGAAGGCGAGGACGAGGCCTTCACCACCGGCGGCGCGACCGACGCCAGGGCCTTGGTCTCCAACTTCGAAGAGGACGGCACCCAGGTCGTCATGTTCGTCGTGCAGATGCCGGATGAAGAGGCGGCGGCCCAGACCCGCGACCAACTCGGGACCCTGCAGGAGAACTACGGCCTCGAGATCCGCGATGGCGAGACCCCAGGCATCAACGAGGCGTGGAACGTGGCCGAGGACGGCGACGAGTCGATGGTCCGTGCGCACTACGTCAGCGAGGACCTGTTGGTCCGCATCCAGGTTCGCGGCGTGAGCGAGAGCACCGTCGTCGAACGGTACGAGGCAGTTCTCGAGGACCAGGTGGTGGCGCAGGTGCCGAATGAGTGATGGCGTGACCGCGGTCGCCTGCACGATCGTCGCGAAGAACTATCTCCCCGCCGCGCGTGTACTGGCGCAGTCGTTCCGCGAACACCATCCCGAGCACGAATTCGTGATCGCGGTGATCGACCGGGAACACGGCGAGGAGCAGGACGAGCACGCCACGATCGTCGGACCGGACTGGTTCGGGATCACCGACGAGGACTATCTGCGGATGGCCACCTCGTACACGGTGATGGAGCTGGCCACCGCGGTGAAGCCCTATCTCCTGCGCACGCTGCGGGAGCGGGCGGACGTCGCCATCTACCTCGACCCCGATATCCAGGTCTTCAGCCCGTTCGGCGAGGTCGTCGAGCACGCGTCGACGAAGTCGATCGTGCTCACGCCGCACACTCTGGAGCCGATCCCGCAGGATGGCCTGGAACCCGATGACGCCGTCATCATGGGCACCGGGATCTACAACCTCGGTTTCATCGCGGTCGGCGCGGGCTCCGAGGGCTTCCTGGACTTCTGGGCTTCCCGGCTTCGCCACGACGCGATCGCCGCGCCGGAACAGCAGTTGTTCACCGACCAGCGCTGGGTGGATCAGGCGCCCGCGTTGTTCCCGCACTACATCTGGCGGGATCCGGGCCTCAACGTCGCGTACTGGAATGTCTGGCAGCGGCCCATCGAGCAGACCTCGACCGGTGGCTGGACCGCCGCCGGTCGGCCGCTGCGGTTCTTCCACTTCAGCGGCTACCGGCCGGAGAAGCCCTGGCTGTTGACGTTCCACTGCGCCCGCAAACCCCGCACCCTGCTCTCCGACCACCCCGCGTTGCGGGCGCTGTGCGACGGCTACGGGCAGGCATTGCTGTCGGCCGGTTACGCGGACTCCGTGGAGTCGGTGCCCTATCGCTACAACACGCTCGCGGACGACACTCGCATCACGCCGATCATGCGGCGGGTGTTCCGGGCGGGCTGGATCAAGTCCGAACGCGCCAAGAAGAAGCCGCCGCCCGCGCCGCCGCACGCCTTCGGTGTCGACGGTGGGCAGGCCTTCCGCGACTGGCTGACCGCGCCCGACGATGCGCAGCAGGCCGCCGCCGGGCTCAGCAGATGGACGATGGCGGTCTGGCAGAACAGACCGGACCTCCAGATCGCCTTCCCGCAGCCCTGGGGTGCCGACGCCGAGGGTTACCGACACTGGTGCGTGAACTCGGGCGTTCAGGAGAAGCAGATCGCCCCGTGGGCCCTGCCGACGGCCGCGCCGAAGACCATCGCGCCGCTGGACCGGTTCGGCGTCAACCTGCTCGGCTACCTGACCGCCGAACTCGGGCTCGGCGAGATGGCTCGGATCGTGCACGACGCGATCAGCCACGCCGACATCCCGATCGCCGCCGTCGTCGAGGACGAGCTGGTCTCCAACCGGACCGACCTCGATGCCCCGGACACGCTGGGCGATCCCCGGTTCCCGGTCAGTCTGATCGCGGTCAACGCCGATCAGCTGCCCGCCGTGAGCTCCACCCATGCCGCCGCGGTCAAGGGCCGCTACCGCATCGGGTTGTGGGCCTGGGAGCTGGAGGAGTTCCCCGAGTCGCTGCACGGCTCGTTCGACCTCGTCGACGAGATCTGGACGGTCAGCGAGTTCTGTCGGGAGGCGATCGCGCGGCACTCTCCGGTGCCGGTGCGCACGATCCCGGTTCCGGTACGCGACCCGGGTGCCCCGATTCGTCGGGACCGGGAAGAGGGCGAGAAGACCCGCTTCCTGTTCGCCTTCGACTTCAACAGCGTCGGCGAGCGGAAGAATCCTTGGGGCCTGGTGACGGCGTTCCAGCGTGCCTTCCCGGATCGCTCCGATGTGCAGCTCACCATCAAGGCCATCAACGCCGCCCTGCATCCCGAGGCGGCCGAACGGCTGCGCTCGGTGGTGCAGGCCGACGCGCGCATCGAGCTGTTGGAGCGCTACCTCCCGGTCGACGAGCTGCGCCAGCTCTACGCGGACAGCGACTGCTATGTGTCGCTGCACCGCAGTGAGGGTTTCGGGTTGACCGTCGCCGAGGCGATGATGTTGGAACTCCCGACCATCTCCACCGACTATTCGAGCACCACCGAGTTCCTGAACTCGGAGTTCGGTTGGCCTATTCCGCACACGATGACCACGGTCGGACCGCGTTGCGAGCCGTATCAGGCATCGGCGATCTGGGCCGAGCCCGATCTGGACGCCGCGGCCAAGGCGATGCGCGAGGTCGCCGACGATCCGGCGGAGGGCCGTCGACGGGGTCGTGCCGCACGGGCCCACCTGCTTCGGACCCGCAACCTCGACATCACGGCCACGTGGATGCGGGAACAGCTCGAACGGGCCTACGCCAGTTGGCAGGGCCGGGGAGACGAACCGGAGAAGCCCACCGAGAAGACCAGTCCGATGGAACCGTTGCGGCAGGCCCGCGAGGCATTGCGCTGGCGGGCCGACACCGAGATGCCCTCGCGTAATCCGCTGGCTCCCGCCATGCGGCGCGCGGTGCTTCGGGCGGTCGACCACTACGACGTCCACCAGCGTCGGGTCCTCGGCGCGGTGACCGACGGCGTCGAGAGCAGCCTGCAGGCCGCACACGACCGGATCGACGACCTCACGGGTCGGATCGCCGAGCTGCACCAGCGGCAGGTCGTCGACGTCGACGAGATCAAGACCGAGGTTCGGACGGTCGCCACTCGCATCGGTGAAGCCCGGCGGGATCAGGACGAGGTCCTGAATCGGCTGGAGACGAAGCTGGACCGGCAGATCGTCGAGTCCGAGCAGATGTGGGCCGATCACGGGACGACCCAGGCTGGGCATACCGAGGAACTGGAGGGACTGCGCAAGCGCGTCGAGGCGAGCAGCGAACAGCAGTTCGCCATGTTCACCGAGCGGGATCAGCGTGCCGACCACCTGGACATCGAACTCGCCCAGGCCCAGCGCGACCTGGAGGCACTGCACGCGCTCATCGCGGCCCGGCACACCGAGATCCCGCCGGGGTCGGAGGTGGTGGTCTGCGACGCGGGCGCGCTGCTGATGCCCGCCGACGAGATCGTCATGCCGTGGATTCGGCATCACCGCAGCTGGGAGCTGGATGAGGCCGAGCTGATCGCCCGGCTGGCGGGCGATGGGACGTTTCTCGACATCGGCGCGCACGTCGGTTACCACTCGCTGCGGCTGCTGACCAGGAACCCGTCGCATCGGGTGATCACGGTCGAGGCGAACCCGACGACGGTCGAGTACCTGCGCCGCAACATCAACGCGAACCTCGCGCCTGCCGCAGCCGATCGCGTGATCGTGTTGCCGGTGGCCGCGTGGGACACTGCGACGAAGTTGTCACTGCTGGCCGCCGATCCCGTCAACAGCGGCGACTATCGGGTGAGCGAGTGGGCCGAGGACCGGTCGGTGACCGTTCCGGCCGTCGCCCTCGGCTCGCAGCCGGAGGTCACCGAGCATCGGATCTCGCTGATCAAGGTGGACCTGCAGGGCCGGGATCACCGGGCGTTGGCCGGTCTGCGCGACCTGCTCGGCCGGGATCACCCGCACGTGGTGTGCGAGTTCTGTCCCGAGCAGATCGAGGAACTCACCGACGATCCGAGGACCGTGCTCGCCGAGTATCGATCCCTCGGCTACCGCATTCGCAGTGTCGCGGGAGTCGAGCAGGTCGATGACGAAGCGATCATCGAGGACGCTCGGGCCAGCAGCACAGGGTTCTCCACCCTCTGGCTGGATCCCTCGGCGCCCTGACCGATGGCCTCGGCAGAGCTTCACGCGACACAGGACGATCCAGGCAGGACGACCGCCCGCGACTCCGCAGCACTGAGTGTGCTCGGCGCCGTGGGCGTCGTCCTCGTCCTGTACAGCTACCTGGTCGCGGTGTGGCCCAGCCGCCAGGGCGAGACGTTCGGTGTGGTCTCGCTGCTGCGGCGTTGGGTGAACGAACCGATGGGCATCGGATCCGACTTCGGTTTCCTCGGGACGGCCCTGATCTTCCTGATCGCGGGCTATCTCGGGGCCCGCTCGATGGACGTCGAGCCACTCGGGCGCTTCGTCCTCCGGCTGCTGGTCACCTTCGCGGCCTTGGCGCTGGTGACGTCAGGCCTGGTGTTCCTGGCGGGCCTGGCAGGCGGCGAGGCCTACCGGGGTTCCGGTCTCGAACTCGGACCCGACCCCAGCTCCGGGTATTTCCTGCTCATCATCTCGCTCTTCGTGTTGAGCGCACTGTTGTGCAGGCCGCTGGCGCGCATCCATCCCGCCTGGGCCGTCGCCGCGCAGATCGTGGTGTCCTCGGTCCCGGTGTTCCTCGGTGCTGGCGCCGAAGGCCTGCCGCGTTCGTTGAGCCTGCAGTTCGCGTTCCTACCGATCCTGATCATCGGCCAGCTCGCCTGGTCGGTTCGCACGGCACGGATGCCGCTATGGCTCGCCGTCGTGCTGGGGATGGCCGCGTTCCAGGTGATGGCCTGGGCCGAGCGCTCCTATCATGAGCTGCTGCCATGGTGGTATCCGTTGAGCGCGGTGTTCGCGATGCTGTTCTTCCTGTTGTTGCTCAACCATCCGCCCCGCTTCGGTCTCCATGCGGTGTTCGGTTGGTTGTTCGATCGTCGATATCCGGCGTTGTTGTTCACCGTGACCCTCGGTTGGGCGACACTGTCTCTATTGGGTCCGGTGGTACCGACCGGTCTTGCCGTGCTCGCGTCGCTGCTCATTACCCTGGCGGCGGCGGATGGGTACCACCGCCTGATAGAGAAGCCGCTGCGGCGACTACTCGTGCGAGGTCGCCCGCCGCAAGGCGCGTGAGGCAACGGCCGTATCCGACGACGTGGGGATTGTTGACATGACGGCGCGGCCGGGCAGTGGATCCGCCCAGCACACTCGTCGGCCCCACCCGCAGGATGCGATCACCGAGGTGATCCCGGTACAGGAACCGATCACCGAGGTGATCCCGGTCCCGGCGGGTCTCGGCGCGACACCGGCTGATGCGCCCAAGCGGAAGCCGGTCAAGAAGGGCTACCACGCGGGATTGGACCTGCTTCGGGTCCTGATGGCCATCGCCGTGGTGTACACCCATCTGACGATCTGGGTGTCGTCCAACGAGATCCTCTGGCCGGGGCACACGATCGTCCACCGGGGGCTCACCACCCCGTTGAACCTCAACCTGAACCTTTCATTCGTCGGCGTCGGCGCGTTCCTACTGATCAGCGGCATCGTGATCACCAAGGTGGCCGACCGCGAATCACCGACCCGCTTCATGGCCAGGCGGCTGATCCGCATCCTGCCCGCCATGTGGCTCGTCGTGATCGTGATGTACTTCCTGGTTCAGGAAGGGCTGGTCAACGCCGAGGGCGGCGAGCCGGGTCAACCCGTTGACCTGCTGGCGAATCTGACGCTGGGAGCGTATTTCGAGACCCCCTCGGCGATCCTGCTCGGCGTGACCTGGACCCTCATCGTCCAGCTGATCTTCTACACCTATGTCGCGCTGACCATTCCGCTCTTACGGCGTTATCCCTGGTTGCCCGCGTTGCTGGGCGCCGCGTTGGTCTCGATAGCCCAGTCCTGGGCTGCGGCCGAGCAGAACACCGGGATCGTCAACTTCCGAATCGGGATGTTCACCAGCTATCTGCCGGTGTTGTTCATCGGGCAGCTCATCTCGCTCGGTCATACCCGACGCATCCCGATTCCGGCAGCCATCGCACTGGGCAGCACGCACTTCATGCTCTTCCTCAGCGCCGACCTGTTCCAGGACTACATCACCACCGGCGTGGCCCACAGCCGGACACTGCTGTTGCTGATCATGGTGGTGCTGCTGGTGATGAACAGCACCGGCAGGCTGGCCACCTCGCCGTTGATCTCGGCGATCTCGAAACGGTCGTACAGCATCTACCTGGTGCACACGGCGTGCATCTATCCGATCATGGGGCTGATGACCTCGACCTACGGCGTCGGACTCGCGATCGTGACCTCGTTGGCAGCCGTGGTCGTCGCCACCGAACTGCTGCATCGCTGTATCGAGATGCCACCGGTGCGACTGCATCGACGATTCGAGCGGTACCTCGACGGACGCCGGGGTGTCCGCCGCGCAGGTTGACGCCTAGGAGATCGGGTTGGCGCCCAAGTCGGCGGTGATGCGGTCGATCATCTCGGATTCGAGGAACGGTGCCGTGCCACCGACCAGGTTGCGCTCGACGACCTCGATCACGATCGTCTCCTGACCGATGAGCATGTCGATCACCGACCTCGGGTCGTCGCTGAGCGTTCCGTAGTACTGCAGGGTCACGTCGCTGAAGAAGCCCGACACATAACGGCTGCTGGCGGCGAGGAAGGAGTCACCGATGATCGCGGTGCGATCGGTGTTCATCCCGGCGAGGGGGCCGACGGAGAAGTGCTCCGGTTCGTCCAGGCGGTAGTTCAGTCCGTGGGTGTTGTCGGTCTGGCCGTCCGGGCGGATCCGATAGGTCATGCCCGCGCGTTGTTCCTTCTGGCCCAGCAGCACCGGGAGATCGGCGTCGCTCTCCCAGATCTCGTGCTCATCGGTGGTGACGGCTGCGGTGGAACCGGGTTTCAGCTCTTCGGCGACCTCGGTGAGCATCGTGATGGCGCCCTCGTCCATCCAATGCGAGTCCAAGGGGTAGTAGATGGGCCTGCCCAGTTCCGCGCTTCTCTCCCGCAGCGGCTCGCGGAGGTCGATGGCGTCGGTCGCCTCGGGCAGCTCATTCCAGAACTCGGTGGCCGCCTCGGTGGCGCAACGCTTGCCCGCGTAGTCCTCCGGAAGATGCTCCGGCACCGCCGTGGTCTTGTCCGGCGCGATCACCAAAACGAATTCCCGGCCGGAGGCCTCGATCCCGGTGCGAAGCCGCTGTAGCGCGTCGATCACCTCGTCGAGGGACCGCTCCCGGTTGCATCGGCTGTCGACGTCGGAGCCGAGATAAAGCCAGCCATCGCTGCCCTCGATCACGTTCGGGTAGGCGATCCGGCGGTCATCATCGCCGCCCGGGCCGGGGGTGATCGGGCCGCTGCCCGCGTCGTCACCGCCGTTCAGGGAGACCGACTCGCCGAAGACGACGTGGCTGACCGTGTCGGCGGCGTTGATGGCCGATTCTCGAAACGGCAGATAGTCGATCGACCACTGCGGGAACTCGGTGAAGAAGCCCCAACCGTGCATGATGTTGGGGAAATCGACCAACGCGCGGTTCTCGATCTCGGTGGCCCGCGAACCGAGCAGGAAGCTGAACACCGGGGCGCCGAAGAACAACAGTGCCGCGAGCAGCGCTAGCAACTGCCTGCCGCCATGCCGGGGACGGTAGAGATCGTGTTCCTTCGGCAGCCACGCCTCGTGCACCTCGGGAAGCCGCACACGAGGAATCGGTGCTGTCTGCTCGACCCCGGGCCTGGACATGTTCATACCCTAACGGGGGACCGACATCGGTTCGGGCGGTTCCATCCGGTTCTGCGGCGAAACCCCCGACATGCTGCGGAATTCCGCCGTCATCGGTGGGGATGGCATCCGCTCCTCGACACCGGCGCCCCACCCAAACGATGTGTCGAGACCGGTCATCGGCCTCGACACCCCGTCCGCTTCATCCCCCGACAGGCCCGGCCGAGCCTGCTTCCGTGGCGGGATCAGTCGTCCCAGTCGTCCCGGTCATCCCGGTCGTCGTCGTCATCGTCGTCATCGTCGTCGTCATCGTCGTCCCGGTCGATCTTGAGGATCTCGCCGGACTCCGCGTCGATCTCCACGTCCCATTCGGTGCGGTCCTGGCGCAGCTCCAGTTCCCATTCCAGCCGGCCGTCGTCCTCGTCGCGCTCGACCTCGACGACCTCGGCGCCGGGCAGTTCGGCCTGCGCGATGCCGATGGCCTCCTCCCGCGCGATGGTGGTGCCGTTGCCCGACTTCGCGGGCTGGCTCGCGACGTCGTCGCGGTCATCGCGGTCGTCGTCCCGGTCATCCCGGTCGTCGCGGTCGTCGCGGTCGTCCCAGTCGTCGTCCCGGTCGTCCCAGTCGTCGACCCGCTGCTCGGTGGTCTGCTCGGTGGTCTGCTCGACGAAGCCGTTGCTCGTCGGCTGGCTGGCCGAGTTGCGGTCGTCCAGCGCGATGGCGGTGCCACCGATAGCCAGCAGACCGGCTGCGCCGATGATCGCTGCCATGATCTTCGGGTTACGCATCAGATGTCCTCTCGTCGTGCTCCGTTGTGCTGGTACCTACCTTGGCGGAGCTCGACATAGCGGCACGCTTGCTGACTCCTAAGGGCTGGTTAAGACCGAAAATCGGTCGTGAAATCACTCGCCGAACCCGGCGGGACCGGAACCACCGGTTTGGATGGACCGCAGTACGCCTTATGGTCTTGAGCCGTGGAGCAACGACGACTGGGTGACTCGGGTCTGACCGTCAGCGTCGTCGGCCTTGGCTGCAACAATCTCGGTAGACCCGGGACCAGCACGGAGACCCTGTCCGGGACCCGTGCCGTGGTCAACGCCGCATTAGACGTCGGAATCACCTTCTTCGACGTTGCCGACGTCTACGGCGCCCCCCGAGGTCGCAGCGAGGAACTGTTGGGGCAGGCGTTGTCCGGCCGACGCGAATGGGCGGTCATCGCCACCAAGTTCGGCATGGACATGCAGGGCGTCAACGGCCCGGACTTCGGCTCGCGAGGATCCCGCCGCTACATCAAACGAGCGGTGGAATCGTCGTTACGTCGATTGGGAACCGACTGGATCGACCTCTACCAGCTGCATCGGCCCGATCCGGCAACGCCGCTTGAGGAGACCCTCTCGGCGCTGGACGACCTGATCCGCGAGGGCAAGGTCCGCTATATCGGCCACTGCAATCTCGCGGGCTGGCAGATCGCGGACACCGCCTGGATCGCCGACGACCAGAAACTGACCGGACCGATCGCGGCGCAGAACCACTATTCCCTGCTGGAGCGCGAGGCCGAGCGCGAGGTGGTTCCGGTCTGCGAGCGCTTCGGCGTCGGACTGATCCCCTACTTCCCCTTGGCCAACGGACTGTTGACCGGCAAGTACCGCCGGGGCGGTGAGACCCAACCCGGCACGCGGCTCGCCGGCCGCAGCAGGTTGCTCGCCGAGGCGCCGTGGGATCGCATCGAGGCGATCCGGCACTTCGCCGATCAGCGGAATCTGAGTATGACCGACGTCGCGATCGGCTGGTTGGCGGCGCAACCCGCAGTAGCCTCGGTCATCGCGGGCGCCACCATGCCCGAACAGATCAAGATGAACGCCATCGCCGGGGACTGGCAGCCGACCCTGGCAGACTTGGCCGAGCTCGATCAGATCTGCCCGCCCGGTCGCCGCTGAGCGTCGCGCTGTCGACCCGCCTGGGTGGGCTACTACCGATCGACTCGGACACGTCCCGGCAGGTGGACCAACGGGCTCAAGGGAGAGCACATGCAGATCACGGACACCGCAGCGATCGTCACCGGCGGAGCCTCCGGCCTCGGCGGCGCCACCGCCCGAGCACTGGCGGCGGGTGGCGCGAAGGTATTCGCCCTCGATCTGCCCTCGGCGGTCGAGGCGGCGCAGCCCGTGGAGAACGTGGAGTTCGTCGCCGCCGACGTGCGAAGCGCCGAGCAGGTACAGGCCGCCGTCGATCAGGCCGTCGCCTCCGGAAGCCCGTTGCGCATCGCGGTGAACTGTGCCGGAGTCGCCGACGCAGGCCGCATCCTCAGCCGCAAGGGCGTCCACGACCTGGAGCTGTTCCGCAAGGTCATCGAGATCAACCTCATCGGCACCTTCAACGTGATGCGGTTGGCGGCCGAGGCGATGGCGAACACCGAGAAGCTGAACGAGGAGGGACACCGGGGCGTGGTGATCAACACCGCTTCGGTGGCGGCCTTCGAGGGCCAGGTCGGCCAGGCCGCGTACTCGGCGTCCAAGGGCGGCGTCGCCGGGATGACCCTGCCCGCCGCCCGTGACCTGGCATCGCTGGGTATCCGCGTGATGACCATCGCCCCCGGAATCCTGAGCACCCCGATGATGGCCGGGATCACCGCCGAGTTCCGCGAGGAGCTCACCGCGAACCTTCAGTTCCCCAAGCGGATGGGCCACCCGGAGGACTACGCGCGGCTGGCGTTGTCGATCATCGACCAGGACTACCTCAACGGCGAGACCATCCGGCTCGACGGGGCGCTGCGGATGCCGCCGCGTTAGTCGGCCCTGCCGCCGTTGCCCGCGCGGCCGCCCGCCTCACCGGCGGCCGCGCGGGCGAGACACCGTTCGAACTCAGAGGTCGCCCGCGTAGGGCAGCTCGGTCATGGCCTTCGAGGTCATCCACTGCCGCAGCGTCCAGGTCGCACGCACGTCGTCCTCGTTGTAGCCGAGCAACCGCTCGCGCTGCGTGTCGTCGGGGGGCAACCCGTCCAAGCCCACCGCATCGCGGTACCACCGCATCGAGTTCTCCCCGCCCGCCTCGGGATCACGCCAGGCGAAACCGGCCTGCGGTGCGACGATCTTGAGCCCGCGTCCCCGTGCGCAGACGAACTGCTCCCGGACGATCGCGAACAGATCGACCCACTCGTCGGACTGGATGAAGGCGCGGACCTCGGCGGCGGTCGGCACGCCTGGGCTGCCGACGAAACGGCTCGCCGAGGACAACAACCAGCGGTTCTCGGCCAGTTCGTTGTAGCAGTAGGCGCGGAAACTCAATCCCCGGGAAGCCGCACGCAGCCGGACCATCCGCAGCCAGGCCCAGAACTCGGCGAAGGACCGCGCCTCATCCAGGGTGGGCACCGGCTCCCAGGTTGCGAAGGCACGGTAGCCGGCCGGGATACCGAGGTCCGCGCCGGACAGCAGCGCGCCCCAGAGGTACGCGCCGCCGTCGCCGAAGCTCTCCATGTCGATGTCCACCTCGACGTCGGCCCTCGGCACCTCGATCCGGCGGACCCGACGGACCATCGACAGATCCCGTAGCCACGCCTTGGCCAGGACGACGCTGTCGCCGAATGTGGCTCCGACCAAGGGCACCGGCGACTCGGCGGCCGGGTCGAACTCGGCGAGCTGGTCGACCGTGCGCACCCCGACCGAACGCAGGGACGTGGCATCCTCCCCGCGCACCACCAGGCTGACATCGCGGTCAGCGCGCAGGGTCTGCTCGCACACCGGCCACCAGGCGCAGGACCGGCATTCCAGGATGCGGGAGGGCGCGGCCAGCGGCTCGGCGCCGGTCGCGGCTGCGGTGGCCACGGCCAACCGGTCGGCAAAGCGCGCGTCGTACTCACCAAGCGCCGAGCGACCGCCCGGCCAGTTGGGCGAGGTCAGGTCGTGCCAGACCACGATGTCGGCGTCCAGACCGATCACCCCGCCCATCGGCTTGCCGCCCGCGTCGTAGCCGATGGATTCGAGCATCCGATGGATGTGAGCGAGTCGAAGCTGGTCTCTGGCCTGCGGCCGGGCCTTGCGCTTCGGATCGACGGCCGCGGATGCAGGTAGCGGACTCTCCAGTGGGCTGGTGCGCACGCCGGAGCCGGGGTCGCTGACCTTGTGCCGGACCACCAGGATCGGCACGTAGCCGGTATCGGCCCACACCAACAGGTCGATGGCGCCGCGCCGCCCGTGGGACGCGTCGGCAGGCAGCTGCGGACCCCAGATGAAGGCCGTTTTCGCGGCCATCGCGTCGAGCGTGGCCTGCCGCCGCTCCAGCGAGCTTCCGGTGCGTGGGATCGTCACCCAGTCCCCGGCGTGCAGCTCGCCGAGCCGTCGGCCCACGGCCGCGCGGTGGGCTGCGGCATCGGCCATCCGCTGTTCCGAGGTCGCGTCCGGTGCGGCCCTGGGCGTGTCAGCCATCGCGGGGTCATGCTCCAGATGAACCCGACGACGACACCGCGTCACCACCCCCGCGTCCAGCAGCACCATCTCCGTCACACACCGAGCGTAAGCGCTGCCGTCACCGCGCCGAGCCGATACCCGAGGTTGCACAGCCGTCGGGGCTGATCTGGCACGATTGGTGATCTCCAGCCTCTTTCAGGTGGGGCGGCGTTCCAGTCGGAAGAAAGGCGGAGGTGCACCGACGATGGCACGAAGAAAGAAGAGCGAGACCGTTTCGACGGGCCGAGGCAAACGGCTGGTCGGACTGGCCAAGACGCTGGTACCGCTCGCCGCGCCGGTCCTGCTGCCCTACGCCGCCACGGCGGCCGCCTCGGCACGCGAGAGCATCGACCGATACCGGGCCCGTCGGCTGGGCGTGCCGGTCGAGCGGTTGGCCGAGTTCACCGGCAGGGGTGCGGCTCTGCACGCCCGCATCGTCGGTATCCAGGAATCACTCGGGTCACTGGGTGAGCGCGCGGACGCCTCGGGGGGCGATGCCCGCTTCGCCTCGGGCATCGAACCACGACTTCGGCAGCTCCTCGCCGCGGTGCGGGCGGCCGAGCGGATGCCGAGCGTTCGACGTCGGGCCGCGCACCGGGCCATCGACGCCGAGCTGGCCCCGGTGGAGGACGAACTGCTCCGCCGATTCAACCTGCGCTGAGTCGCGCGCAGGACCATCGGGGGTCGGACCCCGGGCCATCGACCATGCTGCCCGCACCCGGCGGTATCTCGACGCAGACAGCGGCCCGTCGGCGTATCCGACGGGCCGCTGTCCAACAACGAACTGCTCCTTCACCGGGCATCAGTCGACGGCCGTGACGAAGCCTTCCTCGATCAGCCATTCCATGGCGACCTGGTCGGGGTCCATCCCGTCCACGTCCACCCTGGCGTTCATCTTGGTGATGGCCTCATTGTTCAACCGCTCCGAGACCGGGTCAATCACGTCCCGGATCTGCGGGTACTCCTCGATGACGTCTTCCCGCACCACGACGGAGGCGTTATAACGCGGGAAGAACTCCTTGTCGTCCTCGAGCACAACGAGATCGAGACCGAGGATGCGGCCATCGGTGGTGAACACCTCGCCGAAGTTGCACACCTCGCCATCGGCCGTGGCCTGATAGATCGGCCCGGTGCCCAGTAGCGAGACATTCTCCGGCGGCGCGGTGAACCCGTAGGCCTCCTCCATGCCCGGCAGCCCGTCGTTACGACTGGCGAACTCGGTCTCCACACAGAACGTGGCCTCATCCGGTTGTTCCCGGACAAGCTCCGCCAGATCGGACAGGGTCTCCACGCCGAGGCGTTCGGCGTTCTCCTGATTCATCGAGAAGGCGTAGGTGTTGTCCACCGGTGACATCGCGGTCCACACGAGCCCATGCTCGGCCTTATCGAGTTCCGCGACGGCCTCGTACTGTGCCTCGGCCCCCGGGACGGGATCGACCTTGCCGTTGTAGGAGATCCACGAGGTTCCGGTGTACTCCCAGTACATGTCGATCTGCTCGGTATCGAGGGCATCCCGCGCACTATTGGAGCCCTGGATGTTGGTGAGGTCCCGCACCTCCGCGCCGGCTGCGGACAACGAGAACAGGGTGATATAGCCCAGCACCCAGTTCTCGGTGAAGTCCTTGGAACCGACGGTGAAGGTGGCATCGGCGAGCGTCGGGTCGTGTTCGATCGAGCCGGGCCCGACCTCCAACGACAACGACGATCCCGAGCTCAGCCCGCAGCCTGCGAGCACCGACACCGAGGTCAGCAGCGTCACGCCCAACAGGGCGCTGCGGTTACGTTTCCGAGTCATCGCAGTCCCTTCGGTCCGAGCAGCCGCTCGGCGAGTCCGCCCAGCCAGTCCACCAGCAGGGCGAGTGCCATCGCCAACGCCGCACCGACCACCAGCATGGACGGCCTGCCCAGCTTGTAGCCGGAGTCGATCAACTCACCCAGTCCGCCGCCCCCGACGAAGAAGGCCAGCGTCGCGACACCGACGGCCAACACCAAGGAGGTGCGAAGGCCTGCGAGCACGAACGGGATCGCCAATGGAAGCTCGATCCGACGCAGCACCGTGAACGGCGACATCCCAACACCGCGACCCGCCTCCAAGAGGCTGGAGTCCACCTGCTGAATACCGATCATGGTGTTACGCAGCACCGGAAGCAGGGCGTAGAGCGCGGTCGGGAAGACCACCACCCAGAAACCCGTCTGCTCCGTCCAGAGGAAGAACAGCACCAGCACACCGAGTGCGGGCGCGGCCTGGCCGATATTGGCGATGACGAGCACGACCGGTGCGATGAACTTCGCCCACGGCCGGGTCACCATCACACCGAGCGGCACCGCGACCAACAGCACGATCACCACCACCATGGCGGTGATCTGGATGTGCTCCCAGGTCAACGAAGCCAGCACGGGAACATTGATGTTCCGCGCCTCGATGTCGTCCAGTTCCCTGGTGAACGCCCACAGCAGTACCCCGGAGATCAGGGCGAGCACGATCGCGGGTTCCAGGAACAACCGAAGCCGTTCCGAACGGTTCGACCCCGATTCGACGTCGAGCGACGCACCTTGCCGGACGGCCGCGGTCATGCGTCCGCCCCGTCGGTGTCCTCGTGCTGCTCCCGCAACTGGCGAATGGTGCCCATCAACGTGTCGATGCCGACCACGCCCGCGTATTCACCTCTGGACCGGGTGACGACCGCGTAGCCGTCGTCATCGGTGAGGATCGCCTCCAGAGCATCCTGGAGAGTGGAGGCCCGGTCGACGCTGTCCACGACCGGACGACCGACCGTCTCCAACGAACTCGCCCTGGCCAGATCGCGTTTGGTGGCCCAGCGAATCGGCCGCCGACGCTGATCGAGCACCAGGCCGACCGCGCCCCGGCGGGAGCCGAGCTTCTCGGCCAACACACTCGGCGACTCCGTCACCGATGCGGTGGGCACCTCTTCGAGTTCGACGTCGCGAACCCGCAACAGCGTGAGCTGCTTGAGCGAGGCACCCGCGCCGACGAAGCCCGCCACGGTGTCGTCCGCGGGGTTGGCCAGGATGGCCTCCGGCGTGTCGTACTGCAGGATCTTCGACTGGTTGCCCAGCACCGCGATCCGGTCGCCCAGCTTGACCGCCTCATCGAAGTCGTGCGTGACGAAGACGATGGTCTTGCCGAGTTCCGCCTGCAACCGCATCAACTCGTCCTGCAGGTTCCCCCTGGTGATCGGGTCGACCGCACCGAACGGCTCATCCATCAACAGCACCGGCGGATCGGCGGCCAAAGCCCTGGCCACACCGACACGCTGCTGTTGGCCACCCGAGAGCTGCCTCGGGTAGCGGCCGAAGAACTCGCCGCTCTCCAGACCCACGAGGTCGAGCATCTCCTCGGTCCGCGACCGGATGCGCGCCTTGTCCCAGCCGAGCAGGCCGGGCACGACACCGATGTTCTCGGCCACCGTCAGGTGCGGGAACAGCCCGACCTGCTGGATGGCGTATCCGATGCTGCGCCGGAGCTCGTCCGGGTTCAGGCTGGACGCGTCCCGGCCACCGATGAGGATTCGGCCGGAGGTCGGCTCGATCAACCGGTTGATCATCTTCATGGTGGTCGTCTTGCCGCAGCCGGACGGCCCGACGAAGACGACCAGCTCGCCGGCGGGAATGGTCATGCTCACCGCGTCCACGGCGGGCTCGGCCCGGTTCCCGTAGCGCTTGGTGACCTCTTCCAACCGGATCTCGACGCTGTCCCCGCCCGCCGAGCCCGACGGTGCGTTAGCACCCACTGTGCTGCTCGATTCAGACACGGACACCCCTTGACGTGGTCATTCGGCCGATCAAGATGTACAAACCGTCCAGCACCAATGCCAGCGCGATGATCCCGAGCGTTCCCGCGACGGCCGAGTTCACCGCGTTCGCGCTTCCGATCCTGGCCAAACCGGTCAGGATCTGATTACCGAGACCGGGTCCCTTGGCGTAGGCCGCGATGGCCAGGATTCCCATCAACAGCTGGGTGCTGACGCGCATCCCGGTGAGAACCGAGGGCCAGGCCAGCGGCAATTCGACCCTGGTCAACACATGCCATCGACTCATTCCGATGCCCTTGGCCGCGTCGACGACCGAGCGGTCGAGGGCATTGAGGCCGACGATGGTGTTGCGCACGATCGGCAACAGCGCGTACAGCACCAGGGCCGTCACCGTCGGCGGCACCCCGAGCCCGAGGACCGGAATCAACAATCCGAACAGCGCAAACGAAGGAACCGTGAGGATCGCGCTGGTCAGCGCCGTCGCCAACGAAGAACCCACCGGGCTCCGATAGACGACGACACCGACCAGCACGCCGATGAACGCGGCGATGATGGTGCACTGCACCACGGCACTGGCGTGCTGGAAGGCATCGACTGCCAGCTGCTCCCAACGAGAGCTGACGTATTCCCAGAAACTCACTTAGCGGAGTCCTCGGAATGGTCCGACTCGCCGTCAGTCAGATTCTCGACGGTCGGGGCCGAACCCTTTTTCTTCTTGATGGCTCCGACCTCGATCTGGAAGTCACCCGCGAATCGCTTGTTTCCGTGGATGACCGCCTGCTCGATGACTGCCTCCGCCTTCTCACTGCGGCGAACCATCGGGTCGCTACGCAGATCCTTGGCCAACGAGAAGCACATGAGCACCATCACGAGGACGAATGGCGTCGCCGCCAGAATCGTCAGATCCTGTAGGCCGGATAGCGCATCGTCGCCACCACCGCCAACCATCAGCATGATGGCCGCGACGGCACCGGTGGCCACACCCCAGAAGATGACCACGGGACGGCTGGGGGAGATGGAACCGCGTTCCGACATCGTCCCCATCACCACGGAAGCCGCGTCGGCACCGGAGACGAAGAAGATCGACACGAGGATCATCACCAGCACGCTCACCACCTCGAAGAGTGGGAACTGTGCCAACAGGCCGAACAACTGGGCTTCCTGCCCGCCCGCATTCGCTAGATCGACGCCCTGTGATTGTTCATAGATCGCCGTACCGCCGAGGATGGCGAACCACACCAGGCTGACGATGCTGGGAACGAGGATCACGCCGGTGACGAACTGCCGGATGGTCCGGCCACGGCTGATGCGCGCGATGAACAGACCCACGAACGGCGCCCAGGAGATCCACCAGGCCCAGTAGAAGACGGTCCAGCCGGACAGCCAGGTGTTGACGGCGTCGCCGCCGGTGGCGTCGGTCCGCGCGGCCATCTGCGCGAGGTCGTTGAAGTAGGCGCCGATGGAGGTCGGCACCAGGTTCAGGATCATGACCGTCGGGCCGACCACGAACAGGAACAACGCGAGCAGCAGTGCCAACACCATGTTGATGTTCGACAGCCACTGGATGCCCTTGGCCACGCCGGAGACCGCCGAGGCGATGAAGGCGATGGTGAGCACGGTGATGATCGCAACCAGCACACCGGTGCCGATGCTCTCCTGCCAGCCGACCTCTTGGAGCCCGCTGCCGATCTGCAGCGCGCCGAGGCCGAGCGAGGTGGCCGAGCCGAAGAGGGTCGCGAAGATCGCGAGGATGTCGATCACGCGCCCGGCGGGGCCGTTTGATATCCGCTTGCCGAACAGCGGCGCGAAGGTCGCACTGATCAGCTGCTTGCGGCCACGACGGAACGTGCCGTAGGCGATGGCCAGTCCGAGCACCGCGTAGATGGCCCACGGGTGCAGGGTCCAGTGGAACAACGAGGTGGCCATCGCGGTCGAGAGGGCTTCGTTGCTCTCCGCCGCAACCGTGCCGGGCGGGGGATCCGCATAATGCGTCAACGGCTCGGTAACACCGAAGAACATCAGACCGATTCCCATACCGGCGCTGAACATCATCGCGATCCACGAGACGGTCCGGAATTCCGGCTTCTCGTCATCGCGACCCAGTGGGATGTTGCCGTACCTACTTGCCGCCAGCCACAGGATGAAAACCACGAATCCGGAGGCAGCCAGCACGAACACCCAGCCCGTGTTGGTCATCAGCCAGCCGAGTGCGGAGCCCGAGAAGCTTCCCAGGCCGGCGGTGTCCACGATGCCCCACACCATGAAAGCCACCGCGAGGAACGCGGAGACACCGAAGACCACGTAGTCGGTCTTCGGCCGGTCCGCCTTCGTGACGGCTGTCGCAGCCGTGCCTGGCGGTTCTGCGGGGTCGGTCGATCGTGCGTTGTCAGGGTCGTCAGTCGTCACTTCGTGCGACGCCCGGTTCCGGGCGCCCCTCCTTTCAGTGGGAAGGCACGCCCATTACTCAGAGCACCCGTTGTGTGCTCTGAGTGAGAAGCGTGCCATCAGCGGGTCCACAGTTGCTCAACACGCTCGCAGAAGCAACCAGACCCGGGCATGGCGTCATCGAAACGACACATAGGCTTGACACCGTGACCGACGCGCCGTACAGGGCTCGCGGGGTGCCTTCGGCGCTCTGCGGGACGCTGTCGGCACTGCTCGCTTCGTCACTGTCGGTATCGGCACACGCCGTGGCGGGGGGCGCCGCCCCGGACCTCGGACTAACGCTGATTCTCACGACTGCACTCGCCACCATCCTGGTAGGCGCGCCGAGACGACGCCGAGGTCTTCCCACCGCGCTGGGCACCCTGGCTCTCTCTCAGCTCGGGATGCACGCATTACTCGAATTGCTGAGCACGCACAGCCACCAGGCGTCCACAGTGGCGTATATCACGTTTAATCCGCTCGTGATGGTCGCCTCCCACGCGGTGGCCACCCTCGTGGGCGCCCTCCTGCTGACACATGCCGATCATGTATTGCGGCGTGGCCTCGGCATGGTGCACCGAGGCGTCGAACGCCTCCGGGGTCTGTTGGCAGGCACCGCACGCCCTGTCGCCGACGGCGTGCCGTGCCTCGTCCCGCTGACGGCAGGGCCATCGCGGCGCTTCCGGATCCAGGCAGGCCGGGTGAACACCCGGCGCGGCCCGCCACGAACTCCCTGAAGAACCCCGTACGGTCGGCGCCCGACGAACAGCGTCGCCGACCAACCACTTCAGGAAAGAGAAGGACATGGCGACAACACGCATGCCCAGCAGGTTCGGCGGCGCCCTCGCGCTCGCCGGGGTCTGCTGCCTCGTCGGCACGGGCCAGGCGATGGCCCACGTCAGTGCCGTTCCGGACGAGGCGGCGAAGGGCGGCTACGCCACCATCGCGCTGCGGGTGCCCAACGAGCGACCGGACGCGAGCACGGTGAGCGTTGCGGTCGGCTTCCCGGCCGATCAGCCGCTGGCCTCGGTACGCACCCAACCGCAGCCCGGCTGGACGATCGAGGTCGAACGGGCGGACGAGGAGTCCGAGGACTCCCCCGTGAGCACCGTGACCTGGACCGCCGAGGACGGCGCGGAGATCGGCCCCGACCAGTTCCAGGAGTTCTCGCTGAGCCTGGGCGGACTTCCGACCGATACCGATCAGTTGGTGCTTCCCGTCGATCAGACCTATGACAGCGGCGAGGTGGTGAGCTGGGACGAGCCGCCCGCCGATGGCGAGGAGGAGCCGGAGCGACCCGCGCCCGTGGTCACCCTCGTCGATAGCGAGGACACCGGTCACGGTCATGGCGTGGACTCGGCGACCGGTTCGGCGGACGAGACCACCGACGACGCGGCCGAGTCGGCTGGTCAGACGCAGGACGACACCGCTCGACTGTTGGGCGGGGGCGGCCTGGTGGTCGGTGCGCTGGGCGTCGGGTTCGGCATCGGCGCGATCCTGCGGTCGAAGAAGCGATGACGACGCGGCGCGGCGCGCGTTGGTCGCTGATCGCCTCGATCGTCGGGTTCATGCTGCTCGGGATCGCGGCACCGGCCTGGGCGCACAACGTGTTGATCGAGAGTCGTCCCGGGGACGGCGACATGGTGGAGGGCGCACCGGAGATCGTCGAGTTGGTCTTCGATCAGCGGGTTCAACCGGGCTTCAACACGGTGACGGTGACCGGGCCGGATGGGAATCGCTGGGAGGAGACCAGCGAGGCGACGGTGTCGAACGACACCGTCAGCACCTCGCTGCATCCGCTCGGGCCCGAGGGCGAGTACACCGTCGGGTACCGGGTGCTCTCCGCCGACGGCCACACCGTCACCGGAAGCACCACCTTCACCCTCTCGACGGCAGGGGACGGCGAGGTTCCGCCGCAGCCGGTCGACGAGTCCACCGAGTCCGCCGAGGAGGGCGCCGATTCCGGGGATACGGGTGGAATGCCGGTCTGGCCGTGGATCGCCGGGGCGGCGCTGCTGTTGGTCGTCGGAGTCACGGTGGCCATGCGGCTGGGCAACGACGACCGGAGCCCGAAGAAGTAGTGCGATAGACGGCAACCAAGGCATCGAAATGGTGAGCGTTTCGCGTGAGTATTAATAGTGAATCGCGATACTGACCGAGGTCTCGCTCGGTTTCCGCTGTTCATCGCCTTGGCAGGGGCGGTGGCCGGGCTGGCGCTCGGCCTCGCCCTTGCCGTGGGCACTGCGGCGACGCCCGCCGATGTGTTCGCGCTGCCCGCCCTGCGGCTGGCGGTCGACCTCACGGGCACCCTCGTGGTCGGCTCGTCCGCCATCGGCCTCCTGTTGCCCGCCGAATCGCATTCGCCTGCCCGATCCACGGCCGGTCGTGCCGCAGCCCGCGAGGTTCGACATCTCGGCGGACGACTCACGCTCGCAGGCTCGGCGGCCTGGGCCCTGCTCGCCCTCGTCCTGCTGTGGGTGCAGGCAGGCATCGCCAGCGGCGAAGGACTGGGTATCGGGCTCGACCGGGTCTCGGACTACCTCGATGTGGTGGCGGCGGGCCGGGGGCTGCTCGTCGCAGCAGCCGCCGCAGTGCTGTGTGGCGTCCTCGTCGCGGTCGGCGAGCGCCGCGAGCTCCCACCCTGGATGCTCCCGGCGGTAGCCCTACTCGGGATCACCGCCCTACCGCTCACCGGACACGCCGCCGCGCTGGAGGACCACGGCCTCGCGGTGGCCGTGGCGGCGCTCCACGCGGGTGCCGCAGCGGTATGGGTCGGTGGACTCGCGGTGATCCTGCTGTTGGTGGCCCCGCGCCGGGGACTGGCAGCGCAGGTATTGCCCCGGTTCTCCCGGATCGCGGCCTGGTCACTGGCCATCGTTGCGGTAAGCGGTCTACTCAGTGCGCTCATCCGCATCGATCCGATGCCCGCCGGGCTGCTCACGACCGGGTACGGCTGGCTGGTCCTCGCGAAAACCGGCGTCCTCATGTTGCTGGCCGCCGTCGGCTGGACACTGCGATCCCGGGTCGTTCCCAGCGTCGCCCGGCATCAGCCAGGTAGCCTGCGGCGCTGGGCCACGATCGAACTGGGCCTCATGACCCTCGCCTTCGGACTCGCCGCCGTACTCGCGATGGTCTGACGAACCACCGACCCGAACACCGCGGCCGCCGATCAGAATCGGCCGATATGGCGGAGTGTCCTGGCACCCTCGGGGCGACGAGCCATCCGGTCCAGGACCGCGACGCATTGCCTGCCACGTTCGTGGAGCTCACGACGGCCGATCCAGCCCGCCCCGTACCAGCGATACGCCTGCCCCAACATGACCAGCGCGGCCAGATACTCACTCGCCCGCCGAGCCGAGGGTTCCGACAGCCCCACTACCAGTGGCAACTGTGAATCGACGAGCTCGTCCAGCATGGCGGCGGTGCGCAGAGCCCGCCTAGCCGATGATCCCGATCGAACCCGACGATCCCTGCGCCACGTCACGGACAGCCCACCTCACCTCGTGCGACCGCGCTACGCCTCGAGAGGACGAAACCGGTGGCCGACGACCGCGAACGGTGCGGCGGAGTCGACGAACGGTCGCCCATGCCGGGCTGGACGGTCATTCCGGCCGGATAGCCTGGGCATCGCCGAATCGGCGACTCGCGTTACGCACCCGGACCGAATGCCCACGTCGAGTGATCAACGATAGGGCGTCCACGGGACCGTGACATCGCCCGATCGCAGCGATTCGAGGCGCAGCTGCAACTGGGCGCGAACGCCGGGATTACTCCGCAGGATCGGCAGCACACTGGTGGTCAGCTTCAGTTCTCGGACGTCCCGCAGCACGGCGAATCCCGACCAGCGGGTGATGTCGAAGCCGTACTCGTAGGCCAACAGCCGCTGCTGCTCCTCGGGGTGCAGGAAGCGTTGGGCGCCGACGGCCAGCGGGGTGAGGTCCCACTCCCGGGGGCCGACGCACGTCGAATCGAAGTCGCAGATCGCCGTGCCGTCCGGCCCCGGGATGAGATTGCCGAGGTGGGCATCGCCATGCAGCACGCCCTGCGGCAAGGGGAAACGCAGGTCGCGCAGCCGGTCGGCCACCTCGGCACAGCGGCCCTCCAGAAAGGCCCGGTCCCGATCGGACAGTTCCTCCGCGTCGGCGAGTCGCCGATGAACGTCGTCGAGCGGCCGCCAGGTCGGCAACGGGAAGTCCGGTGCCTGGAGGCGATGGATGTCGCGGAGCAGCCGGGCCAGGTCCTTGGCACCCGGTGGCGGGCCGACGTGGGGGATCATCTCCCAGATCGTCGCCACCTGACCCGCCGCATAGACCGGCTGCTCGATACCCGCAGGCAGCCGGACCGCCGAAACGTCGTTCTCGGCCAGCCAGCGGGCGATCCGCACCACCTTCTCGGCGCGGTGCCGGAGCCGGGCCGACGCGACGATACGCACGACGTGCCGCCGATCGGCCAGCTCGAACACCGCGTTGTTCGTCACGCGGATCAACCTCGCCCCGCGTGGATCGAGTCCGACTCGCGCGCAGATCTCCTCGAGCGCGACGGTCAGCTTCGCGATCGTGAAACGACCGTCGATTCGGTTCTCCGCGATCACCGTCATGCCACTCGGTGGCTCCTGATCCGCTCCGCGAGCTCCTTGCTCATCGGATTGGCGGATCGCTTCTGCGCTAGGTCTTCCAACGGCTTCATCCGGTCGAACACCCGCTTGGAGCGGACGTGTTCACTCGCGTCGAGTGCCAACGAGCCCATCTGCGAGCTCTGGTCGGTGTCGCCCTCGATGAGGTGGTTCAACGCGAGCATCGTGCACTGGAACGCCACATTCCTGGTCGGTGCACCGCCGACGGCCTGGTAGTCGCTGATCGCCCTGTTCAGCGAGTTGATCGCGATCCGGCTGTGCTTGGGATCGGCGTCGTCCTTGGTGGCCAGCTCGGTGTGGATGGCTCCGATCATGGCGAAGAGGTCGGTCTCGTCGAAGAACCGCACCCAGCCGGGCGGATCGCTGCGCTCACTGCGCTCGAACATGTCCTTGGCCATGTTGACCAAGTTCTTCGCGGGCCGCTCCATGCCCATCTTCGCGTACGCCCACGCCTCGTTCGCGCAGAGCACCGCAGTGGTGAGCTGCGAACCGGTGTTCTGGGCAGCCATCTGGCCGAGTTGGAAGAGCTTCAGCGCCTCGTTGGGCTCGTCGTGGTGTAGGTACAACCGGCCCGTGCGGTAGAGCACGTTCGCGACCAGCGAATCGTCGCCGCCTCGGCGGGCGAACTCGAGTGCTCGCGAGAAGTGTCCGCGCGCGGAGTCGATCAGTCCGGTGTCGAACGACGTCCAGCCCGCGAGGTTGTGCAGGTCGCCGATGGCGACGAAGAGCCGGTTCTCGATCCCGTCCCGGCGCTGCGCGCTGAGAAGCTGCTGAGCCCATCTGAGCTGGGCGATCACGGCGTCCCGACAGAAACCGCCGCCGTGTCGGGAGTCCAATGACCGCAGCGCACTGGTCGCCGCCTCGATCTGACGTACGTCGGTCACCCCGATCCGCCCCGGCACCGGGGTCTGATCCGAGGTAGGCGCCCAAACCTCGTCTTCTCCGAAGACGGCAGCCCCGACGGTCACGGCGGCAGCGTGCGCCAGGAATTTACGGCGCTTCACCGTTTCGTCCTCCTCCGACTTTGAGTCACCAGTCACGCCAACGACCTTGATCGCGGTGCCCTCGTCATAGGCCAAGCCCATGAACCCCCGAGGAACCCGGAGCCCGTCTGCAATCCGGACCAGCACGTCATAAGCCATGACCTGTCGGCCCTTGAGGATCTCCGAGACCTCGGACTGCGACTGCCCTGTCGCGGCGGCGATCTGACGCTGAGAGATGCCGTGTTTGCGTAGCAACCGATAGACGGCGCTGATCTCGCGCTTGAGAAGCGCGTCGCGCATCTCTTGGCCCTCCCAGAACTCGGGTGTAACAAGAGCGCTGCGCGTACCGATGGTGTTCATTTGAACCCCCTCCCGCTCCAACGGGCGTCTCCCGCAGAGTAAGGCCACGTTGTGCCCCGGTGAAGTCCCGATCGGCGAGGCTGATCGGCTCCACCTAACGCCGCTGACCGCTTGTCGTCGAAGTGCAGCCGATCAACGCAACTGGGCTCGCCAGGACAACGCTTGTGAATCAAGGTTGTACCCGGAACGACGGAACGCGGTGCGATCGACAGTGAGGAACGGAAGAGTCGTGAGGCTGACGAGTCAGATCGACCCC
The DNA here is from genome assembly GCF_014203365.1 of Actinoalloteichus hymeniacidonis. Lineage (NCBI taxonomy): Bacteria > Bacillati > Actinomycetota > Actinomycetes > Pseudonocardiales > Pseudonocardiaceae > Actinoalloteichus > Actinoalloteichus hymeniacidonis. The sequence continues at coordinate 6,277,454 of NZ_JACHIS010000001.1, forward strand.
CTAGGCGGGGGCGACGCGGGACAGGTGGAGCACACAGCCGGTCTCCGCTCGGGCTCGGCATCGAGCGGTACGACCGAGCCGCATGGTGGCAGGCCGCACTGGTTGGTGGATTGCCGCGATGTGGCGAACCGCCCCTGCGTGATCACCGTGCTCGTCGACAACGGCAAGGTGGTCCTGCTCGGACCGCCCGGCGAAACCGCCGTGCTGACCCAAGCCGAGGTCGGTCGACTTCGGACAGTGCTGCAAGAAGCCGCCGAGCTGGCGGAAAGGTGACGTTGCGGTGGACGAGATACTTGGCCGTGTCTTGCGCACGGCGGTCTGGGAACGGCTCGACATGCTCACCGAGCTTGCCGAGCGAGCTGACACCTCATCACTTCTCTCGGTAGCGCGCTCCGAACTGCCACGGCTGACCGAGTGCTGGCGTGAGCTGCTGAACGCGCACCAACCCGACAACCGGGGCAACTGCCGCGAATGCTCGACGCGGTGGCGCCAGCAACAGGCACCGTGCGAGGTCTGGCGGGCCGCGTACGAGCACCTGGTGATGGGTGGGCTGGCCCCATCGGCGGCCGATCCGAACACCGGTGCAGCCCCGGCGGCAACCGCCACGATCGGCAAGAACAGGTTGACCAATGCTTCGAGCGCCGACCGGACACACCTGATCGTCGGGGCGGCCTGACAACCCAGACGGGCGGCCTCGACCTCGTGCCAACCCCCGACTGGAGCGAGTTCGATCAGCCGCCTGCGGTACCGGTGGTCCGCCAGAGCACGGCCCCCGACGGTTCGGCGGGCCACCGGTCGCCGAAGACCACAACTGCACAGTGACTTCCAACGGCAGAACCGCAGCACGTCTGCTCTTCCTCGCCAGCGTGGTGTTCCACTTGGGCGAGGGCGGATCGAGCGCGATGCCGATGACGACTTCCGCGGGCCGACACTCACGTCCCTCCCCCGACAGTGTCGGTCCGCGGATTCCAACCAAGCCTTCACCGAGATGGGGCCTGAGTCCGTCGACGCCCACACGACGTGACCGCCCCACGAGAGGCGGGTGGCCGCCCACGCCACCCGCCTCTCGCATACTTCTTTCACCGTCGCCCCGGCTGGTCTCGCCGTCGCGCCAGGCTGCGCGGTGGCTCAGCGGCTCCGGCAGATGATCCCGTTGTGCGACTTGATCTCGCCGTGCCGCAGCACCTCGAACCCGTTCTCGTGCGCGTAGAGCCCGAGTTGCGCGACGTTCTGCAGCTCCCGGTATGAGAAGTTCATCAGGTCACCGAACAGCCGGTAGAACGCCTTGGTACGCAAGGCGACCCTCGGCGTGGTGAGAATCGCGTAGCCGCCGGGGCGCAGGAACCGTCGGTGCCAGTCGAAGGCCATCGGCTTGTACTGATCCGGAAAGTGCTCGACCAGGCCAATCGATACGACGACGTCGAACTCCTTACCGAAGTCGAGGTCGCGGATGTCGGAGACGAGGTACGAGATGTCCATCTCGTCGCGATGCCACACCTTCCGCGCGCCGGTGGCCGGATTCACGCCCAGGAACGGGTAATCGGTGGGGAAAGCGCCGAATCGGCCCTCGACGCAGAACTCGTCGTAGTCGACCAACACCACCTCGCCGCCGGGATACATCGCCGAGAGCAGCATCGCCTCGTATCCCTCCGCCGCGCCGAGGAACAGGATCCGCGGCCGTTCCAAATCCAAGCCCTCGAACAGCGATCGCTTGGCTCTCGGGTCCCACACCGTGTCGCCAACCCGATGGGCCTGGTTCCAGATCGTCCAGCGCGCGACCTCGGAGATCGCCGCGTAGGCGGCCTTGACCTGCAACGAACTGATCCGCATTCCCGCCGTGCGCAGTGCGGCGACCCTGGCGCGCACCGGATCGGCGTCGAAGAGCGATTGGAAGGAGCGATTGAACAGTTGCCAGGCGACGGGCACCGGCAGCGATTCCTCGTGCTGCGCCTCCCATTCCCTGCGGCTGCGCGACCAGTTCTCGACCCGGAAGGGGCGACCCGCCTCCTTCCAAGTCAGGCGCGAGAAATCCAGTGGTCTGGCATCGGCGAAGACATCACGCGAACCAGGCCGCAGGTCCGCTCGATACGTGTCACGGACTTCGGTTCGGCCGAGATCCGCGTTCGTCCATCGCGATGACGAGGAAATCGATGTCATGACGCCTCCTGCTCATTCGCTCGATCTGGTAGAGCATCGTCGCCCGCGATGTCCTAGATCGTTAGAGAGGAGAGGGGCCGCCTGACCAGCTGCCCTCCCAAACATGAAGTTGATTCGCATGTTAGGTGAGGCGCGGCTCACAGGAAAGAGCCCGATCCGAGTCGCCGCAAGACGACAACATCATGAGGAGAGTTGACGTGACGATCGCCCCCACCTCGCTCCGTCGACGGCCCGTGCAACAACGCAGCACCCGCCGGGTCGAGAGAATGCTCAGTGCGTGCGCCGAACTCATCGGCGAACTGGGCTACGACGGAGTGACAACGACCCTCATCGCCGAACGAGCAGGCGTGGCCGTCGGTTCGCTCTACCAGTTCTTCCCCGACAAGAAGGCCGTCGTCGCGGAGTTGACCCGCCGCAACCTCGACGAGTTCCTCGTCCGGGTCCGCGATCGATTCACCACGACGATTCCCAATGACTGGTGGGAAGCCGTCGACACGGTCTTCGACGTGTACGTGACCATGCACCGCACCGTGCCCGGCTTCTCCCGACTGCACTTCGGCGACGCCGTCGATCTGCAGCTACTCGACGAGCGCAAGGAGAACAACGCACTGATCACCGATGGGCTGGCCCGGCTGCTCTCGCCCCGCTTCCAGATCGCGCCCGACCGGCTCTACCTGCCGCTGGCCGTGGCCATCGAGGCCGCCGATGCGGTGCTCAACATGGCGTTCCGGCGCGACCCGGGCGGCGATGGACGTGTCATCGAAGAGGCGAAGGCCATGACTCGCGGCTACCTTTCGGCGCGGCTGAACTCGAGCGTCGAATGAGCGCGCGGTCGGTGGACGCAGCAGTACGCAGTGGCGTCCGGGTCGCACCGAAACCGAAGCCGAAGCCCAACCAAGCAGCACACCATCGGCGGCATGAACGGTGGTGCGCCGCCACCCCCTGATCGGCAAGAAGTCGATTACCACGCCGATTCGGACGGCCCGGGGCAGGCCGTCCGTCAGGTGGCTGGATACGACGACCGGACTCAACTGGCGAGGTGTACGCCTCGCCTCGCGCGGTGCCGACCCTCGCCCTCGCGATGCGGCGTCACCAACAGCATGCCGTCCGAGCACTTCACACAGTCCTCGCACGCGCAATCGAACCGCAGCAGGACTGCCGACCTGGTGTTCTCCACCGACTCCTGGCGCCAGCGGTGCACTCCCGCCAGGCAGGACGAGCAGCGGGTATCCCGACGCGGCAACCGGAGCAGGGTCGACCCGTCGGAGTACCGCACCTCCCGGCCGATCGGACGACATCTCGACCCACTCGCCACGGCGGTATCCCTTGGCGGCCAGGTCCAGTCGGCCAATGCAGACGATTCCACGATCTACCACTCCTTGAGACACGGCGTGCGTCGGCCGCCGGGCGAGACGCCGCCGGGCGACCGGACCCCGAATTGGGCCCGCACGGTCGGCTGGTCACAGGTGTCGACGCACTCTGCGCCCCAGCCCTTCACAAGAGGGGTATCGGCACAAGGCAGCGCGATACGGAGAACCAGACGCTCACGCAACCGGGTGATAAATGATCTTCATGACCTGCGGGTTCGCGTCGTTTTCCCTGTGATGCCAACGGTTTCCGGCGCCCGAGGTCTCATCGTGGGCCGCCGCTGCGGCCTCGCGGGGAACTCGGTCGCAGCGACTTACCGCCCAACGTGCGCCGTGCTGCGCCGAGCGGCGCGACGATCAGCGTTTCCGCAACCGGATGGTGCCCGCGAACTCCGGGTTCAACCGCGCGCCACGCTCACCCGGCGCCACCTCCGACGCCGTGATCGGCACCATCATCCACGGCTGCCTATTTCCGATGAGCGGCGAGTACACCGGCACGAACGCCTGGTCGTACAGCGAGACCGCGAAGTCCGCCGAGACGTTGCCCCGCCGGTCCACGGCCCCGGTCCCGTGCCAGGGCAGCAATCCCGAGCCACCCAGGCCGGAGAATCCGCATCGGCCCGGCCTCGGCACGTTGGTCAGACGTACGCGGGAGGAGAACACGTCCTCGTAGTGCGAGTCGTGGTCCGCCTGGCGCACGACCACGTACCGCACCGCCGAGCGCCATGCCCGACGCAACACCTGGCGGCGGGCTCGCAGCACCTCGGGATGCGCCCGAGGGTCCCGGACGTCGAAGACGTCGGCGAAGACCCGTGCCGAGAAGCCCATCAGATCGGTCGAATCGGGGTGTTCGGGGGCCGTCGAGTACAGGGCCGAATGGAAGAAGTCCGGCAGCGCCGAGAGCAACTCCCGCGCGAGATCGACGTCGAGCACCCGGTCGTCCGGTTGGAGCGCCAAACGGCCGATCTCCTCCAGCACCCGCAACGGGTCCACGCTCACATCCAGATCTCCGAGCAGTTCGAGCAGGCCCCGGTGATAGCGCCGGATGCGACGTTGCCGCTCGGCCTTGCGGTCCTGGCTCAACCGCTCGTGCGCGAGATCGTCGATATCGATCAACTCGATGACGTCCCCGGCGCCGACCATGGCCAGATAATCGCGCAGAATCCGCTGGTAGGCGGTGGTCGCCGAATCGGGCCGGGAGTGGAAGTGCTGACCGTCGGTCAACACCGTCAGCCGAACCCCGGGCGGATACACCTGGCCGACCGCCTTGGCCAGCTCCCGCAACCGCACCAGCACCCCGAGTTCGGCGAGATCGGGCAGCGGGCCCGATGCCTTCAGACCATTCTGGCCGTGTTTGATCGGGAATCCGGTGATGACCATCCGGATCGGCTGGTCGGTGTGCAGGAACGGAAGCATGTCCTGCCTGGCCTGTTCCACCGAGTAGTTCGACCGCGAGCCCTTGATGAACTGTTTGCGGGTCAGTACGTGGTGGATCAGCGCCACGATGCGATCGTGCGCGGAATCCACCGTGGCCAGGCGATCCGCGAGGTGCCGCCGGGCGTTGGCGGCCACCCGCACCGCGGCGCTGTCGGCGCCCCGGACCAGTTGCGCGACGATCCCTCGGCTCTCGGCCATCGACAGTCGAACCGCCTGCCCTCGCGCAGGCCGGTTGGTCCGCAGTTCCCCGATGCGCAGCCCCGCCAGGGAACACGCGTAGGACAACCGGGGAAGTGCCTGCTCCCCCGGTTCGACCGCCGACCACGGCGTGGTCTCGAAATCCTGGATCGCCTGCTCCGACCGCGCAGCCGGTGCATCGTCGGGAGCGGCCACGGCCAATCTGATGGCCGAGGGGAACTCACGGTCCAGCAGCGTCCAGTTGGCCGAGGTCTGCGCGATGACGGCGACCATCGCGAGATCCGGACTGTTCTTCGCGGTCAACGCCGTCTGTCTAAGCCGCCCGCCGTTGGTGAGGAAGACCTCGCCGCCCGCGTCCGTCACATCCCGGCGGAATCGGCGCAAGCCCGGCAGCGCACGTTCCGGGTCGGCTAAATCGAGCTGGATCAGCACCGAGGGCCGCTGAGAGGTCTGTCCGGTACGCCGAGCCTGCGTCTGCCTGCGGACCTCGGCGAGCACCTCCTTCAACCGATCGTCCTGACCGGTCGGCACGCAATGCACGAACTCCCGCAGCGGATGCCGGGAACCGAGCCTGCGCACCGTCTCCGGACGTAGGAAACGCAGTTCGTCGTGCAGCACGTCCGTCACCGCCCGTCGGACCTCGGCGGCCGAGTACCGGTCGAACCAACCGGTACACCGACGGAAGGCGACGGTCAGAACGCCGATCAGGTCGTAGAGCGCGCTCATGCTCGCCCCAGACTCACCGGAGTCGGGTCGGCCCGGCTCGGTGGGCAGCGTGGGGTCGCACAACACGACCCGACCGGTCAGGTGCAGTTCCGGCGACAGCTCGATGGCGACGTTCTTGTCGTGCAGGCCCGCGAGCCCGAAGCCGTATCGGTCGATCAGCACCCGGAACACCGTGGCCAGCGGTCGGATGAGGAACTCGATGAAATGCTCGAGTTCGCTCTCGGACCTTTCGAAGCGGTTCTCCAGCGCGCGCTGCAGCAGGGTGGGCGAGTGCCGGTCCTGTCCGCTGGTGAGGGCGTTGATGCTCACCGGCAGGGTCCCGCCGGGGAACTCCGGATGCGCGGGGTGAACCTGCGGTGAGCGCAGCACCGCCGTGGCCCCGCTCTCGACGTCGACCAGCGCCGCCAACACCGGGCGGGCGGCCGCATACAACCGCAGCAGCGGATCGGTCCGCAGGATCTCGATCAGCGTCCAACAACGCTGCAGCCGGTGCTGGGTCTGTCTGCGGACGACGCTCTCGGCGGGCCAGATCTGCTGCGAACCGCCGTAGAGCGGCGCGGCTCCCGGCTCGGTCTCCAATTCGACCTGCCATGGCCCTCGACCACCGCGAAGGTCGGGCTCGGCCAGCAGCATGGTGTTGGGCGAGGAGGTCAGCTCACCGACCAGGGTGCGGTATCCGATAGAGGCGCGGTGCGCGTGCTCGGCTCCGGCCACTTCGATCGGGAAGGTGAGGCTTCCGTCCGGATCGGTCAGGAACTCGAGTCTGCTCGCCGTCTCGGCGGCGAACTGTTCCGGCAGGTCCCCCGAGGGTAGGAGCGTCTCGACTCGATCCGCAGGCAGTAGCGCGCAGCGCAGCAGGAACGGTCCTGGCGGGGAGCCGGCGGCCGGATCGGACCGAGGTTCGGCCACCTGCCGTTCGCCGAGGACGTCGAAGTTCCGCCGGTCGCCCGTGGTCTGTTCGCGGAACGCGCCGCCCGCCTCTGCCTGGCCGACGATGTCCTGTTGCCAGCCCAGATCGGGCCTGACACGGGTCTGGCGGAGTCGGACCAACACCCGATACAGCGCAAGCCGGTCGACGGGCCCTCGAATTTGGATCCCGGCTCCGGTCCCCGGTCCGGTCAGCAGCACACCCGCGTGGTTCTCGACCACCGTCAATGGGTAGCCGCCATCCCGCAGCAGTCCATTGAGCTGGTTCTCGTTGAGAACCTCCTCGGCTGCCATCCGAGCCAATGGGGCCGGTCTCAGCGCGTCCGGCCGAGGAATGCTCGGTCCGGTGTTCTCAGGCCCGACCTCAGCGGCCGAGTGCCCCCATGACATCAGGAGCCCGTCCTGATCTATCACGCGCGCATGCCTCCCCCACTGGATCCGCGACAGCGGTTGTCACGCGAAGGTGCATTGTCGCAACGGATCGCAGCGGAGTCGAACCTGCTGGGTAAGCAGGCGACCACCCAGTGGAATGAAACGCGACGCACCTCCCCGTCGATACGAATGCGGATAGTGGCCAGTTTGACTCATACGGGTGTATGGCGGAACAACAACGCTCACCCGACATGACACAAGCGTGCGCGCCGGAATCCAACACCGTTTTCACATTCCGCAACCACTCGAACGCCGAAAGCATCCGGGCCGATGCGAATCGTCTTTCGCCAGATCTCGGCACGGCGGGCCGACGGCCATTGGCGGCCGCCGACCCGTTATGCCCCGGCGAAGGCGAGGTACCGCAGGGCGCATTCACCCCGGGGTGATACGACATTCGGACTAACGCATTCGATCGAATGCGCCAAACCGGAATTCGCCGGAAGCGCCGATTGCCGTGATTCCCGGCGAATACGGTGTTCGTGGACGATCAGGACCGACTCCGGGCAGGCGCTCCCGATTACAAGCCCGCGACCGCCGTCGAGATCGGTGTCCGGCCACCCACCAACTCCGCGGTCACGCCGCCGAGGGTGGGCCTGTCCAACAGCTCCAACAGCACGGCGGCGACATCGTCCCTGGGAACCGCGCCCGCCGCCACCGACGGCGCGAGCTCGATCAAGCCGGTGCCGGGATCATCGGTCAACGATCCCGGCCGAAGCGCGATCCAGTCGAGATCCTTGGTGCGAAGTTCCTCCTCCGAGGCCTTCTTCGCGCGGAGATAGGCCGCGAACACCGGGTCGATGCCCGGATCGTCTGCACGATCCGCCCCCATCGAGCTGACCAGCAGGTATCGGCGTACCCCTGCCCGCACCGCCGCATCGGCCAACAGCACTGCGGCCGCCCGGTCCACCGATTCCTTGCGCGCCGCCCCGCTTCCCGGCCCGGCGCCCGCGGCGAACACCACGGCGTCGGCGCGATCGAGGGTGTCCACGACGGACGAGATGTCCGACTGCTCGAGATCGCAGAGCACTGCCTGCGCCCCGGTGTCGGCTACCTCGTCTAGATGGTCCGGATTGCGGACCAAGCCGATTGCGCTGTCCCCTCGCGCACTCAACAGCCGTTCGAGCCGAAGTGCGATCTTCCCGTGTCCACCTGCGATCACCACATGCACGTGGATCACCATAATGCCGGTTCAGCCCGGGCGCCGGTCTCTCGGCGCGAGTCTTCGAGACTACTGGGCCAGGACCAGCTCGTAGATCACCTCGTTGAGCCAGAGGCCCGTCACCGTGGCCGCCGGGTCGATCAGATCGGGCCATGCGGGCTGGGCTACGTCCAGGCTCTCGTCCTGCCCTGCGGTCAGCACCGTCACCTCGTGGTCACGGGCGCGCGGCAGACAGTTGTCCTGGAAGTCCGCCAGACCCAGAACGCCGTCGGGCAGCACCATCGCGGCCGGGCAGAACCGCGCGAACGGTGCCACCGAGGCGAGGCCGGTCCGCCAATGCCTGCCCAGTGCGAGCATTCCGGTGATTCGAACGGCAGGCGGCGGCGCCTGAACCGAGAGCTCCGGCCAGACCCACGTCTCGACGGATGCGCGGTCGACCACCGGGGTGAATCCCAGACACAACCGTTCGGCGTGTGCCTCGGGGATCAATTCGGCAACCGGTACGACGCGCCTACCGAAAAGGGTGCAGGCGGGAAGTACGACGCCCCGCCACCCCAGCAGGCCAGCCGCAGCCACCGCCAAATGCTCCGCAGGGGTGGGGAGTGCGACATCCGGCTCGTGCCTGACGGGCAACACGTCGGCATTGTTTCCGGTCGCGTGCCCTGGTGAGCGGTTCACCGACAAGCCTCCTTATCCGATACTTCACGACAATGGGTGAGTCGTGCATTTCTGCTCTTCTCAGAGCAGACGTACCAGTTCGGAAGAATCGGGCGACCGGCTACCGCTCGTCGGTGCGACCGGCGGCGGGGAGCGGTCGATGACCGGTCGATAACCGGTAGGTGGCCTTCAGCCCTACATGCCGCCGTTCGTGTGAGTGCGGTTCGTCAGGTTGGTGGATCGAGCCGAAATCCCGAGCGGCCGAAGTCGGTCCGCGCTAACCGGCGCAGGCCGAATTTCGTCCTGCGCCGAAGCCGATCGGGATCCCTTCCCCACTGTGCGCTTCAGAGTCGTTCTGGCGCGGCAATACCCAACAACGACAGTCCCAAGGTCAGCACCTGGGAGGTCGCCGCCGCAAGGGCGAGTCGCGATTGCCGGACCTCGTCGGGCGTTCCCGGGGCCAGGATCGGGCAGCGCTCCCAGAATGACGAGAACGCGGTGGCGATCTCGTACAGGTGCCCACAGATCCGATGCGGTGCCAACGATTCGACCGCCGAGGACACCGCGGCAGGGAAGCGCAGCAAGGCCAGTGCCAACTCCCGTTCCGCAGGCTCGACGGGCAGGACCGCGGTGTCCGCCGAGGGCCGCTGTCCGGCCTTGCGCAGCACCGAGAGGCTCCGCGTGTTGGCGTACTGAAGGTAGACGGCGGTGTTGCCGTCCATCGCCAGCATCTTGTCCCAGGAGAACAGGTAGTCCTTCTCACGGTCGCCGGAGAGGTCGGCGTACTTCACGGCGCCGATGCCCACCGACCGGGCCACCGAGGCGCGCGCCTCGGCATCGAGCTCGGTGCGCTCCGCGACGACCGCGCCCGCCCGCTCGACGGCCTCGTGCAGGAGTTCCACCAGCTTGACCGAACCGCCCGCCCTGGTGCGGATCGTCTTGCCATCGGAGCCGAGGATCGACCCGAATGCGACGTGTTCGGCCCGGTGCTTCTCGGTCAGCCAGCCCGCCTGCGCTGCGACGGCGAAGACCATGGCGAAGTGCTGTGCCTGCGGGGTGCCCACGACGTAGAGCAGGTCGGTGGCGCCGCGCTCGCCCGCCCAGTAACGAGCGGTCGCCAGGTCGGTGGCCGGATAGCCGTAGCCACCGTCGCTCTTGCGGACGATCAGGGGCAGCCGTTCGCCCTCCCGATTGGTGAAGCCGGGTGGGAAGACGCACACCGCGCCGTCGCTGATCTCGGTCAGTCCCTTGGCCTCCAGCTCGGCGACCGTGTCGGCGAGCATCGGGTTGTAGAAACTCTCGCCGTAGAGGTCCTCGCGGCGCAGGGAGACGCCGAGCAGTTCGTAGACCTCTTCGAAGTGACGGGCCGACTCGTCGACCAGCCCCTGCCACAACGCGAGGGTCTGCTCGTCGCCGCCCTGAAGCAGCACGACCCGCTTCCTGGCCCGGTCTGCGAAGTCCTCGTCACCGTCGAACTTGACGCGCGCCTGCTGATAGAAGCCGTTGAGGTCGCCGATCGCATGTGCCTGCGCCCCGTCGGCCACCCAGCCCTCGTCGATCAGGTGCTCGATGAGCATTCCGAAGGGGGTGCCCCAGTCACCGATGTGGTTGTGCGGGACGACCTCGTGTCCGATGAACTCGAGCAGCCGCCGCAGCGCCTCACCGATGATGGAGGACCGCAGGTGCCCGACGTGCATCTCCTTGGCCACGTTGGGGCTGGAGTAGTCCAGGGCGAATCGACGGGGTTCGTCGACCACTGGCACGCCCGCCCTCGGGTCTGAGAGCAACGCGGTCAGCGCAGAGCCGAGGAAGTCGTCGCGGAGGACGATGTTGATGAACCCGGGGCCCGCGATCTCGGTCTCGGCCACCAGGTCGCCTGCGTCGAGGTTCGAGACCGCCGCCTCGGCGACCTCCCTCGGTTTGCGGCCGAGCTTCTTGGCCAGGCCCATCGCCACATTGCACTGATAGTCGACGCCCGCTCGGTTGGACGGTCGGATCAGGGCTTCCTCGGGGGTGATCGACACGTCGAGTGCCGTCCGCAGCGCGGTCGCGATCCGACCGCCGAGCTCCAACCCGATATCGCCCTGTAGCACCCGGTGTCCTCCGGTTTCTCTTTCGTCGTGGCTTCTGCGCCGATGTCCGAGACAAGTATCCCAGTATCCGAGGGATGCAGGTCGCAGTCACCCCGACAACGGGTTCCGGGCACCCCTACGCCGGGGACACGGGTGAACCCGGATGTTGCGGCGGTGGCGGATTCGCAGACTCGATTGGTGATCAGAACCGAACCGAATGAGACCCGATTCACCACCGACCGCAGGCGAAGGCAGGCCGCGATGCTCCCGCTGGCCTTGGCGCTCGTCGCATCGCTGGCCGTGCCTGCCGCCGCCACCGCCGAACCGGCCGAGGCTGTTTCGCCCAACGCGGAACCTTTACTGACCCTGCCCGAGCCGACCGGCGGGCACCTCGTCGGTTCGACCAGCCTGCACCTGGTCGACGAGAGCCGATCGGACTATTGGCGTCCCGAGGAGGACCGGGAACTCATGGTCGGGCTGTGGTACCCGGCGATCGCACCGACGTCGAAGCGAGCCGAGTACACCTCTGCGGCGGTCTCGGAACGAATAGTCGCAGGCCACGGGGTCGATGCGCCTGGCGACTCGTTGACCAGGGTCGAGACCCATTCGTTCCGGGATGCGATCCCGAGGCCCGCGCGCGGCGGACGCCCGCTGGTGCTGCTGTCGCCGGGTGCCGGGCTCAGCCGCGAGTCGTTGACCTCGTTGGCCGAGGAGCTGGCCTCGCGGGGAAACATCGTCGCCACCATGGATCACAAGTACGAGGCACAGGGAATCGAGTTCCCCGACGGCCGGGTGACCGGGTGCCTGCTGTGCGAGGAGAAGACCTCCCGAGAGCTGGGTGCGGCGATGGCCGAGGGACGGTCGGCGGACGCCTCGTTCGTCATCGACGAGCTCACCGGCCGAGATCCGGCCTGGTGGGCGGGAATGCTGATCGATGAGTCGCGCATCGCCATGGCAGGCCATTCCTTGGGCGGCGCCACGGCGTATCTCGCGATGGCGACCGACAACCGGATCGATGCGGGCGTCAACATGGACGGCACGATCTTCACCACCGTCGCAGGCGAGGGCCTCGATCGTCCGTTCATGCTGTTCGGCGGGCTTCCCCACGACCGACCGGTCGACCACGAGGACTACGACGAGACCTGGGCACGTGAGTGGGCTCATCTGGAAGGCTGGCGACGCTGGATCCAGGTCTGTAACGCCGACCACATGGGTTTCACCGACATCCCGCTGCTGGCCGAGGCCTTCGACATCCCGCCGACCCAGACCCCGCAGTGCGCGGCAGACGAGGTCGGCCTGCCTACCGGAGAACGATCGGTGGAGATCACCCGCGCCTACCTGAGCGAGTTCGTCGACCATCACCTGGCAGGCAAGGAGAGTGACCTGCTAGACGCTCCCGCTCCGGATTTCCCAGAAGTGGAGTTCCGAGGCTGACACCCGAATCGCCATGGTGACGCATGGGACTCAACCAACTCCCATGCGTCACACCCAAGCAGCCCACAACCACACGTTCAGCCCCTAGCCCCACCCCCCACGACCAGGTAACTTCCCGCACCACAACCAAAACCAGGCACCCCAGCCCAAACGCCAACGCCAACGCCAAGGCGGCAAGACCCGCTGGTCAAAGTCGAGATCCCAAAGCCGAAGGCAAGGGAACGAGATCCGCTGGTCAACACCCAGCCGCTCCCCACCCAACACAAGGAGCGGCACCACACCACAGCAACAAACCCCGAAGGCCGAAGGCCGAGAAAAAGTCGAGATCCCAAAGCCAAAGGCAAGGGAGCAAGATCCGCTGGTCAACACCCAGCCGCTCCCCACCCAACACAAGGAGCAGCACCACACCACAGCAACAAACCCCGAAGGCCGAAGGCCGAGAGATAGTCGAGATCCCAAAGCCGAAGGCAAGGGAACGAGATCCGCTGTCAACACCCAGCTGCTCCTCGCCCCACGCAAGGAGCAAGCAACGCGGGGGGCATGGGGGGCTCGGCCCCCCAACAAGCGCGGGAACCCGCGAGGTTCCCCAACGGGGAACCGAATAGAGTGGGCGAGGAGGGAGTTGAACCCTCACGTCCTTGCGGACACACGGACCTGAACCGTGCGCGTCTGCCATTCCGCCACTCGCCCGAGTGACTGACACCCGGTCTTGCTGGGTGCGGCGAAAGCGTAGCACACGTTCTGAGGCGCCTTTTGCACTAGACGCTGTGGCCCGCTGTCGGCACGGATACGATCGGGACAAGTAGTCGTATCGGGTGGAGGTTATGCCGTGGGCCTCGTGCAGCGCTTCGAGCGCCGTCTCGAAGGCATGGTAGGGAACACCTTCGCGCGGGTGTTCGGCGGAAACGTAGTGCCGCAAGAGCTTGCGCAGAACCTCCAGCGGGAGGCTGACGGGCATGTACAGGAGCTGGCGGGTGGCCGCCTGCTCGCGCCGAACCACTTCGTGGTCACGCTCGGCCCGAGCGACCACGAGCGACTCACTGGTGACGAGCAGCGGGTCAAGCAGCTGCTCGCAGACTGCGTCCAGGAGCACCTCGCCGAACAAGGGTGGGATACCTATGGTGACGTCGTAGTCTCCTTGGAGCGCTCTGAAACGCTGCACACGGGACAGTTCCGAACCAGTTCGTCTGTCGACCCGGATGCGGGCAGTCAGGCGGCACCACCTCGCAACGCAGGAGACCGACCCATGAGCCAGCCCCCCGGCCAGCAGTACCCCGAGAGCGACCCGTACGGCCAGCAGCAGTACGGCTACGACCAGCAGGGTTACGGCCAACAACAACAGCAGTACGGCTACGACCAGCAGGGTTACGGCCAGCAGCAGGGTTACGACCCGAACTACGGGCAGCAGCAGGGATATGGCGGCCAGCCCGGTTACGACCAGCAGGGTTACGGCCAGCAGCAGGGTTACGACCCGAACTACGGGCAGCAGCAGGGATATGGCGGCCAGCCGGGCTACGACCAGCAGGGCTACGGCGGCCAGCCCGGTTACGACCAGCAGGGCTACGGCCAGGGCGGGCAGCCGGGTTACGACCAGCAGGGCCAGCAGGGTTACGGCCAGCAGGGCTATGACCAGCAGGGCTACGGCCAGCAGCAGGGTTATGGCCAGCAGCAGGGCTACGGCCAGCAGCAGGGGGGCTATGCTCCGCCCGCCGTGCAGACCGGCCCTCGGCAGATCACCGCGACCCTGCAACTCGACGACGGTTCCAACCGCACCTATACGCTTGTGCAGGGAAGCAATGTCGTCGGTCGAGGCCAGGATGCACAGTTCCGGCTGCCCGACACAGGAGTCTCCCGGCGACACCTGGAGATCACCTGGGACGGACAGAGTGCGACCCTTGCTGATCTCGGTTCCACAAACGGCAGCACCGTCAACGGCAATTCAGTCCAGACTTGGCAGCTCGCGGAAGGCGACGTCGTCCGCATCGGCCACTCCTCCCTGGTCTTCCGAAGCCAGGGCTGACGAAGCCGCAGGCACGACCGACCACGAGACCTCGGTGGCGGCATGGAGTAGGAGCATCCAGAACGGTGGAAGGCGCATATCCCCTCCGTAGCGGGGGTGGTCGGTCATGCCAGAGTTGGTGATCCAACTCACCAGGGCAGGCTTCCTCGCCCTGCTCTGGTTGTTCGTGTTGGCCGCGCTCCGGGTCGTCCGATCCGATCTGTACGCGGCTTCGGGACTGCGAGTGACAGTCCCGGGTGGACGACGTGAACCGCAGAAGTCGCGCGGTCGCTCGCCTCGACAGCTCGTGGTGACACACGGGGCCCTCGCGGGCACCCGGATCTCGTTGGACGGAAGGCCGATCACTCTCGGTCGAGCCGACGACTCCACATTGGTGTTGGACGACGACTACGCCTCGACACGGCATGCGCGTCTGGTACTCCGAGGGACGGACTGGTACGTGGAGGATCTAGGCTCCACCAACGGCACCTACCTCGACCGGGCGAAGGTCACGGGTCCGACCCGAGTCTCGCTCAGAGCCCCGATCCGTATCGGCAAGACGGTGATCGAGCTGCACTCATGACCCTTGTCCTCCGCTATGCGGCCCGAAGTGATCGAGGCCTGGTTCGCTCCAACAACCAGGACTCCGTCTACGCAGGGCCCAGACTTCTGGCGCTCGCCGACGGAATGGGCGGCCATGCTGCAGGCGAGGTGGCCAGCAAGGTCGTCATCGCCGCGCTGGCACCGCTCGACGACGACGAGCCGGGTGACGACCTACTCGGTCGGCTGCGCGAAGCCGTCAGCAACGGCAACGGCATGCTCAACGAGTTGGTCGCAGGCGATCCCGACCTCGACGGCATGGGCACCACGCTGACCGCGGTGCTCTTCGCGGGCAGCAGGTTGGGCCTGGTCCATGTCGGCGACTCCCGCGCTTATCTGTTGCGGGACGGCAGGTTCGCCCAGATCACCCACGACGACACCTTCGTCCAGTCGTTGATCGACGAAGGCCGGATCAGCGAGGAGGACGCGGCGAACCATCCGCAGCGTTCGCTGCTGCTCCGCGCTTTGACCGGCAACGACGTGGAGCTGACCCTCACGGTGCGCGAGGCTCGACCGGGCGACCGCTATCTCCTCTGTTCGGATGGGCTGTCCGGCCCGGTGAGCGATGAGACGCTCGACGAGGCCATGCGCATCTCGGACCCGCAGGCCTGCGCGGACCGGATGATCGAGCTGGCGCTCAAGGGCGGCGGGCCCGACAACGTGACCTGCATCGTCGCCGATGTGGTCGACGTCGAGTTCGGCGAGAACGCCCCGATCGTCGGTGGCGCGGCCGGTGACGGCTCCGAGGAGCCACCGCCGCCGGATTCGGCTGCGGCGCGTGCTTCGGCCACGACTCTTCCTCGGCCGCCGAGGAAGGAAGCCGAGCCGGAGCCCACCAAGAAGAAGCGCAAGGGCCTTCGGACCGCGCTCGTCCTGTTCGCCGTCCTGGTACTGCTCGGCGTCGGTGGCTATTTCGGCTACAGCGTCGTGATGGGCCAGTACTTCGTCGGCGCCAACGATGACGACGAGGTCGCCGTCTTCCAAGGCGTTCGCGGCACGGTGGTGGGTATCCCGTTGCACCGCCAGGTCGAGGATTCCTGTGGTGGCGCCGGGGAGGACTGCGAGCGCATCCAGATCGGTGATCTGCGGCCTGCGTACCAGGGCACGGTTCGAGACGGCATCGTGAACCAGGGCGATCTGAACGACGCCAGGGAGACGATCGACCAGCTTCGCACCGAGCAACTGCTGCCGCCCTGCACCGAGGAACAGCCCGCTTCCAACGGCGACAACGAGCCCGCCGACAACGACGACTCCGCGAACAGCGCCGGGGACACCGAGGAAGCCGAGGGCGACCAGCGCACTCCCGAGGACGAACAGACTCGCCCAACGCCTCCTTCGGAGGGGCCCTCCGGCTTGGTCGGCCAGGACGACGAACGTTCCGACACTCGTGAGCAGGACGCGAAGGACGAGACCACCGGAGGCAGCGCCGCACGTCACGTGCAGGAGCCTGGAGTCGATTGCCGGACGGTCGGCTGATGTCCAGCCCGGTCGACGCCACGTCGAATCCGGGGCAGGCGGCAACGCCGTCGCCCCCTGCCGTGCCCACTCGGCGAAACACCGAGCTGTTGATGCTCGCGTTCGCCGCCATTCTCGTCACGATCGCCAACGTCCTGGTCGAGGCGAACCAGGAACAGGAGTTGTCCACTCAGCTGCTGTACAACGGCGCGGCCTTCCTCGCGCTGTTCGGCATCGCGCACCTGGCGGTGCGCAAGTGGGCGCCCTATGCGGATCCGCTGATCCTGCCGTTCGCCGCGCTGCTCAACGGCGTCGGGCTGATCGCGATCTACCGAATCGATCTCGCCGACGCGGCCGCCGACCCGGATCACGGATACCTGGTGAACCGGCAGATCGGCTGGATGGTCATCAGCGTCGTGCTGTTCGTCCTGATCCTGGCCTTCGTCAAGGATCATCGGCTGCTGGCCCGCTTCGGCTATACCTGTGGCTTCGTCGGGCTCATCGCGCTGGCGCTGCCCGGTTTCCTGCCCGCGAGCATGTCCAGCGCGGGTGGAGCGAAGATCTGGATCCGTATCGGCGGGGCGGGTATTCAGCCGGGTGAGTTCGCCAAGATCCTGTTGATGATCTTCTTCGCGTCCTTCCTGGTCTCCAAGCGCGACCTGTTCACCGTGGCGGGTAGGCGTTTCCTGGGTATGGACTTCCCGAGGATGCGCGACATGGCCCCGATGCTGCTGGCCTGGGCCGCCTCGGTCGGCGTGCTCGTCTTCGAGCGCGACCTCGGCACCTCGCTGCTGTTCTTCGGCCTGGTGCTGGTCATGATCTACGTGGCCACCGAACGGGTGTCATGGGTGGTCATCGGACTCAGCCTGTTCGCGATCGGCTGTGTCATCGCCTATCCGCTCTTCAATCACCTCCGGGTCCGAGTCCTGAACTGGATGGACCCACTCGGCAGGCTCGATGCGACCGACGGCGACAGCTTCCAGCTAGTTCAGTCGTTGTTCGGCCTCGGTACGGGCGGCATCTTCGGCACCGGACTGGGCAGCGGACGACCGACGCTCATCCCTGCGGCCGAGACCGACTTCATCATCTCCGCGATCGGCGAGGAGATCGGTTTCGTCGGAGTCGCCGCCGTCCTGTTGCTGTACCTACTGCTGGTGATGCGTGGCCTGCGTACCGCGCTGGCCGTCCGAGACAGCTTCGGCAAGCTGCTCGCCAGCGGTCTGGCGTTCATCATCGGTCTGCAGGTGTTCATCGTCGTCGGCGGTGCCACCCGGCTGATTCCGTCTACCGGTATCACCGCCCCGTTCCTGTCCTACGGTGGCTCGTCGCTGCTGGCGAACTACATTCTGGTCGCACTGTTGCTGCTCATCTCTCATGCAGCACGCAAGCCGCAGCCCCCGTCGAAACCCCGGCCGCAGCAGGCTCCGCTGGCTGAGGCACACACGGAGATGGTGGCCCGACCGACATGAACACACCGATCCGTCGAGTCGCCCTGACCGTCATGCTGCTGATCGTGGCGCTGATGGTGAACCTGACCTATATCCAGGTGATCTGGTCGGACGAGCTTCGGGCGCATCCCAGGAACAGCCGCACCCTCAACGAGGAACTGGCGCGGCAGCGGGGCGACATCATCGTGGGCAACGAGGCGGTCGCCACGGTCGAGGAGACCGGCGACAACCTCTACCCGTACGAGCGGGTCTATCCGGATGGCCCGGTCTACGCGCCGATCACCGGTTACTACTCACCGATTGGTCGCACCGGCTTGGAGCGCGCCGAGGACCCGGTACTCAACGGATCGGACGACCGGCTGTTCGTCCGGAGACTCTCCGACCTGATCACCGGTCGGGACGCCCGAGGCGGCATGGTCGAGCTCACCATCGATCGGCGGATGCAGGAGACCGCCTATCAGATGATGACGGACCGAGGCCTCACCGGCGCGGTAGTGGCATTGGAGCCGAGTACCGGTCGAATCCTGTCCTTGGTGTCCACGCCGACCTTCGATCCGAATGAACTCTCCACTTTGGATTCCGAAGCACGCGCTGCGGCGACCGAGGAACTGGAAGCCGACGAGAATCGCCCGTTGCACAACCGGGCGATCTCCGAGACCCAGCCGCCTGGCTCGACGTTCAAGCTGCTCGTGGCGGCCGCCGCGTTGGATAACGGCTATTCCAACGACAGCGAGGTCAACGCCGCGCCCTCCGTCCAGCTGCCCGGCAGTAGCGTCAGCCTGCCCAATTACAACAACAATCCGTGCGGGAATGGACAGCGCGCGACACTCCTTCAGGCGATGGAGGAGTCCTGCAACGTTCCCTTCGGTGAGATCGCGGGGGAACTCGGTCCCGAGGTACTTCAAGAGCAGGCTGAAGCGCTAGGCTTCAGCGACCCAGACCTCGAGATTCCGCTTTCGGTTGCGTCCTCCGAACTCGGTGAGATGGCGGACTCCGCAGCGGTCTACCAAAGCGGAATCGGCCAGCGCGATGTCCGGGTCACCCCATTGCAGAACGCGATGATGGTTGCGACTATCGCAAACGAGGGCAGCCGGATGGAGCCGCACGTCGTCTCGCGGATTCTCACTCCCGAGCTCGATCTCCTCGACGAGATCAACCCGGATGAAGCTGAGCAAGCGTTCTCGCCTCAGGTCGCACAGGACCTGACCGAGATGATGATCGCCTCCGAGCAACACACCGGCGGCGAGGGACAGATCCCCGGCGTGACGATCGCGTCGAAGACCGGTACCGCCCAGTGGGGCGTCGACCCCTCAGAGACCAACCCGCACGCCTGGTATGTCGCCTTCGCACCTGCCGAGGACCCGCAGGTCGCCGTGGCCGTACTCGTCGAAGCAGGCGGCGATATCGGCGCGGGTGCCACCGGCGGTCGAGTCGCCGCACCGATCGGCCGGGCGGTGCTCGGTGCCGGGCTCGGAGGTGGCTGAGCCGTGCTCACCTCCGGGCAGCTGCTCGCGGACCGCTACCGACTCGGTACGCGGATCGCGGTCGGCGGCATGGGCGAGGTCTGGGAGGCGGCTGACACGCGCCTCGATCGCAAGGTCGCGGTCAAGGTCCTCAAACCGGAGCTCTGCGGCAATGCCGAGTTCCTGCACCGGTTCCGCACCGAGGCCCGCACCACCGCATCACTGAACCACCCGAATATCGCGGCGATCCACGATTACGGCGAGACCGCTGCGGTACCGGATGGCCCGGAGGACACCGCCTACCTCGTGATGGAGTTGGTCGAGGGCGACCCGTTGGCCGCTATCCTGGCCACCCAGGGCAGGCTTAACGCCGACCGCGCGCTCGACATGCTCGAACAGGCGGGCCAGGCACTTCAGGCCGCGCACGAACGCGGTTACGTCCACCGCGACGTCAAGCCCGGCAACATCATGGTGACCCCGAACGGCAAGGTGAAGCTCACCGACTTCGGGATCGCCAAGGCGGCCGATGCAGCGCCGGTGACCCGATCCGGCATGGTGATGGGCACCGCGCACTACATCGCGCCGGAACAGGCATTGGGCGGCGAGGCCGAACCCGCCAGCGATGTCTACTCCTTGGCCGTCGTCGGTTACGAATGCCTGATGGGGCACCGTCCCTTCGTGTCCGACAACGCGGTGACGGTCGCCATGATGCACATCAGGGAGAACGTCCCGCCGCTCCCGCCGGATGTGCCGATCGGTGCGCGGACCCTCATCGAGAACACCCTGGTCAAGGATCCGAGGCGGCGTTACCGCACCGGAGGCGAGTTCGCGGCGGCCGTGTCCGCGGTACGCGCGGGTCATCCGTTGCCTGCGCCCTCGGGTCTGGCGATGCTGTCCAACGGACCGATCACCGGCAACATCCCCCGCGTTCCGCCGGGGGGCAACATGATGATGCCTGCGGCTCCCGTGCAGAACATGCCACCGGCACCGCCCGCCCATGGTCCGGCCCCGATGGGTCATCACCCGGGCGGCGGTTACCACCCCGGGATGCAGCAGCCACCGCGTCGTCGAAGCAACGCCGCCGCATGGACGGTCGTCTCGCTGCTGGTCGTCATACTCATCGGCTTGGCCGTGTGGGGTATCTCCACGGTTCTGCAGGAAGGGCAGGGGCGCGCGGAAAGCCCCGGTTCCGGCACCGATCTCGAGGAAGATTCGGGTCCTTCGGTTTCCGACGAAGATGTCTTACCCTCATTCCCCGAGCCCGATGAACAGCCACCGCCTGGTCAGAGCGAGAATTCTGCTCTCGTCGAACTCGCCGAGACCGAGTTTCAGAACAAACCGTCCGAGGTAGTGGCGGAACGGCTCGAAGAGCTCGGAATGCGCCCAACGGTGGTGGGAATCGACGACGATCCGGTGGAACTCGCGAGAATGTGCCTGGTGACAGGCATAGAACCGAGTGGTCTGCAGCCAGTGAACACTGAGATCGTTGTTCGGTGTACCACAGGGGGTGCTTGATCCGATGTATCACCACGAGGACATGCTTATGCAGACTCGGCATCGGACCGGGCGAACCGGCATGATGAGACGACCGTTAACGAGGATCGGGACGACGCAGTAATGGGCACGCAGCGACTGCTCTCCAACCGCTATGAACTGGGTGACACACTCGGTTATGGCGGCATGTCCGAGGTCCACATGGGCAGGGACGTTCGACTCAGCCGCGATGTGGCCGTGAAGGTGCTACGCGCCGACCTCGCACGGGATCCCACGTTCCAGCTGCGCTTCCGCAGAGAAGCGCAGAACGCCGCAGCGTTGAATCATCCCGCCATCGTCGCCGTCTACGACACCGGCGAGACGGAGACCGAGCACGGTCCGCTGCCCTACATCGTCATGGAGTACGTCGACGGTCGGACGCTGCGCGACATGGTGAAGGGCGATGGCCCACTCACCGGTCGTCGGGCGATGGAGGTCATGGCCGACGCGAGTGCGGCCCTGGACTTCAGCCACCGACACGGCATCATCCACCGCGATGTGAAGCCCGCCAACATCATGATCACCAAGTCCGGCGCCGTGAAGGTGATGGACTTCGGTATCGCGCGGGCACTGCACGATGGCCAAGCCGCCGTCACCCAGACCGCAGCCGTGATCGGCACCGCGCAGTACCTGTCGCCGGAGCAGGCCAGGGGCGAGGCGGTCGACGCCCGAAGCGACGTCTACGCGGCGGGCTGTGTGCTCTTCGAGCTGTTGACCGGCGAGCCGCCGTTCACCGGTGATTCGCCGGTTGCGGTCGCCTATCAGCATGTCCGGGAGGATCCCCGGCGGCCGTCCGAGGTCAACGACCAGATCACGCCCGAGCTCGACGCGATCATCCTCAAGGCGATGAGCAAGAACCCCGCCAACCGGTACCAGTCGGCGGCGGAGATGCGCGCCGACCTGGTGCGGGTGCTGTCGGGGCAGCGGCCGAACGCGCCGATGGTGATGACCGACGAGGAACGCACCACCATGATGGGCTCCGAGGACGCCCCGCAGCCCGGCAGGCGGCGACGTCCGCCGCCGCCCCCCGTCGACGACGACTACGACGAACTCGCCGATGAGGAGGAGGAACGGCGCGCCCGACGCCGGAAGGGCTGGGTCGCCGCGCTGATCACGGCGCTGTGTGTCGGCATCATCGCGTTGGCCGCCGTCCTGACCATCAACGGATTCAACTCGGGCGAGGACGACGCCCCGACCACACCGACCGTCTCGGTACCCGACCTCACCGGAATGACCGAGCGGGAGGCCAGGGACGCCCTGGACGCTGCCAATCTCCGGATCGATATCGGTGAGCCCGTGGAATCCACCGCAGAGGAGGCAGGCACGGTCATGTCCACCGACCCGGCGCCTGACGCGGAGGTCGAAGAGGACTCCACCGTGCAGGTCATTCTCGGTGCAGGCCCGGGTACTGCAACGGTGCCGGATCTCACCGGGATGTCGGCGAGTGAGGCAGGGGACGCCCTGGGCGAGGTGGGGCTGCGGCTCTCCGAGGAATACCAGTACGAGGAGACCGAGGACGAGAACCTCGTCGGGGCGGTCATGGGACAGAACCCGCCGCCGGACCAAGAGGTCGACGGCGGTTCGCGCGTGCAGATCACCCTCGGCGAGGCCATCGAGCAGGTCAACGTCATCAATGCGGTCGGGCAACAGGTCGACACGGCCAGGTCGAACCTGGAGAGCCTGGGATTGACCGTCGACGTGCAGACCACCAGCAGCGCGGAGGAGGAGGGCGAGGTCCTCTCCCAGAGCATCCCGCCGAACACCCCGGTCGACCGGGGTTCGACCATCACCCTCCAGGTGTCGCTCGGCGATCAGCTCGAGATGCCCGATCTGACCGGGATGACCGCAGATGAGGCATTGGAGGCGCTCCAGCAACTCGGGTGGGACGGCGAGCTCGTCGAGCAGGGCGTCATGGTCGACGATATCTCCCAGCTCGATCGAGTGGTGTCGCAGTCCTTCGACCCCGGCAATCCACTCCGCAACGACGAGTCCGTGATCATCGGCATCGGAAAACTCACCGGCGGCGATGACGACGGCGGCGGCGACGATGACGGGGGCGGCGGCGGCTTTCTGAACCCGCCGTGAGGCGTGGCAAGCACTCGCTGGGGCGGCTGGAGCTGAATCCGGCAGGTTGGACAAGGACCCGACAACCGCCCCAGTAGGCTTGGCGGCCATGGTGTCCACGGCGCAGACGCAGACGCGGCGGACCATCGATCGGTATCTACGGCTACTGGCTGCGGGAGACGCGGCGGGTGTGTTGGAGTTGTTCACCGATGACGGGGTGGTCCGCTCGCCGATGAACGGCGAGATCCCGGCACGCGAGTTCTACCCCGAACTCGCGGCGACCACCGCACGCTCGGAGATCACCCCGGTCGACGTGTATCTATCCACCGAGCAACCGAACTGCGCGGCCGTGCGGTTCCGCTACGACTGGCGGCTGCCGGACGACACCGCGACAGCCTTCGACTGCGTCGACATGCTCACGCTCGACGAGACGGGCCGGATCACCGAACTGCGCATCGTCTACGACACTCATCCGCTGCGAATGGCCTGGCAGGCGAGCCTTCCCGCGCCTTGATCCGAACCTCGGCGTCTCCTGTTGCGTCCCGGCACAGCTCACCCCACGCTGACACGACGGGTGGCCGATCGTCGGCTTCGCGGGTCGCTTAGGAGGTGCCAGAGATGGCGGACGAGATGATCCCGTCGGCGGAGCGGGCACTGCCCGAGGTCACCTGCCGAGACATCCAGGGCCGCACCTGTCTGATCACGGTGCGCGTCGTGGACGACCGGATCGAGCTCAGTTCCCCGGCAAGCGAGATCATCATGCTCGAACCGGATTCGATCCGCGCTCTGGGCATCGTCCTCCGAGGCGCGGTCGCCCGGGTTCAGGCCAGGATCAGGGCCCGGTCGATCCCGCTGCCCAGCCCTCGGCGGCCCGGCGGGCCCGAGCCGATCATCGGCACGCTCTAGAAGACGCGTCAGGCCTGTGCAGCGGCCGCCAGCTTCCGGGCGCCGTGCTCCAACTCGTCGACCAAGGCCGAGGGCACCGTCGTGCCACAGGCCGCCAGCCAATTGGCCAGCATCCGATGTCCGCCATCGGTGAGCACCGACTCCGGATGGAACTGGACGCCCTCGATCGGCAGCGTCCGGTGTCGAATGGCCATCACCACGCCGGACTCGGTCCGGCCCGTGACCTCGAAGTCGGCGGGAACGGTGTCCGGCCGCACGGTCAAGGAGTGGTAGCGGGTCGCGACGAAGGGGTTCGGCAGCCCGGTCAGGACGCCCGAGCCATCGTGGTGAACCAGGCTGGTCTTGCCGTGCAGCAGCTCGGGAGCCCGCTCGACGACGCCGCCCCAGACCTGGGCGATCGCCTGGTGGCCGAGGCAGACCCCGAGCACCGGTAGGGCTCGCTCGGCACAACGACGGATGAGCTCCATGCTCTGACCGGCCCGGTCCGGCGTTCCCGGTCCCGGGCTGATCAGCACACCGCTGACCTGGTCCAGGTCATCCTGTTCGACGACGTCGTTACGACGCACCAGCACCTCGACGTCGAGCTGCGCCAGGTACTGGACCAGGTTGTAGACGAAGCTGTCGTAGTTGTCGACGACCAGGATGCGCATTCGACCAGCGTATCCGAGCGTCAAGGCCCGCCGATGCGCGTCATTCGACCGTGTTGACGTCGGTAGGCACGTCGACGCTGTTCCAGGGCAGCAGCGGCGCCACCCACGGGAACACGACGAACAGCAGCAACGAGATCACGATGGCCACCAGCACCAACGCCTCGATGATCTTGACCACGAGTGGTCCCGGCAGATGTCGCCAGATCCAGCCGTACACGTCGTCTGCGCCTACTCTCGTTCCAGGGTCACTGACTCCAGCTCGGGCGGCAGTCCGGCGCCCTCGCCTTCCTTCGGATACTGAGCGGTCAAGAGACCGTGGATGATCATCCGTTGCTCGGCGGAGAACCTCGGGTGACAGGTGGTCAGGGTGATCAACGAACGCTGATCCGCCTCGGCCAGCTCCACACCGGGATTGCTCGGTACGGGCAGGATGACCTCACCCTGGCTCGGCGAGACGATCTGCTGGCCGGGGGTCATCCCGTAGGCGCCGCCGCCCTCGACGTTCGGATCGACCAGCGAGGGCACATCGGTGCACTCCGGCCGGGCCGCCCTGGTGGCCTCCCAGTCCGCGATCTCGCTCTCCATCGGCAACACCCGATAGACGAACCACTCCGACTGGCCCTCGATGACGATCGCGTCGCAGCTCTCCAACAGGTCGAGGTTGTTGAAGGGCGAGCCCCAACCGACCCGGTGTCCCGCCACCGCGAAGTTGCCGCGCTCGCCGGGCAACGCGCTGTCGATGTAGTGGCCTGGGCCGACCTCGAGGTTCTCGTCGCTGGTGCCCTCGACGATGCTGTACCGGTAGTCGGAGCCGAACTTGGGCACGTAGATCCGTGCGAAGGCATCGCCATCCATCGGGGCGATACCCGAATCACGCTCGTTGGCGCCCGCCTGCCACATCTCCTCCATCCGCGAGTCGGCCTGGGCCTGCCGCGAGGAGGTGAACCAACCGGTGACGAAGAGCTCGTAGAACACGAACAGCAGCACCACGAACCCCGCGGTCAGCATCAGCTCGCCGCCGGAGCGGGCGAGGATCCGGCCCGCGCTGTCCTTCTTCTTTTTCTTGGTCGCTACCGACTTCTTCTTCGTGCGCGGTTTGCCCTCGGCTGCGGCAGCGTGTTCCGAGTCGTCGTCGGCCTCGTCGTAGCCGTCGTCATAACCGTCGTCGTAGTCGTCCGCGTACTCATCGTCGTAGTCGTCCTCGACGGGCGCGATGAGCTCGGTGGCCGCCTCCGGCGCGGGTTGCCCGGCGCGGTTCGGTGCGTGCGATGCCGATGCAGCGGGCAGCAGCTCGGTCTGCATCGACTCCGGGTCCGGCCCGGGTGCCTGCATGCCCCGCGTCTGCATCGGGCCTCGGCCTGCGCCACCCGGCGCCTGCCGGGGCGGCATCCCGGGGATGGGCGCCATCGAGGGCCGGGACCGATTGGGCCCGTCGGCGTCGAGGGCGCCGTCGAGTCGGGCGCCCAGCAAGGAACCGGCGCTGGACTCGACGTCGTCATCGATCGGCGCGGCGAACGGCGGTTCGGCACGGGGGGTCGAGCGCGGTGCGACAGGCAGCTGACCGGCGAGGTCGGCCGAGCGAGGCCCGTCCGAGGTCGGTCGCCCCATCGGGGCGTCGGGGAGCGGCAGCACACCGCCGAGATTGGGTGCGGCGGGCGGCGGCCTGTCGTCCGGCCTCGGCCAGTCCTGGCTGGTCTCCGGGCCTCGGGGAGCGGCCGCGGGCGGGTAGGTCGGCGGGGGGCCGGGCCGGGTTGGCGGCTGCGGCCGTCGGGCCCGCCTGCCATCCGGTGCATCGGCCGGGCGCTCCCCCGGGCGTCGCGGGGCGGCAGGCGGCGTACCACCCGCCGGACCGGCCGGCCTGCGCTCGCGGCGAGTGCCGTTCGGCGCATCGTTGGGCGCGGTCTGCGGCCAGGCGTGCTCGGTGGCGGAGCTCAGCGGGCCGCTGGCGATCGGGGCGGAGAATCCGGTGGACCCGGTGGAACCGCTGGGTCGCGGCGGAGCGGAGAACTCGGTGCGCTCGCCCGCCAGGTCCGGCCGAGCCGGGTTGTCGACGGGTTCGGCGCGGCGACGTCGACCCCCCTGGCCCGGTGTGGGACGCGCGGGCGGTGGCTCCTGGTGGTTCTCCGGCTCGGCGGCCCGCCGACGACCGGTGACCGGGCGTTGGACGCGCGTCGCCTCGGGCGGGTTCGGCGCCTCCCACGTGCCCGATGCGGAGTGCCTGCCCGGGTTGGCCGGGTGCTGGTCTTCCGATCCCTCGCGCGCGGCGCGCCTACGGCCCGGGCCTGCGGTGCGCGCCGGGCGCGCGGCCGCCGGGCGCTGCTCGTCCTGCGCAGGCTGCGGAGCACGAGTGCGGGGGGCGTAGTCGTCCCGCTCTGGCGGGAACTCACTCACCACGAAACCTCCTGGGCTACGACGTCGGCAGCTCTGCACCAGCAGCGTAAGCACACGTCTGTTGTGACCGTGTCCATTCGTCGAGAGACGCAGGCCACTTGGGGCTGATCGCGTCATAGGCTGGCGGACATCACGACCGCCGAGTGGGCGAATAATCGCGACCGTCTCGGCGCCATCCGCTCGACGGGTACACCTGTCCTTCGCTGAGAGCCTCGACTACGTTAACGTGATTGCGGGATCGAGGCGTCCACCTTGCGTTTTCTCACCAGGCGTAGACTGGACGGCCACATTCCGTGATGACGACGAGCAACACCGGTCGACGCCAGCGAGGAAACGATGCCGAAGTCCAAGGTCCGCAAGAAGGACGTC
The DNA here is from genome assembly GCF_014203365.1 of Actinoalloteichus hymeniacidonis. Taxonomy (NCBI): domain Bacteria; kingdom Bacillati; phylum Actinomycetota; class Actinomycetes; order Pseudonocardiales; family Pseudonocardiaceae; genus Actinoalloteichus; species Actinoalloteichus hymeniacidonis. The sequence continues at coordinate 6,304,898 of NZ_JACHIS010000001.1, forward strand.
TACACCGTTCCGCAGGATAAGCGCACACCGGTCAAGGCAGAGGCAGTGGGTCTTGGTCCTTCGCATCCGGTCTACGTGTCCGTGATGCTCGGGATCATGCTGATCGGCCTGCTCTGGTTGATCGTCAACTACATCGCCGGAGATCGTATTCCGCTGATGCAGGAGCTCGGGTCGTGGAACTTCGCCATCGGCTTCGCGCTGATGATCACCGGTTTGTTGATGACCATGCGGTGGCGCTAGAGCACCGAGCCCGGACGACTCCGGGTCGGCAACTCCATACTGACAGTGACAACGGGCCCGGGCACCTGTGTGTCCGGGCCTCGCTCTGCCTGATGAAGATCGTTCAGCTCAGGCACGAGCCGTGCACGGTGGGTACTCGAACCACATCCATGTAAGTCATCCCCAGTGGGGACAACTCCTGTGGATAACTTTGCGCATTTCGGCACAAGCGCCGGTAGAGGGCCTTGGTTGTCCACAAGACAGCGACGGGCTCACCCGCTTGGGTGAGCCCATCCATGACGGATCAGCAAATCCGCTATGTCAACCGATCCGGCCGCAGGTCTCCCGACCGTCGATGGTCATGCACGTCCATTCGCCGAGCTGTGCTTCTCGGATCAAGAACGCCACCACCAACAGCGCGATCAGCGCGACCACGACACCGATCTGAACGGCATCACGCCGCTGCCGAGGCGCGAAGACCATCCCGGCCGTGGCCAGCGCACCGACCACCAGACCACCGACGTGTCCCAACAGGGAGATCCCGGGGATGGTGATGCTGATGACCAGGTTGATGCCGATGACCATCAGAGCCTGACGCGGATTGACCTTCAACCGGATCGCGGCGATCGCGATGCCGCCCATCAACCCGAACACCGCGCCGGATGCTCCGGCGACCTGGACCTGTAGTTCCCCGAACAGATAGACGGCGATCCCGCCGCCCATCAGGGAGACCAGATACACGGCGATGAACCGCAGTCTGCCGAGGAGAAGCTCCAGATCCCGGCCCAGCACCCACAGCGCGAACATGTTCAGCGCCAGGTGCAGCAGGCCGAAGTGCAGGAATCCGGACGTGAACAGCCGCCACCACTCGCCCGCCGCAACCATCGGCGGCCACAGCGCCCACGCCCCGAAGAGTTCCGATGCGGCGTTGCCCATCGGATTGCCCGCTTGGGCCGCGGTGATCAGGTAGACCACCACGTTCAATGCGATGAGGACCGGAACGACGATCGGCTTGGCGCCAACCGGGGCACCGGCCAGGGTCTTGGGCCTACGCGTGGTGCGCGCGCCCTCCGAGATGCAGTCGACGCACT